>JBNLVK010000244.1:0-14597 GCA_050618055.1 Myxococcota bacterium
CGTAGTCCGAGTCGTTTGCGCCGGCGATGGCGGCGTCCAGGTCGTCCCCCGGGTAGAGGGCGGCCTCGGGTCCGAAGATCTCGTCGCGCTGGTAGGGGTGGGTCTGCTCGCAGGTGCGGAAGCGCACCAGGCCCGCGCCGGTGTAGGGCGGCGGAAGATCCGGCTGGGCGATCGCGACGCGCTCGCCGCCGGCGGCCGCGGCGGCGGACCGGGCGCGCTCGAGCCGCGCATGGGCTTCCAGCGACACCAGCGGACCCATGAACGCGCCCTCCGCGTCCGGCGCGCCCACCCGCAGCCCCGACAGCACGCGCCCCAGCTTCTCCGCGAAGGGCTCGATCACCCGCCGGTCGACGAACAGGCGCCCCGCGCAGGTGCAGCGCTGGCCGGTGGTCACGGCGATGGAGAGCGCCGCCTGGGAGACGGCCAGGTCGAGGTCGGCGTCGTCGCACACCAGCATGGCGTTGCTGCCGCCCAGCTCCAGCGCCAGCAGCTTCCAGGGCTGGTCGAGGGTCGCCTCGCGCAGTGCGCGACCGGTCGGGTAGGAGCCGGTGAAGAGGATGCCGTCGACGTCCGGGTGGGCGGCCAGTGCCTTGCCCGTCGCGGGTCCGCCGTGCACCAGCTCGAGCACGCCCTCGGGAAGCCCGGCCTCGCGCCAGCGCTCGGCCATCCACGCGCCCACCGCCGGCGACAGCTCGCTCGGCTTGAAGACGACGCTGTTGCCGGTGGCCAGCGCCGGCACGATGTGACCGTTGGGCAGGTGGGCCGGGAAGTTGAACGGACCGTACACGGCCAGCACGCCGCGGGGCCGGTAGGTCGCGCGCTGACCCGGCGCCGGCTCGGTCGGCGCCACGAGCCGCATGCCGTCCTCCAGCGTCACCGTCACCTTCGGCGCCAGCAGCCCCGCCTCGGCCGCCGCGTCCCAGCGCACCTTGCCCACCTCGCGCGAGATGAGCGACGCCAGCTCGTCCCTGCGCGCCGACGCCAGCTCGGCGAAGCGGCGGATCACCCGGCTGCGCGCTTCCAGCCCCGCGTCGCGCCAGCCGGCGAAGGCCCGCCGCGCCCGACCCACCGCCGCGTCCACCGCCGCGGCGTCGGCCACCGGGAAGCGGCCCACCACGTCCGTGGGATCCGCCGGGGAGACGCTCGTCAGCTCTTCGGACATGGACTCAGGGAAGCGGCGTCACGCTGACGCGGTCGCCGCCGCCCACGCCCAGCGCCTCGCGCACCTGGTGCGACACCACCGGCGCGCCGTCCTGCGACAGCGGCGCCACGGTGGCGCGAAAGCCGTGGCGGCCCTCGGCCGACACCAGCACCAGCGCTCCGTCGTCGTCGCCCGCCACCTCGGCCACCTCGCCGGGCAGCACCAGCGTGCGCCGGTCGCGCACGCAGCTGATGGCGTCGCGCGCGGCGCCGTAGTACGGACCGCCGTCGAAGGGGTCGACCTGGTTCAGGTAGCGGAAGCCGATCTTCTCCAGGATGCGCAGCGCCGCCTTGGCCGTCTCGTTCGGCTGGCCGATCACGCGCTGCACCTCCTCCGGGAAGAGGGTCGCGTAGACCGGGTCCACCGGGAAGAGATCGGCGATGAACTGCTTGCTGCGCGACGACAGGTGGTCCGCCTCGCGGTAGGGCATGCCGGTGAACTTCGCGCCGAAGGCGTTCCACAGCAGGTTGTCGCCGGTCTCCTCGAAGGGCGAGAGCATCTCGGCGATCACCTCGCGCTCGAAGTGGTCCGGGTGCAGCGACATGTAGGCGAAGCGGACCGTTGACAGCGCCTTGCCGCAGCGGGCCTTGTGGCGGCGGTAGGCCGGGTCGAGGATCAGCCCGCCGATCTCGGTGGGCCCGTCCTCGGTGGAGCGCATCTGGAGCCGGGTGTGGACGAAGCGCTTGCCCAGCTCGGCGCTGCGTCGCTCCTCCTCGGTGACCGCCAGCCAGAAGTAGGGCGATCCGGGGCGGCCGTGCTTGGCCAGGATCGTGCAGGTGCCGACGCAGCGGTTGGCGTCGGTGTCCTCCAGCACGAACACGTAGATGCCCTCGCGCCAGTCGGCGAGGTCCCCACCGAAGGAGCGCTGCGAGACGTCGATGCGGGCGGACAGGAAGTCGCGGTCCGCCGGAAGGTTCATCGAGTCGAGCTGCCGGGCCAGATCGACGAGCGAGTCCAGGTCGCCCGGCGCGATCGGCCGCAGCACTAGCACGGCAGTCCGCACTCCTCCGCCACGCGGCGCATCGCCTTCTCCAGCATGGTGAGCCCGGCCTCCAGCTCCTCGTCGGTGGTGTTCACCGGCAGCAGGAAGCGCAGCTTGGTCGGGTTCGAGCCGGCGCTGGTGAGCAGCAGGCCCTCTTCGAAGGCGGCCTTCAGCAGAGTGGCCACGATCTCCGGCGATCCGTCGAAGGGCACGAAGGCCTGCATGGCGCCGATGCCCGAGCGCTCGCCGACGCAGCGGGGCAGGCGCTTGCGCAGCGACTCGAGGCGCCGTTCGAAGCGCCGGCCGAGCAGCGCGATGCGGCCCTCCTCGCCCAGGTAGCCCTCGGTCTCCAGCCGCTCGATGATGCGCGCGCCCACCGCCATGCCGGCGCTCGACCCGGCGAAGGTGCCGGCCACCAGGCCCGGCTTCGGGTTGTAGGCCTTGTTGAAGAGCACCGCGCTGCCCTGGAGCGTCTTGCCGGCGGTCGCCAGGTCGACGTAGTCCTCGAGGCCCAGCGTGCGGAACGCGAACAGCTCGCCGGTGCGCGCGAAGGTCTGCACCTCGTCGACCCAGACGGCGATCTTCGCCTCCTGGCAGCGCTGCATCAGCGCCTCGAAGAACTCGCGCGGCGCCGTGTGGAAGCCGCCCTCGCCCTGCACCAGCTCGAACAGCATGCCGGCGATGCGCTCCGGGTAGCGGCGCAGGTGGGCGTCCAGCGCGGCGACGCTCTTCTCGGTGCTCTGCGGATCCTCCGGATCGTAGAAGGGCACGTAGAGGACGCTGCCGCGCAGGGGCAGGCCCTGGCGGTAGGCCGGCTTGTCCGTGATCTCGGCCATGGCCAGCGTGCGGCCGGCGAAGCAGCGCTCGAAGGCCACGATGCGGTCGGCCGGCGCGTGCTTCTGGAGGATCATCTTGTGGGCGTTCTCGTTGGCCATCGCCCCCGAGATCGACAGCCATACGTGCTTGAGCCGCGGACCCGCGTGGCGCACCAGCGCCTTCGAGAGCTGGTGATACTCGACGCCGGGCAGCAGGTGCCCCTGGAAGACCGAGTCGCCCGCCGCCGCCACCACGGCGGTCTCCAGCAGGTCCGGGTCGCTGTGGCCGAAGCCGTAGGTGCCGATGCCGCTGGCCAGGTCGAGCACGGTCAGCCCGTTCGACAGGCGCACCCGGGCGCCGCGGCCCACGCCGCTGGCCAGCGCCTTGTGGAAGAGCGGGCGACCGCGCAGCCGCTCGATCTCGCGCAGCGCGCGATCGTAGGCCTTGGGCGCAAGCTCCCGGTCGCGCGTCTCCTCGTGCACCGCCTCGATCAGCGCGCGCGCCGCTTCGCGCACGCGCGGCGAGTCGAGCAGGCTCCTGGGCGTCTTTCCGTTCTGGCGGGCCATGGGTCCTCGGGGCTCTCCATCGTATCGGTCCGTCTCCGGAGCGGCTTTCGCCTCGAGTGGCAAACCGCACGAACGACGCGTGATTGCGCGCGTGGTTGCGCGCCCGCGGGGGCTCGGGCGGACCGGGTGCGGGTCGTGGGAGGTTCACCCCGGGGTTCGGGGCGGCCGCTATGTTACGCAGGCCGGCAGCAGGGGCCAATACGCGGCCCCGGCCGCGGAAGGGGGAGAGAGGCGGAACGCCATGGCGGTCCGATCGGCGAAGAAGAAGGCGGAGCGAACGGCACGACGCGCCGAGCGCAAGGAGTCGCGCCGCCAGCAGCGCACCGAGCGCACCACGCGCAAGGCCGAGCTGGCCCACGCGGCCGCCACGCCCCACCTGTCGCTGCTGCGCGCGCCGCGCCGCTCGCGTCCGACCCGCCCGCTCTCCGGCGAGATCTCGGTGGCGACCTACAACGTCCACCGCTGGACCGGTCTGAACGGGCGCAGCCGGCCCGACCCGGCCCGCGCCGGCTTCGTGATCTCGGAGCTCGACGCCGACCTGATCGCGCTCCAGGAGGTGCTGCGTCCGCTGCGCGGCGAGGATCCGCTGGAGCGGCTGGCCGACGCGCTGGGCCTGCACGTGGCCTTCGCCACCATCCGCTCCCACAAGCGCGGGATCATCGGCAACGCGATCCTGTCGCGCTGGCCGATCTCGGGCGTGAGCATGCTCGACCTGTCCTTCAGCCGCATGGAGAAGCGCGTGGCGGTGGCGGTCCAGCTCTCCGACGACGTCGGCGCCCTCGACGTGGTGGCAACCCACCTGGCCCTGGCCGATCGCACGCGCCACCGCCAGGTGCAGTCGCTGCTCGACCATCCGCGCCTGTCCTCGACGCCGACCCTGCTGGTGGGCGACATGAACGCCTGGCGCCAGTGCAAGGCGACGCGCATCCTGGACGAGGAGCTGACCCACCACCACAACGCCGAGTGGCCGGCGTCGTTCCCCGCCGCCAGCCCGATGCTCTCCCTCGACCGCATCTACGCCCGCGGCGTGCGCATCGTCGAGATCGAGGCGCACACGAGCCGCGCCGCGCGCCGCGCGTCGGACCACCTGCCGGTGGTGGCCCGGGTGAAGCTGCCCGGCTAGATGGTGATCCGGTGCCACGCCTCCGAGCGGAAGCGCCAGATCAGCACCGACGCCATCAGCACCACGTAGATCGTGCCGCCCACCCAGGCGCCGGTCAGACCGCCCTCGAGCACGACGCCCAGCAGGTAGGCCACCGGCACGAAGAAGCCCCAGCCGAGCGCGGTGTGCACCACGAAGGGCCAGCGCGTGTCGCCGGCGCCGCGCAGCGCGCCTTCGGCGATGATCCCGCCCGCGTCGAAGAACTGGAAGAGTGCACCGATGGCGAGCAGCGGCACGCCCAGCTCCACGACGGTCGGGTCGTCGGTGAAGATGCGCAGCAGCGGTCCGGGGACGGCGACGAAGAGCAGGCCGACCGCCGCGCCGACCATCGCCCCGAGCCAGAGGGAGGAGCGGAAGCTGCGGCTCGCCGCCTCCGGGTCGCCGGCGCCGACGTAGCGTCCCACCAGCGTCGACGCGGCCACCGACACGCCGATGGCCTGCATGAACGACAGCGAGAGCAGCATGATGAAGGCCTGGCTGGCCGCCATGGCGGCGTCGCCCATGCGCGCCACCAGCGTGGTGAACATGGCGAAGGAGGTCATGCCCAGGCACCACTGGCCGCCGATCGGCGCGCCCAGCCGCACGAAGCGGCGGATGGCGTCGCGGCTCGGCGCGACGGGCCGGGTGCGGAAGCGCTGGTCGACCTGCCTTCGGCGGAAGGCGAAGAACAGGCAGCCCGCCGCGAACCATGTGCCGACGGCGGTGGCCGTGCCGGCGCCGCGCACGCCCCAGGCGGGCAGGCCCAGCTCGCCGAAGATCAGGCCGTAGTCGAGCACCGCGTTCACCGCGTTGGCCGCCAGGCTGACGTAGAGGGGCGTACGCGTGTCGCCGAAGCCGCGGAAGAACGAGGTGAGCAGCATCATCAGCGCCATGCCCACCTCGCCGGGCAGGCGCGCGGCGATGTAGGTGTTGGCGTGGGCCTGGAGCGCGGGCGAGGGACCGAGCAGCGCGATGATCGGCTCGACGAACGCTCCCACCAGGAGCACCGCCAGCAGCGTGGCCGGCAGCACGACGTAGGCGCCCTGCCAGGCCCAGGCGCCGCACTCGCCGCGACGGCCCGCGCCGTCGGCCTGCGACACGAACGTCTGTACCGCGTTCGCGGTTCCGTAGAAGAGCGTGAAGAACGTCCACATCCAGATGCCGCCGAAGCCGACGGCCGCCAGCTGCGTCGGACCCAGCCGGCCCACCATCGCCGAGTCGACGACGCCCATGGCCGTGGCGGAGATCTGCGTCAGCACCACCGGGTAGGCGAGCTCGAAGACCTCGCGCAGACCGCCGCTGCCGACGGCGGTCGTGGCGGTCCTGGGCGTTTCGGTAGAGAGGGCCATGTCGAGGCTCCGGGAGGGAGGGGATCCGAAAGGAAGAGGCCACGGTCGCTGCTCGCGTCCGTGGCCTCCGTTGGAATCTCGAAATCCCGATCAGTCCAGCCAGTCAGTGACGGACGCGAACCTCCTTCACCACGACGTCCGGTGCAGGGACACCGACGGTGGCGAGCATGTTGCGGTTCCTGTCCGTCATCAACGGCACCTCTCGAAGCGGATTATTCCACGACCCACCAGGGCGATCAACGATCGCGTGAACAAAGTGTCGATCGGAACCGATCCGGAACGCGGCCAGCCCGCGGGGAAGGCGGCTCGTCCGCGACGGTTTGCCCCGGCCCGATCGCTCCATTACCGTGGTCGAATGGCGCACGAGGTGGAACAGCGCGCACTGGCCCGGTACCTCGAGGAGCACAACCTCAAGCACACCAAGCAGCGCGAGGCGATCCTCGAGGTCTTCCTGGGTGCGAAGGGACACATCACGTCCGAGGATCTCTACCAGGACGTGCGCGAGCAGCACCCGCAGATCGGCTACACCACCGTGTACCGGACCATGAAGCTGCTGTGCGAGGCCGGCCTGGCCACCGAGCACCACTTCGACGGCACCGCGCGCTACGAGATCGCCCACGACCACCACGATCACCTGGTCTGCACGCGCTGCGGCAAGATCATCGAGTTCGAGTGCGACATGATCGAGTCGGCCCAGGACAAGATCGCCGCCAACTACGGCTTCCGGATCCTGCGCCACCGCCACGAGCTCTACGGCCACTGCGCCGAGTGCCAGCAGGGCGACTAGCGGCCCCCGGCGCCGCCCCGGACTCGCCCTCCGGAGTCCCCCGGGATCGTTGACAGCCCGTCAGCGACGCTCTAGGCTGCGAGCACTGAAAATGAAAGTGATTTTCAGTTTCATCCCAGCCCTCCCTCGCCTCGGAGAAGCCAGGTGACGCCCCCCCAGACCCGCAAGCCCGTCTCGTACGGGGACTGCCGCTGCGTGTGCGGCAGCCTGGTCGCCCGGCTGACCGACGGCGGCGTCGAGCTGAAGTGCCGGCGCTGCAAGCGGACGCTGGTGGTCCCGCTGTCCGGCGGCGCCCCCGGCCTGGCTCCGACCCGCGTCCCGGCCGTGCGGGAGGCGGGATGATCGCTCTTCAATTCCTGAGGCCAGAGGTCATGAACCCCGCGCCCCGACGGCTCCACGCCTGGAGCCGGAGGTGGCTCGATGACCCTGGAACGGAACTGGTCGAAGGGTAGGGGGATCGCATGCGTGCTCGCCCTGCTCGCCACGGCGGCCCCGGCCGCGGCTGCGGACGACGAGGACCTGGCCAAGGAGGACCGCATCGCGGCCCTCGAGCGCAAGCTGGACGTGCTCACCAGCGAGCTGGAGCGCACCCGCTCGGACATGGCCCTGCCCGAGGACGGGGACCTGTCGAGCTTCATGGGCCTGGGGCCCGGCGCCTCGAAGGTCTACTCGCTGTCGCGCGGACTCTCGATCGGCGGCTACGCCGAGGGCTACTACTCGGCGATCGTCGACGACAAGAAGCAGTCGGGCGCGAAGAACCGGTCGGACATGCTGCGGGGCGTCCTGTACGCCGGCTACAAGTTCACCGACAACATCGTCTACAACATGGAGATCGAGTTCGAGCACGCCACGACGGGCTCGACCGAGTCTTCGGGCAGCGGCAGCGCCTCGGTGGAGTTCGCGGCGCTGGACTTCCTGATCCGCGACTGGCTGAACGCGCGCGTCGGTCTGGTGCTGCTCCCCATGGGCTTCCTGAACGAGATCCACGAGCCGCCCTTCTTCTACGGGGTGAACCGGCCGGACGCGGAGCGCCGCATCATCCCGACCACCTGGCGGGAGAACGGCGTGGGCATCTTCGGCCAGCTCGCCGAGGAGCTCGAGTACAAGCTCTACGTGGTCAACGGCTTCAACGCCGAGGGCTTCGACCCGAGCGGCCTGCGCGGTGGCCGGCAGAAGGGCAACCGGGCGCTCTCCGAGCACATGGCCTTCATCGGGCGGCTCGACTACACGCCGGTTCCCGAGCTCACGCTGGGAGGCTCGGTGTACGTGGGTAACTCCGGCCAGGACCAGAACGTGAACGTGAGCAGCGGCGGCACCTTCCTGGCGGAGGTGGACATCCCGGACGCGCTCACGACCATCTGGGAGATCCACGGCCAGTTCCAGAAGGCGGGCGTGACCACGCGCGCCCTGTTCACCATGGCCACCGTCGACGACGCCGCCGACCTGTCCCGCGCCCTCGGGCCGATTCCCGCCGGCTTCGGCCTGCCCGGCGGAACCGGCGAGCTGTCGGCCGGCGAGGCGGTCGCCGACCGCATGATCGGCATGTACGCCGAGGTCGGCTACGAGATCCTCCAGTGGATCGTGCCCGAGACGGACATGAGTCTCGAGCCGTTCTTCCGCTACGAATACGTCGACACGCAGAACGAAGTGCCCGCCGGCTTCAACCGGGACCGCACGCAGATCGTGTCGACCTACACCACCGGGCTTCACTTCAAGCCCATCCCGAACGTCGTGCTCAAGCTCGATTACCGGAATCGGAGCGCGCGCGAGGGCAAGCTCGGCGACGAGGTCAATGCAGGATTCGGTGTCGTCTTCTAGGCGGGCGGGGCTCATCCCGACCCTCGCCCTGGTGCTCGGCCTGGCGCTCCCGGCGGTTCCGCTGCCGGCGGGCGCCAAGGTCTTCTACAGCCGCAACGAGGCGGTGCAGCTCGCCTTCCCCGAGGCGGACCGCATCGAGGACGAGACGGTGCTGCTCGGCGACGAGCAGGTCGACCGCATCCAGTCGCTGGCGAAGAGCGAGCTGGAGTCGCGTCTGGTGCGCGTCTACCGCGGCTTCCGGGGCGGCGAGCTGCTGGGCTACGCGATCATCGACGTACACAACGTCCGCACGCTTCCCGAGGCGTTCCTGGTGGTGCTGAGCCCCCAGGGCCAGGTCCGCAACCTGCGCGTGCTGGCCTTCCACGAGCCGCTCGAGTACAAGCCCAGCGATCGCTGGTACGACCAGTTCGAGAACGCGTCGTCGCGGCGGACGCTGCGCCTCGGACGCGACGTGCACGGCATCGTCGGCGCCACGCTCTCGGCCCGCGCCACCACGCGTGGCGTGCGCCGGGCCCTGGCGCTCTACGAGGTGGTGCTCCAGGACGCGCGCTAGGCTCCGCGCCGTGCGCTTCGTCATCACCGGAGAGTGGAACCGGAACCGCCTGCTCCAGACCATCGTGGTGCTCTACGCGCTCTACGTGGCGGCGCTGTGGGTGACGAACGCGCTGCTCTACTTCAACAAGATGGGGCTCACCTACGCGTCGGTGGTCTCCTACTACCTGGGCAACGAGGAGCAGTTCCTGCCGCCGCGCAGCTACCAGGGCCTGCTGGAGGTCTCCCACTTCCACCTGTTCGCCATGGGCATGCTGCTGCTGGTGCTGACCCACCTGATGCTCTTCGTGCCGCTGAAGAACGGCACCAAGGCCTGGCTGATCGCGGTGCCCTTCCTCTCCGGCTTCCTCGACGAGGGCGCCTCCTGGCTGGTGCGCTTCGTCCACCCCGGCTTCGCCTACCTGAAGATCGCCGGCTTCCTGCTGCTCCAGGCGAGCCTGGCGACGCTGGTAGGCGTGTCGCTGTGGTCCGTGTTCGGGGGCTCGCAGCGCAACTACGCGAGCGGCGAGTCGGCGGGCGCCGGCGGCCCTTGACGGTCCCGCGCTTCGCCGCGGCGCTGGGCGCCGCCGCCTGGCTGGCCTGCGCTTCGCCGGATCCGCCGCCGCCGGCTTCCCTGGCCGACGGCCGCTACGCCATGGGAACGGTGCTCGAGCTGACCCTGCACGGCCGGGACGCGGTGGCGCTGGCGCGCGCCCGCGACCGCTCCTTCGCGCTGGCCGCGCGCCTGGACGGCCTGCTGTCGCGCTACGTGGAGAGCAGCGACGTCTCGCGGGTGAACGCGGCCGGCGGCGCGCCGGTCGAGGTCGACCCGCAGGTGGCCGGCCTGCTGGTGCGCTCGCTCCGCTTCCACCGCCAGACCCGAGGCGCCTTCGACGTCACCATCGGGCCGTTGGTCGCGCTGTGGATCGACGCGGCCACGACCGGCCGGCTGCCCGCCGACGCGGCCGTCGCGGCGGCGCGCTCCCGCATCGGGCCCTCCCAGGTGAGCGTGGAGGGGAGCCGGGTGGCGCTGCGGCCGGGTGCGACCCTCGACCTGGGCGGCGTGGCCAAGGGCTTCGCGCTCGACCGCATGCTGCCGTTGCTGCGCGAGGAGGGCGTCGAGGCGGCGCTGCTCTCCTTCGGCCAGAGCAGCGTGTGGGCCCTGGGGCGGCCCCCCGACGCCCCCGGCTGGCGGCTGCTGGCGCGCTCGCCGGACGGCGGCTTCGCCGGCGTCATGACCCTGCGCGATCGGGCGCTCTCGGTGTCGGGCAGCCTGGGCCAGGGCAGCGAGATCGAGGGACGGCGCTACGGGCACGTGCTGGATCCGCGCACCGGCTGGCCGCTCACGCGGCGGCGTCAGGCGCTGGTGGTCGCGGGCGACGGGACGCTCGCCGAGGCGCTCAGCACGGCGCTGCTGGTGCTGGGTCCGGAGGAGGGCATCGCCATGGTCGAGGAGACGCCCGACTGCGAGGCGCTGCTGCTCGACGCCGACGGCAGCCGCGCCGCCACCCGGGGCTTCGACGCGGCGACCGCCTTCGAGCCCCTGGCTCAAGGCGCGCCCCGGACCTTCCGAACCGTCCTGCATGCAGAAGGAGCTCAGCTGCCCGGTCTGTAGCGCCGACCTGCCGCTCGCCGGCGACGAGAAGGCGGGCGACGAGGTGTACTGCACCTACTGCGGCGCGCCGGGACGGCTCACCGCGGCGCCCGACTCCGACGACTGCGACGTCGAAGAGGACTTCTAGTTCGACTTCGCTCGCCTTCGGCTCGCTGCGCGCGCCCTTCGGGCGCTTGCGGGTCTAGTCCTCGAACGCCGCGAGCCGGTCCTGGACGTCGCGCAGGCGTGGGGCGTCGGCGTCCTTCGGCGAGAGCAGCGGCGCGTCCACCGGCCACGGGATCGCCAGGTCCGGATCGTCCCAGGCCACGCTGAACTCGGCCTGGGGCGCGTAGAAGGCGGTGGCCTTGTAGTGGACCTGGGCCACCTCGCTGGTCACGACGAAGCCGTGGAGCAGCCCGGGCGGGACGTAGAGCTGGTGGAAGTTCTCGGCCGAGAGCACCGCCGCGAAGTGCCGGCCGTAGGTGGGCGAGCCCTTGCGCGCGTCGACCGCCACGTCCCAGATCTCGCCCTCGATGGCGCGCACCAGCTTTCCCTGACCGTGGGGCGGCGCCTGGCAGTGCAGTCCGCGCAGCGTTCCGCGGGTCGAGCGCGAGTGGTTGTCCTGGACGAACTCGATGTCGATGCCGTTCTCGCTCCATCGGTCGCGGCGGTAGCTCTCCAGCAGGAAGCCGCGGTCGTCGCGGTGGATCCGGGGCTCCACCAGCACGACGCCCGGGATGGGCGTGGCCTCGAAGCGGGTGCTCACGGCAGCGTCCCGTCGGCCAGGTCGCAGAGGTACTGGCCGTAGGCCGAGTTCTTCATCTCGGCGCCCAGGGCCGACAGCTGCTCCCGGTCGATCCAGCCGCGGCGCCAGGCGATCTCCTCGATGCAGGCGATCCGCAGGCCCTGACGCTCCTGCACGGTCTCGACGAAGTTCTGCGCCTGGAGCAGCGACTCGTTGGTGCCGGTGTCGAGCCAGGCGATGCCGCGTCCCAGCAGCTCCACGTGGAGCGAGCCGGTGGCCAGGTAGGCCTTGTTCACGTCGGTGATCTCCAGCTCGCCGCGCGGCGAGGGCGCCAGCCCCTTGGCAATGTCCAGCACGTGGTTGTCGTAGAAGTAGAGGCCGGTCACCGCGTAGTGGGAGCGCGGCTTGGCGGGCTTCTCCTCGATGCCCACGGCGCGGCCCTCGTCGTCGAACTCCACCACGCCGTAGCGCTCCGGGTCGTGCACCCAGTAGCCGAACACGGTGGCGCCCTCGTCGCGACCGGCGGCGCGCGCCAGCACGTCGGGGAAGCCGTGGCCGTAGAAGATGTTGTCGCCCAGGGCCAGCGCCACGCGATCGCCGCCCACGAAGTCGCGGCCGATCAGGAACGCCTGGGCCAGGCCCTCGGGCCGGGGCTGCTCCGCGTAGGAGACCTGCATGCCGAGCTGGGCGCCGTCGCCGAACAGGCGACGGTAGGAGGGCAGGTCGTCGGGCGTCGAGATGATCAGCACCTCGCGCACGCCGGCCAGCGTCAGGCTCGACAGCGGGTAGTAGACCATCGGCTTGTCGTAGATGGGCAGCAGCTGCTTGCTGACGCCCCGCGTGATGGGGTGCAGCCGCGTGCCCGAGCCGCCGGCGAGGAGGATGCCCTTCATCAGGGCAGGAATTGTGCCGGCTTCGCCAGCTTGGCGGGGAGGTATTCCTCGATCACGTAGTTGAGGCCCCACTTGGCCAGGGCCTGCTGCTCGGCGCGGACGCCCATCTTCAGCAGCTGCTCGATCGCCTTCTGCCAGGGCTTGTGGGCCTTGAAGAAGGGGTCGTTCTTCAGCGCGTCCTTGGCGCGCTTGACGTCGACGTCCTGGAGCGGGTGGGTCGGCAGCTCGTAGTCGACGATGTCCTGGGGCGTGACCCCCAGGTAGCGCGCCTGGGGCACGCAGAAGAACTGGGAGAGGTGGGCTGCGTTGCCCGACCCCACCTTCAGCGTGCGGTAGATGTTCGAGATGCCGTAGGGGTCGCAGTCGACGAAGGCGTAGACCGGGATCCTGGCCTCGTCGGAGAGCTTGCGGATGAAGCGCCGCGTCGCGCGGGTCGGCACGCCGGCCATGGAGACCAGGATGCAGTTGGCGGTCTGCCAGAACTTGTGGCTCTGGAGGCGCTGGAACACGCCGCCGGTCTCGATGGCCAGGATGAACTTCGCGTCCGTCTCGAAGGACAGGTGCTCCACCGTCGAGGGAATGGAGTAGGCGCCGCTGCCGAAGCGGGTGCAGTCGATGCGCTCGATCTCGCCGGTCTCGCGGTCCGGGTCGAGCACGATCA
Source organism: Myxococcota bacterium (assembly GCA_050618055.1). GTDB lineage: Bacteria > Myxococcota_A > UBA9160 > UBA9160 > SMWR01 > CALDCK01. The sequence goes on from JBNLVK010000244.1 coordinate 13,085, forward strand.
GCTGACCCGCCACGGCGCCGCCGTGCTCGTCGGGCACGAAGCGCAGCTGCTCGCGGCTGGTGCCGCGAATGGAGAACAGCGCCTCGATGTCGTCCATCACCGCGTCCGACTCGGTCTGCTCGTCGAAGTGCGCCTCCTCCCAGTTCTTGCTCTGGTAGTAGGCGTCCCGCTTGGTGGCGAAGTCGTTGGTCTCCACCAGCTCCTTGGAGAGGCCCATCATGCGCAGCGTCTGGGCGAAGCTCTTGACGGTGTTCACCGTCAGGGTGCGCACCTTCTTCGACTTGCCGATCTCGAAGTAGCCCCGCTTCGTGGAGTAGGAGACGTTCGAGAGCGAGCGCACCGGGAAGGCCAGGTCGGGCTTGCTCTTCTTCAGGATGTCGCGGTGGACCTCGGTGGCCGCCTTGCGGATCTGCTCGACGACGACCTGGTCCTTCTTGCGGTTTTCGGCCTCGACGGCGCTCTTGCCCGCCTTGCGCCGCGGCGCCTTCTTCGCGGCCGTCTTCTTCTTCGCGACCTTCTTGCGCGCGGTCTTCTTCTTCGTCGTCTTCTTCTTCGCCGCCATCGCTACATCTTCCTGCTGCGTTCGAGGACGTCGGACAGGTTCCTCACCACCTTGTCGCGCTGGCCGTCGGAGAGCTCGAGGATCTGCTGGAGCCCCACGGCCACCTGCGGGATGTACTTCTCGATGTAGGCGCGCTTCTTCGCCTCGTCGGCCTCGCGCTTGCGCTTGCGGATGTGGGTGGCCACGCGGCGTCCGCACTCCTGGAGGCCCAGCCGCAGCTCCTTGATGATCTCGGGGTAGTGGGCGATCGCCTCCTTGCTCTCGCTGGTGAAGGGCACCCAGACGCTGGCGATGTGCACCATCAGCAGCGCCGGACCCACCGGCAGCGCGCCGCGGGGCTGCTGGAGCTGGTACGACTTCCAGTCGGTGCCGGTCACCGCCTTGGTGATCGCGCAGGCGCCCTGCTGGTACTGGAGCGGCACCCGGTTGGCGTAGCGGTAGACGGTCACCGGATCCTCGGCGGAGAGCGACCCGCCGTAGGCCAGGCCCACCTCCACCAGGAAGGGGTTGCCGCGGTAGATGGCGGGCCGGCGTGTCACCGACGCGTAGAAGTCGGCGTCCACCTCGGCCTTCAGCGCGCGCAGGATCAGGTCCTCGCCGATCGGCGCGATGCAGTCGGTCGGCGGCGCCATGATCTTCGTCTTCTGGATGGCCTGGTGGACCTTCTCCGCCTCGTCGCGGGTCACCTCCGAGGGGCGGCGCGTGGGCGCCACGCCCGCCGTCTCGCACAGGGCCAGCGCCGTCTTCGACGACACCCGGCTGAAGTCGCCGGACAGGCACGAGCGCAGGTTGCGCGCCTTGGTGTCCCGGAACATCTGCATCAGCACGCCCAGCTCGACGCCGTAGGGGTGCGGCTTGATCTCGGCGGTCTCCTCCGGGATCTCCTTCGTCACGCGCGGGAAGGTGTGGGAGGCCCCGTGCTCCTCGGCCTTCGGCGGCACGTAGGTGATC
>JBNLVK010000245.1:0-33450 GCA_050618055.1 Myxococcota bacterium
GGTCGCGGTCGCCGCCGCAGCCGAACACCGCGACGAGCCGACCCCGGGCCAGCGGGCGCAGCGTGGCCAGCACCTTGTCGACCGCGTCCGGCGTGTGAGCGTAGTCGACGATCACGCTGGGCGCGTCGTGGTCGGCCGGGCCGACCCGCTCGATGCGGCCGGGCACCTGGGGACACGACTCCACGCCCGCGGCGATGGCGTCGCGCGGCGCGCCGGCGGCGACCGCGATGCCGCAGGCCACCAGCAGGTTCTCCAGGTTGAAGTCGCCGAGCAGCGGCAGGGTGAGGTCGAGCGTTCCGTCGGGCAGCCGCAGCCGCAGCGGCGTTCCGTCGAGCCGCACGTCGGCGTGCTCGAGCACCACGTCGGCACCCTCGCGCTCGCTGCGCGCCACGCCGATGCAGCGGGCGCCCGCGTCCTTGGCCGCCTGCACGAAGGCCGGCGCCGCCGGATCGTCCAGGTTCACCACGCCGCTGCCGCCGGGCGCCAGGTGGTCGCGGAACAGCCGCAGCTTCGAGGCGCAGTAGGCGTCCATGTCGCCGTGGAAGTCCAGGTGGTCCTGGGTCAGGTTGGTGAAGGCGGCCACGGCGAAGCGGCAGCCGGCCACGCGTCCCAGCTCGAGCCCGTGGGACGACACCTCCATCACCGTGGTGTCGATGCCGGCGGTGCGCATCTCCCGCAGGCTGCGCTGGAGGTCCAGGCTCTCGGGCGTGGTGTTGGTGGCGCGCCGGCGCTCGTCGGCGAAGCGCACCTCGACCGTGCCGATCAGACCCACACGGCGCTCGCAGCGGCGCAGGATCGACTCGACCAGGTAGCTGACGCTGGTCTTGCCGTTGGTGCCCGTCACACCCACCAGGAAGAGCTCGTCGGCCGGTGCGCCGAAGAAGCAGCGGGCCACCGGCGCCAGGGCGCGCCGCGCGTCGCCGACCACCACCGGCGTGCAGTCGCCCAGGTCGAGGCCGGCGGGGATCTCCTCGACGAAGGCCACGGCGGCGCCCAGCTCGACGGCCTGCGCCAGGTAGTCGTGGCCGTCGACCTCGGTGCCGCGCAGCGCGAAGAAGGCGTCGCCGGGCGAGACCGCCCGCGAGTCGTAGGTCAGGCCGCGCACCACCGGGTCGACGCCGGCGGGCGGCGTCCCCAGCGGCGCGTGTTCCGGGGGCAGGGCGGCCAGCAGGGCGGACAGACGCATCAGGAGATCCCTCCGTTCGCGTCCGCCCTGGCTTCGCTCTCCGCGGGGTCGGGTCCTGCGGACTCGCCGAACTCGATGGTGACGATGGACCCGCCGGGTACGATGGTACCGGGCGGCGGGTCCTGACGAACCGCGCGACCGCGTCCCTGGAATCTGACGATTACCGGCTGGCTTTCCGTGATGCGCGTCACCTCCGGCACCGAGAGTCCGGAGAAGTCCGGGAGCAGCACCCGGTCCTCGAAGCGGGCCAGCGAGACGCTGGTCGGGGCGGGCTCCGGCGGTGCGGCGGCGACCGGTGCGGGCGCAGCCGGCGGCTCCGGCTCCGGCGGCGCCTGCGCGACCGCCGTCTCCTGGGCGGGCGGGCTCTCGGGATCCGCGGCGAGCGGGACGTCGCTCTCCTCGGCGTCCGCGGCGAGCGGGACGTCGCTCTCCTCGGCGTCCGCCACCCGGGTCGCCGGCTCAGCCGTCGCCGGCAGCGTCCGGGGGAAGACGCCGAAGCGCGCCAGGTGGTCGGTGGCAATGCCCGCGAACAGCGGAGCGGCCGAGGCCCCGCCGGTGTGCAGGGGGCGCTTCGGCTCGTCGAGCCCGGCCACGATCACCAGCTTCGGCGCGTCCGCCGGCACGACGCCCACGAACCAGGCGCGGAAGCGCTCGGTCGAGTAGGTGCCCGCCTCCGCGTCCCACTTCTGGGCCGTACCCGTCTTGCCGGCCACGCGGATGCCGTCGATCGCGGCGCGCCGGCCCGTGCCCTCGGGTCCGACCACCGTCTCCAGCATGGCCAGCACGCTGTGCGCGGTGTCGGGCGCGATCACCCGTTCGCCCTCGCCGCGCCCGGTCGGGTGCCAGGCTCCGCCCGCCGCGCGCCGCGCCGCCACCAGCCGCGGCCGCACGCGCCGGCCGCCGTTGGCCAGCGTCGCGGTGGCCACCGCCAGCTGGATCGGCGTGACCGACACGCCGTGGCCGAAGGCGATGGTGGCGTGGTCCACCGGCTTCCAGTCCTTCCAGGGCCGCAGCACGCCGGCGCTCTCGTCCGGGAAGTGGCTGCCGGTGGCGCGGCCGAAGCCGAAGGCGCGCAGGCTCTCGAAGTGGCGGCTCTGGCCCAGGCTGTAGGCGATCTTCACCGCGCCCACGTTCGACGACACGCGCAGCACCCCGGCCGGATCCAGCGGGCCGTAGGGCTTCGCGTCGCGGATCGTCTTGCCCGGCACGCGGAAGCTGCCGTCCTCGCAGTCGATGGTGTCGTGCTCGTCGATCACGCCCTCGTCGAGCGCCGCCGCCACCAGGAACGACTTGAACGAGGAGCCCGGCTCGATGGCCGACAGGAAGGCGCCCGAGCCGGTGCTGTCGTAGTCGAGGGTGCGGAAGTGGTTCGGGTCGAAGGAGGGCGCCTCGGCCAGGGCGAAGATCTCGCCGCTGTGGGGATCCATCGAGATGACCACGCCGCCGCGGGCGCCGGTGCGCTCGATGGCGGCGGCCAGGCCCCGCTCCGCGTCGGCCTGCATGGCCGCGTCGAGGGTCAGCGCCACGTCGCCGCCGGCGGTGCCCCAGGTGGCGCTGCCCGACATCAGCATCAGGCGCCCGCTGCCGTCGCGCTCCACCGGCAGGCGCCGGGTGGTGCCGCGCAGCCAGTCGTCCTCCTGCTGCTCCACGCCGCGCACGCCCTCGCCGTCGATGTTGGCGAAGCCGAGCACCCGGGCCGCCAGCGCCTTGTGCGGGTAGACGCGGCGGGGCTCCTTCACGACGCCCACGCCGGGCAGCTCGAGGGCCATCACCCGGTCGGCCTGCTCCGGCTCCACCCAGCGCTTCACGAAGCGGAAGGCCTTGCGCTCGCGCAGGCTGCGCTCCAGGCGGTGGCGGTCGACGCCGAGGATGCGCGCCAGGCGCCGGGCGGCGTCGGCCGGATCGCCCACCCGCTCCGGCACGGCGTAGATGGAGGGGGCGTCGATGGAGAGGGCGAGGGCGGCGCCCGAGCGGTCGACTACCTGACCGCGCTCCGGCGCCAGCGTGACGGTGCGCAGCGACTGGGCGTCGCCCTGGGCCACGCCGCGCTGGTCGAAGACGGCCAGGTGGGCGGCGCGCACCGCCAGCACCGCGAACGCGAGGAGGAGCACCGCCTGCGCGAACCGCACGCGCGCTGCGCTCCGCCGCACGTCCGCCGACTTCATGGGCGCCTTCCGGCGGCCACCTCGACGGGGCGCAGGTCGATGACGTGGGTGGGGCGCGCGAAGCCGCGCTCCCGGGCCAGCTCGGCCAGCCGCTTCGGATCGCGCAGGCTCTCCTTCTTCGCGGTCCACACCCGCTGGTCCTCGAGCAGGGCCTTCTCGGTCTCGATGGCGTCGGCCAGCGCGTAGCGCAGGCGCAGGATGTCGATGCGCAGGGCGGCCAGGCCCATGCCGGCGACCAGGGCGCCCACCAGCAGCGCGGCCAGCGGCCGCGACGTGGGACCGCCGCCTGCCAGGCGCACGCGGGCGAGATCGCGACCCACCAGCTCCCTGCCGTTTCCCTTCGTTCGCTTGCCCATCAGGCCGCCTCCGCCACCCGCTCCGCGGCGCGCAGGCGCGCCGAGCGGGCTCTCGGGTTGTCCCGGATCTCGTCCTCGCCGGGCTGCAGGGGCCGGCGGGTCAACACGCGCAGGCGCACCCGACCGCCGCACACGCACACCGGAACGTGCGGCGGGCAGGTGCAGCCCCTGGCCGCGTCGCGGAAGCGGTTCTTCACGATGCGGTCCTCGGCCGAGTGGTAGGAGACCACGACCAGGCGTCCGCCCGGGCGCAGGTGGTCGATGGCGGCCTCGATGCCGTCGGCCAGGGCCCCCAGCTCGTCGTTCACCGCGATGCGGATGGCCTGGAACACCAGGGTCGCCGGGTTGTGCTTGCGGCCGCGCCCGATGCCCGAGGCGCGGATCACCGCCAGCAGGTCCGCGGTGGTGCGCAGGGGCGCGTGCTCGCGCGCCTGCACGATCTCCCGGGCCAGCCGGCGGGCGCCGGGCAGGTCGGCGTTGTGGTGGAACCAGTCGGCCAGCTCGTCGCGGGTGGCGTCGCGCAGCAGCTCCGCCGCCGACGGACCGCGGGTGGGATCCATGCGCATGTCGAGGGGCGTCTCGTCGGCGGTGTCGTCGGCGAAGCGGAAGCCGCGGGAGGCCTCGTCGAGCTGGTGCGACGACACGCCCAGGTCGAGCAGCACGCCGTCCACCGCGCCGACGCCCAGCTCCGCGAGCACCTCGCCCAGGTTGCGGAACGACGCGTGGACCAGCACGGCGCGGTCGCCGAAGGCGGTCAGCCGCTCTGCCGACGCCGCCAGCGCTGCCGGATCCAGGTCGAGGCCGATCAGCCGTCCGTCGGGGGCGGTGCGGGTGAGGATCGCCTCCGCGTGTCCGCCGCCGCCGACGGTGCCGTCCACCACCACCGCACCCGGGCGAAGCGCCAGCCAGGAGAGGCACTCGTTGGCGAGTGCGGGCACGTGGGTGAAAGCGCGGGCCACTGGAGCGGGGATCCCCACCTTCGCTCCCGTCGGACGGGCCAGGTTGTCGAACGGACGCGCTCGGCGGCGCAGATCGCGGCTCGTCTCGAGGTCCGGGGACCGCCGCGTCGGGCCGCTCGGCGAGGCTGCTGGGGCGCCCCGGGGCACCGGCTCCGGTAGCAACCTGGTCGTCCCCCCCATTGACTTCCAGATCGCTGTGGAGCGGTGCCCCGGGGACACCCCAACCTCTCGCTCGAAGGAGGTCCCCCTCACTTCGAGCCCCCCGCCTTGGTAACTCCCTACATTCCCAGCTTCGCCGCCACCGACTGAGCCATCTCGGGGTAGCGCGCGTGGGTGTTGGTCAAACTCGACTCGAAGCGGCCCTTGTCCCACAATTCGATCTTGGGACCGACGCCGGCCACGGTCACTTCGCGGTCGAGAGCGGCGTGTTCCCGCAGATGGGGCGGAACCAGGATCCGGCCCTGCTTGTCCACGGGGCATTCCATGGCCCCGGAGATCATCATGCGGGCGTAGGCCTGGGCCTCCGGATCGACGGAGGAGATGCCTACGATCTGCTCTTCGAACGCCAGCCAGTCTTCGTAGGGATAGAGGTCGAGGCACTCATGGGCGTTGGTCAGGATCGGCGGATGATCGCTGCGCCGCTGGAGCTCCTGCCGGAACGGGGCCGGCAGGCTCATGCGGTTCTTTGCGTCGATCGTATGCACGAAGCGGCCTCGGAACATTGCGGGAGACGCCTGACCTCTGGCTGGTTCCCCGACTCGGGGGGCCTGAGGTGTTTACCACCGTCTACCACTTACCCCCAACTGCGTGGGCCAAGATACCACCGGCTTGACAGGAATCAAGAGTTTTCTCGGATACCTGCGCGCGAAGCTGCGGGTGGCATCCAGGCACAAGATCTCGGGGATCACCCGGGGGTGATCCACTAGATGGCGTGGTCGACGCCGGTCCGGGCGGGGGTCTAGGCGCTTCCCAGGCCCGGAAAATGTGCGGCGTGGACGTCGCGGACCCGGCCCAGCGCGGCCTCCAGATGGGTCCCGCGCTCCACCGGCACGGTTTCGGGGGTCGGCGGCGCCGGATCGAGCAGCACGTCGAGCACCGCCTCGGTGCCCTCGCGCAGGCCCGACAGGGCGTAGCCGCCCTCGAGCAGCAGCACGAGCCGGCCGCCGCAGAGCGTGTCCGCCAGCTGGCGCACCACCTGGGTCATGGCGCGGAAGCCCGGGCCGCTGACGAGCATGGCGGCCAGCGGGTCGTCGGCGTGCGAATCGAATCCGCAGGACACGAGGACGAGCTCCGGCCGGAAGCGTTCCGCCACCGGCACCAGCACGCGCTGCATGACGCCCACGTACTCGGCGTCGCCGCAGGTCGCGGGCAGCGGCACGTTCACCGTCGCGCCGAATCCCTTGCCACTTCCCGCCTCGCTCGCGGCGCCGGTGCCCGGGTAGTAGGGGTACTGGTGCGACGACAGGTACAGCACCGACGGGTCCGACTCGAAACTGTGTTGGGTGCCGTTCCCATGGTGGACATCCCAGTCCAGCAGCAGGATGCGCTCGACGCCCGCTTCGGCCTGCGCGGCCCGCGCCGCGATGGCGGCGTTGTTCAGCAGGCAGAAGCCCATGGCACGATCCGCCTCGGCGTGGTGCCCGGGCGGTCGCACGGCGGCGAGTCCCGCGTCGAGCTCGCCGCGGCACACGCCGAGCACCAGGTCGATGGATGCGCCGGCGGCCAGGTGGGCGACCGGGAGGCTGCGGGTGCCCAGGTAGGTGTCCGGGTCGAGGCGGGTCGGAGCGTGGTCCGCGGCGCGGGTCAGGTGATCCAGGTGGGCGCGATCGTGGACGCGCAGGATCTCCTCGGGCCCGGCCGCGCGGGGCGCCACCGCCGTCCACTCGCCGCTGCGGGCCGCCAGGGCCTCGCCGACGGCGACCAGCCGCTCCGGCCGCTCCGGGTGGCCTTCCGGGCCCGCGTGATCCCGGTAGCGGGGATCCTCGACGACGCCGACGCGGCGGGGGGACGCCATGGCGGGCTAGCTTACCGGAGATGAGCGCCCCCGGAGTCATCGCCGTCACCGGTCTGCACGGACTCGCCGCCCGCGAGCTGGTGCCGCGGCTGCTGGCGCGCTCCTCCGGCCTGCGCCTGGTCGGCATCGACCAGCGGCGTCCGATCCGCTTCGACCCGCGCGTGCGCTTCCACAAGGTGGACCTCACCGAGCCCACCGCCGACGGAAAGCTGGCCGAGGTGTTCGAGGCCGAGCGGGTGGAGGCGGTGGTGCACCTGGCGTTCCGCGCCGACCCCACCGCCGACCTCGAGCTCGACCACGAGCTCGAGACCATCGGCAGCCTGCACCTGATGCACGCCTGTGCGGCGGCGAAGGTGCGCCGGCTGGTGGTGGCGTCGAGCACCGAGCTCTACGGACCCCGTCCCGACAACCCGAACTTCCTGACCGAGGCGCACCCGCTGCGCGGACACCCGCAGGCCCACGCCGTGCGGGACCGCATCGAGATGGAGCAGCTGGTGGACGAGTGGTCGGCGGCGCACCCGGACATCGAGGTGACGGTGCTGCGCGCGTGCTGGACCTTCGGCCCGACCTGGTGGAACCGGGTGGTCCGCTACTTCTCGCTGCCGGTGGTGCCGGTGCCGCTCGGCTACGACCCGCTCCTCCAGCTGATCCACGAGGAAGACCTGGTGCGCGCCTACGAGCAGGCCGTGCTGAAGCCGCGCCCGGGCGTGTACAACCTGGTGGGCACCGGTGTGCTGCCCATCTCGACGCTGCTCGCGCTGGCGGGCAAGCGGGCGCTGCGCCTGCCCGGCGCACTGCTCCACCGCCTGGCCTACTTCCCGTCCCAGGGCCAGACCGGCGACCCGCCCGAGGCCTTCTACGACTACCTCCGCTACCTGTGGGTGGCCGACGGGGCGCGCGGCTGGGAGGCCTTCGGCGAGCCGCGCTACTCCACCAAGGATGCCTGGATCTCCTTCGTCTCCTCGCGCCGCATGCGGCGCTACCGGTGAGCGAGCGACACGACATGGGCGAAGAGCGCGAAGACCTGGAGCTGGCCGCCGTCCGCGAGGCGCTCGACGAGCTGCGCCGCGAGATCCAGGTGCGTTTCAAGGGCGGCAGCACAGGAGACGGGGAGGGCGGACGCGAGCGCGTTCCCTACGAGGAGCTCTTCGACGAGCTGCGCCGCCGCGTCGCCAGCTTCGGCATGAGCGAGCGCTCCGGCGAGGTCGACGAGTTCGGCATGGACGAGGCGGTGCTGGCGCGCGCGCGCAGCGTCCTCGACTTCCTCTTCGACCGCTACTGGCGCGTCGACCTGGGCGGCATCGAGCAGCTTCCCGACCAGGGACCGGTGCTGCTGGTGGCGAACCGCTCGGGCCTGCTGCCCTACGACGGCCTGATGCTCGCCCACTGCGTCGAGCGCTTCCGCGGCGATCTGGGCCGGCCGCGCTTCACCGTCGCCGACTGGCTGGTGACGCTGCCCTTCGCCCAGGCCACCCTGGCGCGGGTGGGCGGCGTGCGCGCCTGCCGCGAGAACGTGGAGCGCCTGCTCGGATCGGGTCACAGCGTGGTGGTGTTTCCCGAGGGCGTGAAGGGCGCGGCCAAGGTCTTCCGCGACCGCTACCGGCTGCAGCGTTTCGGGCGCGGCGGCGTGATCCGCCTGGCCATCGAGTCGGGCGTGCCACTGGTGCCGGTGGGCATCGTGGGCGCCGAGGAGGCGCACCCGATCCTGTTCAAGTGGGTTCCGCCCGGGCGGCCGCTGCCGTTCCTGCCGGTGACCCCCACCTTCCCGTGGCTGGGGCCGCTGGGCATGCTGCCGCTGCCGACCCAGTGGGTGATCCGCGTCGGTGCACCCGTCGACCTGGCGGGCCTGGGAGCCGACGCGGCGCGCGACGAGCTGCTGCTGTCGCGCCTGACCGAGGACCTGCGCGCTGAGATCCAGGCGCTGGTGGACGGCGGACTGGCGGCGCGCGAGTCGGTCTGGGGCTGAGCCCGCGGGCGGACGAGATGGGTCCTAGTCGTGTTCGACGGCCGTCGGTCCCGGGGCGGGACGCGGCGGCTCGCTCGGGGTCGGCGCCTGGATGCGCTGGTCGAGGCGCTCCAGTGCCTTCGCCATGCGCTCCAGGTTGTCGTTCAGCGCCTGGATGTCGCTCTGCCGCGGCAGGTCGAGGGCGTGGAAGACGCGCTCGACGGCGCCCTGGATCATGGCGTCCCACTCGGCGCGCGCGTCGGCGAAGCTGGAACGCCGCCGCGAGCCCTCTTCGTCTTCCTCGCGCGTGCGGTTCACGCGGCGCACGTTGCGCTGGAGCTCTTCGATGTTCTCCTGCGCGTCGCCGACGCCCTTCTTCAGCGCGCCGTACAGAGCGTCGCCGCTCTTCTGGATCAGGTCGGAGAGCAGCGTGCGCGGCACCGCGTGGTCGCGCCGCTCGTTGTCCACCAGGATCTGCGACAGCGTGACGCCGCTGATGTCCTCGCCCGTCTCGTTGTCGATGACGCGCACGTCCTCGCCCTGCTCCACCAGCTCCGCGACGCCCTTGAGCGTGATGTAGCGGCTGGTGTCGGTGTTGTAGAGCTTGCGGTTGGCGTAGCGCTTGATCAGGACGGTCATCGGGGGGACCTCCGGGGACGCGGGCGAAGAAGCTAGGAGAGGGATCGGGGGGACGCCACAGGGCTCACCCCTGGACGGTGACGCGCTCCACGCGCTTGCGCCGGCCCGCGCGCGGACGCGCGGCGGGCGCCTCGCCTTCGCTCGGGCCCGCGGAGGGCCGGGGCCGGACGCCCAGCTCCCAGAGCAGCTCGCGCAGGCCGAGGAAGGCGCGCAGCACGGCGCGCGCGTCCGGATCCTCCGAGGCGCGCGCCTCCCAGCGCGCGATCTCGGCGTCGAGCGCCTCGGCCAGGGCGCGCGTCAGCGCGGCGTCGTCGTCCGAGCCGCCGAGGCCCCGGGCGACGGTGTCGAGCCAGACGGCGGCGCGGGAGAGCACCGCGTGGGAGTCGGCGGCCACGCCGCCCTGGAGCAGCGACAGCGCGTCGAGCAGGGCACGCAGCGCGCGCGTGGCCTCGGCCGCCGCGTTGCGCGCGTGACGTCGCGCGCGGACCAGCGCTTCCTGCACCGTCTCGTTCGCGCCGGTCGCGTCGTGTCCGTCGTGCAGGGGCTCGCTCATGCATCCCCCGCGGCGCCCGCGACGGTGCGTCCGATGCGCGACAGCGCGTCGAGGTCGTGCACGTCGAGGTCCTGCTCGGGCACGGCGCACCAGAAGCGTCCGGCGCTCTCGATGCGCCGTCGCAGCGGACGGAGTGCGCGCTCGTCCCTTCGCACGAGGGCAGCGTACCTTTCGGCGCTGGCGATTGCCGCCCGCGCCGCCTGCTCGGGCTCCGCGCCCCCGACGGCGTCGGCCAGCCGGCGCAGGTCGCCCTCCGACGGGGCGATCGCGTCCGGCACCGGTCCGTCGGGCCAGCTCCGCACCCGGTTCGCGACCAGACCGACCAGCTCCACGCCGAAGCCCTCCAGCCGGTCGAGGAACTGCTCCGACTGCACCACCGACTCCCGCTCCGGTCCGGCCACCAGCACGAACGCCGACTCGGGACCCTCCAGCAGGCGCCGCACCTCGCCGGCCCGCCGGCGGAAGCCCTCGGACATGCCCTCGAAGGCGAGCAGGAACTCGGACACGTCCTCCAGGAAGCCCATGCCCGTCACCTGCTCGATCACGCGGAAGACGCGTCGCGTGCTGCGCTGGAACAGGCGCACGCCCAGCCGGCTGGCGGCGAACGCCGGGTGGATCAGCAGGTTCACGAGCCGGCTGTCCAGGAACTCGAGCAGCCGCCGCGGCGCCTCCAGGAAGTCGAGCGCGTGCTGGGCCGGCGGCGTGTCGACGACGATCAGGTCGTAGTCGCCGCCGCTGGCGAGCTGGTAGACCTTCTCCATCGCCGAGTACTCGACGCTGCCCGCCAGCGCGTCGGACACGTGCTGGTAGATGGGGTTGGTCAGGATGCGCTCGCGCGCCGACTCGTCCTCGGCGAAGCGCGCCACCAGGTCGTCGAAGGTGCGCTTCATGTCGAGCATCACCGCCGACAGCGCGCCCTCCGGCGGAACGTCCAGCGCGTCGAGGAGCGTCCGGCGGATCGCCTGGGGCTCGTCGCCCAGGTCGCCGACGCCGAGCGCGTCGGCCAGGCGCCGCGCCGGGTCGATGGTGAGCACCAGCGCGCGGCGGCCCGCCCGCGCGGCCTCCAGAGCCAGCGACGCCGAGACGGTGGTCTTGCCGACGCCGCCGCAGCCCACGCACACCACGATGCGTCGCTCCCGCAGGATCGCCTCCGCCGACGGGCTCATGCGGGCACCTCGGCCGGCGTCGCCAGGATGCCCTCGGCCAGGCGCGCCACGTCTTCGGGACCGTTCACGCCGTCGACCAGGTAGGGCAGGTGGACCTGGGGCAGCCCGGTGCCGTCGGCGATCTCGCGCGTGTAGCGGGCGTTCAGCTCGTGGCGGGCCAGCACGTGGCGGGCACAGCGCGCCAGCACCGGCGGCGCCGGCAGCCGTTCGAAGGCGAGGTCGGACGGCAGCCGCTCGAGCGCGTCGGCCAGGTCGGGGCGCTGCGGGAAGGGGTGGGCGTGCACGCCGTTGACCACCACGCGGTCGAGGTGGATCGACAGCTCGTCGCGCACGCGCTGCACCAGCGACAGCGTCTCGCGGGTGGGCAGCTCCTCGGCCAGCGTCACCGGCAGCAGCAGCGTGCGCTCCGCGTCGGCGATCATCGCCTCGACCGCCAGCGTGTGCTGGCGCAGCGGTCCAGCGCGCACCGCGTTGGCCACCACCCGCGGCACGTCCAGGAACGTGACGCCGTGGCCGGTGGCCGGCGCGTCGACCACGATCAGGTCGTAGCGGGGCGTGCCCCGCTCCTGCATCTGCTCCAGGTGCCAGACCTTCCCCAGCGTGATCAGCTCGCGCCAGCCGGGGCTCGCGTCCATCAGCTGGCGGAACGCCTTCGTCCCGATCACCCGCGAGACCAGCCCGGGCACGCCGATCTGGAGACCCAGGTACTCGGCCAGGGCGGCGAAGGGATCGATGCGCATCACCCAGATGCCCGGGGCGACGCGCCGCTCCTCGTAGCCGACCGGGGCGGAGCCCGGATCGAGCAGGCGCGGGACCTGGGCGTCGCGGGCCATCTCGGCCACCAGCACCCGCAGGCCGCGGCTCGCCGCCGCCCGGGCCAGCGCGGCCGCGACCGTCGTCTTCCCGGTCCCTCCCTTCCCGGTGACGATGACCAGCCGCCGGCGCAGCAGGGCCGACTCTCGCGCCGCGGGTGCTTCCAGGGGGGTCTCCCCGTTCGGGAGGCCCGCGGCGCTCAAGCGCGGCGCCGTCGGCTCCGAAACGTTCCGTAGGGCCCGTTCCGCGCGCCGGATGGTGCGGTGCGTACGCGGCCCGGAGTGAAATCGGGGGGTACGGTAGCGTGATCGTCACCTGCGAGCGGTGCTCCACCCAGTTCCAGCTGGACGATGCGCGAATTCCCGAGACCGGTGTCCGCGTCCGCTGCTCGCGCTGCAAGCACGCCTTCGAGATCCGCCGCCCCGCCCCGGCCGCTCCCCCGGCCCCCTCCACCGAGGACGAGGAGAGCGACTGGCAGTTCGCCGAGGATCCGCCGCCCGAGGAGGACGCGGGGTCCGGCGACTCCGCCGCCAGCGTGGTCGACGACCTGCTGGCAGGTGCGGACGGGCCTCCCGGGCCGGACCCGGTCGCCGCCCCGAGCGGCCTGGAGCTGAGCGACGACCCCCCGGGTGAGCCGGCTCCGGCGCCGGAGCCCGCCCAGGCCCCCGCGCCCGAACCGGCGGCGGCCACGGCCGCCCGCGAGCCCGATCCGCCCCCGGCTCCCGAGGCCGCGCCGGTCCTGCCGGCCGACCCGACGCCCTCCGGCCTGGACCTGGCCGGCGAGCCCGAGCCGGCCCCCGCCCCCGTCCCGGAGCCCGCCCCGGCCCCGGGCCCCGACCCGGTCGGACAGATGGCCAGCGAGCTGGCGAGCGAGCTCGAGCCGGAGGCCCCGGCAGGTTCCGCTGCGCCCCTCGAGGCGGCCCCCGCTGCCGCCGACGCACCCGCCGAGCCGGACCCGGACGAGCTGGCGCCGGGCGACTGGGACCTGCTGGCCGGATCCGACGGCGACCTGGGCGCCGGACCGGCGCGCAGCGTCGAGGTCGACCCGGACGAGCTGGTGGACGATCGCCCGCGCTGGCAGGCGGGCCTGGAGAGCGTGGGCCAGATGGCCGGCGGCCTGGCCGTGGTGCTGCTGGTGGGCCTGACGCTCCGCACCGGCGTGGTGCCCGAGCCGGACGTGGCGGCGGCTCCGACCATCCGCAGCGAGGCCGGCCTCGAGGTGGAGGACGTCGAGGGGCGCTTCGTCGACCACAGCGCGGCGGGACCGGTCTACGTCGTGTCGGGTCGCCTGCGCAACGCGGGCGGCGCCACGATCCCGCCGGGCTCGCTGGGCGTCAGCGTGCTCGACGCCGACGGCCGTCCGCTCGCCGCCCCGGTCCGCGTGGGTCCGCCGCTCTCGACCCAGGCGGTGCGCGAGGGACAGATCGAGGGACCGGGCCGCCGCTCGCCCGGACTGCGCGCCGGCGAGAGCCGCAGCTTCCAGGCAGTGGTGGCACCGCTGCCCGAAGGCGCCGAGCGCTTCGACCTGGTCCGCCTGGAGACCGCCCCGGTCCCGTCGGACGACGCGGCTCCGCAGCCGCCCGGCGGCGCCGCGGCTGGATCGGAGCTGGCCGCCGGTGCTCCCGACGCGCCGCCCGGGACCGCGCCGGACGGCCCGGAGGCTCCGTCGGCGCCCCCGGCCGCTCCCGTCCGCTAGCGGGGCCCCGCGCCCTGGCTGGACGAGTCGCCGTCGGTCACCTCTTCCTTCTTCGGGGTGACGTCGACTTCCTTGCCGGACAGGCCGGACTTGAAGTTGCGGATCGCTGCGCCGACCCCCGAGCCGAGCTCGGGCAGCCGCCGCGCGCCGAACAGCACGATCACGATGGCGAGCACGATGAAGAGCTCGGTGGTGCCGATTCCGAACATGCCGAGAGGGTGACGGCGCCGGTTGGCCGGGTCAAGGAGCGCCGGCGCCGGCCGTCCGCTCGCGCTCGATCAGGCGCTCGAAGTCGTCGATCGGCTTGGCTCCGGTCAGCAGCACGCCGTTGACCAGGAAGGCCGGGGTCCCGCTCAGCCCGACGGCGCGCGCCGCCTCGACGTCGGCGTCGACCCGGGCCGCGGGAGCCGGGTCGGCCAGGCAGGCGTCCCAGGCGGTCAGGTCGAGCCCGAGCGCCTCGGCGTGGGCGCGCAGGTCGGCGTCGGACAGGGCGTCCTGGGCCTCGAAGAGCCGGTCGTGGAACTCCCAGAAGCGTCCCTGCTGCTCGGCGCAGACCGAGGCCTCGGCCGCGGCCCGGGCACGGGGATGGATCGTCTCGAGCGGCAGATGGCGGTAGACGACGCGCACGTCCTGCGGATGGCGCTTGCGCAGCTCCCGGAGCGTCGGCAGCGCGCGCCGGCAGAAGGGGCACTGGAAGTCGCTGAACTCGATGACCGTGATCGGCGCGTCCGCGGGGCCGAGCGCGGGACCGACCGCCGCCACGTCGAAGCGCGGCGGCTCCAGGTGGATGCGGACGTCGGCGGCGGCCAGGATCGCCTGCGCCGCGGCGTCGCGCTTCTCGAGGAAAAGGTGCTCGCGGATCTGCTCCTCCACGTCCTCGAGCTCCGTGCCCGGCGGCAGCCGCTCGGCGTGTGCGTCGAAGAAGGCCTGCACCTCCTCCGGCGTCACCGGACCCGCGTCGGCGTCGAGCATGGCGTCGACGTCCAGGCCGCGCCGCTGCGCCGCGTCGCCCAGCACGCGCTCCTCGATCCAGGCGTCGAGCACCTCGCTGCGCAGCTCGTAGAGGCGGCTCGCCTGTCCGCGCGTGCGTCGCGCCACCAGCATCTCGCGCGTCTCGTGGTCGAGCTCGGCCAGGGTGATCGCGAAGCCCGAGCCCTCGGCCACCACCGGCGAGCGATCCGGCCAGCCGGCGCAGCCCAGGGCGACGGCGCAGAGCAGGGCGCAGCCGAAGGAGCGAAGGGGCCCGCTCACGCCAGGTCCAGCTGCGGCGCCAGGAACTCCCACATCGCCTTCAGCGCGACGCCCGGCAGCGCGTCGTGGTCGGCGTCGAACCACAGCTGCTCGACCGGCGGACGCGCGGCGCGGTAGAGCGCCTGGGCGGCGTCGCGCGGAACGGTGGCGTCCCGCTCGGCGTTCACCAGCAGCAGCGGGCGCGGCGCGAAGCGGCCGATGTAGCCGGCCGGGTCGATGCCGTCGGGCGCCAGGCCCGCACCGCCCAGGGCCAGCGCGGCGGCACGCGGACGCGGGTCGAGGCCGCAGAAGCAGGCGCCCAGCATGGCGCCCATGCTGAAGCCGGCATAGGCGATGCGCTCCGCGTCGATGCCGTCCACCTCGCAAAGCGCGTCGAGCGCGCGCTCCAGGTCGATCACCGCCTGGCGGGCGAACTCGACGGCCAGGCCGGCCAGCGGTCCGGCGTCGTCGCCGAGCAGCGAGGCGTTCAGCAGGGTCGAGAGCTTCTGGTCGCCGCGCGTGCCGTGCAGCGGGAAGTCGACCGACGCCACGGCCGCGCCGCGCTCCACCCAGGGTCCGGCGGCGGCGTCCAGGTATTCGCTCGCCGATGAGCCGCCGGCGCCGTGCTGGAGCAGCACGAGCGGGTGCTCGCCGCCCTCGCGGCGCGGCATCCACAGCCGTCCCGCCACCCGGTCGCCCCGGCTCGAGAACTCGATCTGGAAGGCGCGCAGGTCCGGATGGGCGGCCGGCGCCGGCACGCGACGCGTCCAGAGCCCGGACGGCTCGCGGTAGCCCTGGAGCCGCAGCTCTTCACCCATCGCGGCGAGTGTAGCGGCTGCCCGGGCCCGTCAGCGCGCCAGCAGCACCTTCCGCGCCCGGTACAGGTTCGACTTCACCGCGTCCTCCGACTTGGCGGTCCGCGACGCGATGTCGCTGATCGAGCGGTGCTGGAGGTGGTGGAGCTCGAACAGCTCGCGCTGCTCGCGCGACAGCTCCTCCTCGGCGGCCGACTCGATGCGCGTGATGCGCTCCTGGCACTCGTACTGCTCGAGCGGCGTGGCGGCCCGGTGCAGCAGCGGGATCATCAGGTCCACCGTCTCCGGCTCGTCGACGTCGAGGGGCACGGTCGGGTGGCGCTTCTTCTTGAAGCGGTTGGCCGTGGTGCGCCGCGCGATGCCCAGCACCCAGGCGGCGAAGGGCGCCTCGCCCCGGAACGACTCGAGCGACGAGAAGACGGCGAAGAAGACGTCCTGGACGGCCTCCTCGATGTCGGCCCGGTTGTCGAGGCGCTTGCGGACGTAGCCGTAGACGCGGGGCAGGTAGCGCTCGTAGAGGCACTCGAAGGCGCCCTGGTCGCCGGCGGCGATCCGCCGGATCAGCGCCTCGTCCGTCTCGGGACGGCGCTCGGGCTCGTGGACAGCAGCAGCGTGGGCATTCAGCATTGGCATCTCCGTTCCCAGGAGAGCCGCAGCCGGGTGACAGCTGAGCTGCGGCTCCGACGGGGGAAGTGGCCCGTCGGAGCAGGGAGGTGTCAAAAAACGTCACCGGGTGACGAGATTCGTCGGGCGACGCTTCCCGCGGGGGCGTTCGCGTTCGGCCGCCCGACCTACTCGAACTCGGCGATCTCCTCGTCGGTGAGCCCCAGATCCTGGTCCGAGAGGCCGGTGCGGAAGTCGGATCCGGCGCGCCGGCCCGGTCGGGCGGCCGCCGCGTCGGGCCCGGCGGTGGCGGACGGACCCGCGTCCGCGGGCTGGGGCTCGAGGGGCTCGATCAGCACGTCGGAGCCCGACCCGTTGCGTACGAAGCGCCAGGTGGCGAGGTGCGCAGCGCCGGCGGGCAGGGCGGCGGCCGCCGTGCGGGCCTCGGAGCCGAAGCCGGGACACAGGATCCAGGCGGCCGGCGGCAGCTCGGGCCGCACGCCCAGGTCCGGCGCCAGCTTCAGCCAGTCGGGCAGGCGTTCGGCCACCCAGCTGCGCTGGGCGAGCACGCGGGCCACCAGCAGCAGCGCGTCCTCCTCGCGCTCGCCGACCGCCACGATCACGCCGCGGCCCTCGCCGTCCACACCGAACAGGTCGACGCGCGAGCGGTCGGCCAGCAGGTCCTCGGCCACCGGCCGGTAGCCCACGACCAGCCCGTGCAGGCGACCGGCGATGGCGCGGCGCAGCTCGTCGCGGGTCGGTGTCTCGGTTCGCAGCTCAGACAACGGCAGACTTCCGGGCGTCCTCGAGCACGAGCTGCGCGACGTCGCGCAGCGCTCGGGCGGCCGGCGCCTGCGGATGCTCCAGACCGATCGGACGCCGTGCGACGATTGCGCGGTACACGTGCAGATCGTCGACGAGGAGTCCGTAGCTTACCGGCGTGCGGCCCAGATGTCGCGACGCGACGCCGGCCAGGTGGTCGAAGGCCCGCTCGGCGTCGGCGACGCGGCGGGCGCCGTGGATGGTGACGCCCACGCGCGGCAGCGACGCCGGCGCCGACGCCAGTCCGTCGAAGTCGCCGCGCAGCAGCGGCTTCGCCTGGGCGTAGGTCTCCATCAGCTCGCGGCGGTCGGCGGTGCTGAGCAGCAGCACCCAGCGCAGCAGGCCGGCGCCGTCGCCCGGGGCGCGCAGCCACTCGGGCGGCGCGCACACCACGACCACGCCGCCTTCGTCGGCCTCGGCGGATCGCGCCACGGCCGCGTCCAGGGACGCGCGGTGCAGGTCGCCCAGGTCGTGCGCCGGCGTGTGCACCACCTCGGCGCCCACCGGTCCGCGTCCGGCCTCGGGCCACAGGCTCGCCGTGTCGGGTCCGCGGGCGGTGACCAGCGTGGCGCAGGCGCCGAGCCGCGCGATCTCGACGGTCAGGTTCCAGGCCAGCGCGGCGCGCACCAGGTCGCGTTCGCCCACCGGTACCACCAGCCGGGGCAGGGCGCGCACCTCGTCGTCCACGCGCAGCGACGCCTCGCTCGCCTCGGGCTCCCCGATCTCGGGGGCGGGGAGGAAGTAGTGGAGTACGTCGCCGAGGTCGCGGGGCATTTCCTACTGCACGACCAGCACCGAGTTCCGTCCTCCGACGGAGCTGGTCGTGACCTTCGGGTTCTCCGGATCCTCGCGCCACTCGCCGTCCACGACGTAGCGGTACTCGTAGGTCCCGGGCGGGAGCTGCAGGATCTTGGTCCAGACGCGGCGCGGTCCCTCGGCCTCGATCAGCGAGCGCACGCCCTTGTCGGGCACCCAGCCGTTGAAGTCGCCGGCGATGCGCACGTCGTGGGCGCGCGGGTCGCTGAAGTGGACGACCACCTCGCGGCGGTCGCCGCCGCGGGTCTGGGTCCGTTCGAGCTCCGCCGCCGGCGGTGTCGCCTCGACCTCGACCGCCAGCGCCCCGTAGTCGACGGTGCCGTTGGCGGTCCGGGCGATGAAGTTGATGGGCTTCCCGCGGCTGGCCGCCTCGCGCAGCTTCACGTTCTGGCGGATCACCGTGTCGAAGCACAGGTCCTTGAACATCTCCCGGATCTCCGAGAGCGTCTGGCGGGCGTAGCGGGTGCGACCGTCGTAGAGCGTCGGCAGGATGCGCACCTGGAGGTCGTGGCCGATGCGCTCGGTCAGCAGCGCGATCGTCTCCAGCAGCTTCTGCACGCCGTGGATGGCGAAGTAGCTGGTCTCCAGCGGCACGATCACCTCGCCGGCGGCGCGCAGGGCGTTGAAGGTGAGCAGCCCGACGTTGGGCGGGCAGTCGATCAGCACGTAGTCGAACTCTTCGCGCACCCGCTCGAGGGCGGTGGCCAGGCGGTCGGTGCGCGTCTCCACCGGCTCGCCGGCGAGCTTCTGCTCCAGGGCCGACAGCACGATGCCCGACGGCGCCACGTAGAGGTTCTCGCGGCTCTCGACGCAGACCTGCCCCATGCGCTCGGCCCCGTCGGTGTCGGCCAGCACCTCGTAGAGGTTCTCGTCCACCAGCTCCGGGTCGACGCCCAGGGCGAGCGTCGCGTGGGCCTGCGGGTCCATGTCGACCACCAGCACCCGGGCCCCGTCCGCCACCAGGCAGCCGGCCAGGTTGGTCGTGGTGGTGGTCTTCCCGCAGCCGCCCTTCTGGTTCACGATCGCGATGACGCGCATCCGGCCCCCCTAAACCCCGCTCGAAACGGGGTCCCTCCGCCGGTGAGGCGATCCGGAGCCGGGGCTCCGGACGAGCTGCCACATCATCCTGCGCGCTGGCGCACCGCCGCCGCGGAGCGGCGCGGGCTGCGGGGCGGCGCGGCGATCGCAGGCGCGGAGCGCTGCCAGTCCTCGACCTCGCGACGGAACTTCGCGACCTCGAAGACCCACTCCTGCCCGGTGATGGCGTCGAAGGCGGCGCCGTCCCGGATTGCGAGCACCACGTCACCGGTCGCGACCAGCACCAGCTCCGTGAGTGGCTTGTGCACGGTGGGGAGGATCCCCCTCAGCGCGCGGATCGATCTCCGAATCCGCTGAACCGAGACACCGGCATCGATCAGTCTCTTCGCTGCCTTGAGCGCCACCAGGTCTTCGAACGTGTACCTGCCGTGGCCGCCCGGGGTCTTCGCACTCGGCCGGATCAGATCGGTCTGCGCCCAGTACTGGAGCTGGCGCCGGGAGACCTTCACGATCTCCACGACGTCACCCGCACGGAACCAGTCGTGGACGGTCCCGCTCGCACGTCGCGATCTCGGCGATCTGGCCGAATCAGCCGTAGCCATGTCCGCGGATCACCCCCATTCACCAACGGACGGACGGAACGTAGGCCCGGGCCCGCGGTCGAGTCAACCCGAGCGCTGCGAAAAGGGGCTGGAGTTGTGCGGTTCGAACGCCGTTCCAGGCGCCGCGACGGGCCGGCCCGAGGTCGATTTCCATTGCGACGGCGCGTGGTTCAGCCGCCGGAGCCCCGGCACCTCGCGGCCTCGTGGGGTAGCCTCGGTGCATGAGCCAGCCCGAGGACGCGCCCCGCGCCGAGCCCGCACGCCCGGAGTCCGCGTCGAAGGACCGCCTCCAGGTCCGGGTGGATGGTGCGCCGCGCCCCTTCATGCGCGGGATCATCGTCCACTCGCTGATGGCCCGCGGCGTGGGCTTCGACGAGGCCAACCGCACCGCCAACGCCGTGCGCGAGCGGCTGCGGGCCCAGGGAGTGGTCTCGAAGGACGAGATCACCGCCGAGATCCGCAAGATCCTGGGCGACGCGCCGTTCCACTCGGACCACCACCTGCCGGCCGGCGTCGACATCACGGTCCACGGCAAGGGCAAGGGGCAGCCCTTCTCGAAGGGCGTGCTGTCCCAGTCGCTGCTAGCTGCCGCCATCGAGCCGAACGACGCCTTCGACGTGTCGCGGGAGATCGAGCTCGAGCTGATCCGTCGCCAGGTGCGCGAGGTCGACCGGCGCGAGCTGCGCACCCTGGCCTACGAGGCGCTCACCCGCACGATCGGCGAGGCGGCGGCGGAGCGCTACCTGGTCTGGCGCCAGTACGAGGATCCGGACCGGCCGGTGATCCTGCTGCTGGGCGGAGCCGCCGGGGTGGGCAAGACCTCGCTGGCCCTGGAGGTGGCCCACCGCCTGGGCATCGGCCGGGTGCTGTCTTCCGACTCGGTGCGCCAGATCATGCGGCTGACGCTGTCGCCGGAGATCGCGCCGGCCATCCACGGCTCGTCCTACGACGCCCACCTCCACTTCCCGGCCGACACGCTCGGCGACGATCCGGTGATCGAGGGCTTCCGCGCCCAGACCCAGACGGTGTCGGTGGGCGTGCGCGCCTCGATCGACCGCGCCATCGCCGAGAACGCCAGCACCATCCTCGACGGCGTCTCGATCGTGCCCGGCATGATCGACCTGGACGCCTACAGCGAGCTGGCCGACGTGATCTTCCTGGTGGTCGCCACCCTCGATCCCGAGGCCTACGGGGCCCGCTTCGAGCGGCGCGCCGCCGGGCAGACCCAGCGGGCGGCCCACCGCTACCTGAAGAACCTGGGCGCCATCCTCCACATCCAGGACCACTTCCTCGAGATGGCGGAGCGCCACGGCGTGCCCATCGTCGACAACGACTCCTTCGACCGGGCCGTGCTGCTGATCATCCGCCACGTCACCGAGACGCTGCGCAAGCGGGCCGACTTCGATGTCCAGGAACACCTGTAGGGCGGCTCTCGCCAGGCGGCTGCTGGCCGTCCTGCTGCTGTTCGCCCTGGGCGGCGTCGGCTGCGCCGGCCGCATGCTCAGCGTCGAGGACGAGCAGGAGATCGGCCGCAAGATCGGCGCCGAGCTGATCCGCGAGCCGCGGGTGATCAAGGACCCGCTGATCCGCAACTACATCGAAGACCTGGGCGAGCGCATCCTGGACGCGGCGGGTCCCCAGCCCTTCGAGTTCACCTTCTACGTGCTCGACGCGCCCGAGATCAACGCCTTCGCGACGCCGGGGGGCCACGTGGTGGTGCACACCGGGCTCATCCTGGCGGCCGAGAACATGAGCGAGCTGGCCGGCGTGATGGGGCACGAGATCGGCCACGTGGCGCTGCGCCACATCGCCCGCAGCTACTACCGCAACCAGACCACCGGGCTGCTGGCGGGCCTGCTGGGGGGCGTCGCCCAGGCCGCCGCGGGCGCCGCCGGCGGCAGCCTGGCCGGCTGGGCGGCCGGCAACGCCACCCAGATCGCCGCCATGGCCTACGTGAACAGCTACTCGCGCGACTACGAGCGCGAGTCGGACCACTTCGCCGTGCAGGTGCTGCCGCGGGCCGGCATCCACCCGATCGGCCTGGCCACCTTCTTCGAGACGATGATGTCCGAGAGCGGCGGATCGCCGCCGGCCTGGCTGTCGAGCCACCCGGCCCACGAGGAGCGCATCGAGAACGCGCGCCGGGCCATCGCGGTCTACGACATCGGCGGGGACCTCGACATCGAGGACGACGGCCGCCTGGAGATCATCCAGCGCCGCATCGAGCTGCTGACCGGTCGCTAGCGACGTCAGCACCAGCCGGCTCGAAGGGTCGCGGGCGTCTATGATGGCGGCGGACCCGCCCCGCGAACCGACGGAGACCGCCGCCGATGACCCCCGCTCCCCCCGCCCCCCGGACCCTCGGAGAGCTGCGTGCCGCGGGCCA
Source organism: Myxococcota bacterium (assembly GCA_050618055.1). GTDB lineage: Bacteria > Myxococcota_A > UBA9160 > UBA9160 > SMWR01 > CALDCK01. The sequence continues at coordinate 21,805 of JBNLVK010000245.1, forward strand.
CGTGTCGCGCAGCGTCCGCGAGGAGCTGCGCGAGAACCTGCTCGCCCACCTGCGCGCCGGAAAGCGCTTCTTCGACGGGGTGGTGGGCTACGACGACACGGTCGTTCCGGCGGTGGAGAACGCACTGCTGTCCGGCCACGACCTGATCTTCTTGGGCGAGCGCGGCCAGGCGAAGACGCGCATGATCCGCCAGCTGGTGCAGCTGCTCGACGAGTGGCTGCCGGTGGTGGAGGGCGCCGAGATCTTCGACGATCCCTTCGAGCCGATCACCGCCTTCGGCCGCGAGCGCGTGGAGCGGGAGGGCGACGCCTGCCCCGTCGCCTGGGTGCACCGCGACGAGCGCTACGTGGAGAAGCTGGCCACGCCGGACGTGTCGATCGCCGATCTCATCGGCGACGTCGATCCGGTGAAGGTGGCGGAGGGCCGGTCGCTGGCCGACGAGCACACGCTCCACTTCGGCCTCGTGCCCCGAACCCACCGGGGCATCTTCTGCATCAACGAGCTGCCCGACCTGACCGAGAAGGTGCAGGTCGGCCTGTTCAACGTGATGGAGGAGCGCGACGTCCAGGTGAAGGGCTACCGGGTGCGGCTGCCGATCGACGTGTTCGTCGTGGCCAGCGCGAACCCGGAGGACTACACCAGCCGCGGTCGCATCATCACGCCGCTGAAGGACCGTTACGCGGCCCAGGTGCGCACCCACTACCCGCTGGACCGCGACCTGGAGCTCGACATCGTGCGCCGCGAGGTGGAGCTGGCCGCCGCCGACGGCGTGCGGCTGTTCGTACCGCCCTTCATGGAGGACGTGGTCGCCGAGCTGACCTTCCAGGCGCGCCACAGCCCGGACGTGAACCAGGCCTCCGGCGTGTCGGTGCGCATGTCGATCGCCAACTACGAGACGCTGGTGGCCAACGCCCTGCGCCGCGCGTTGCGCACCGGCGAGGACGAGGCGGTGCCGCGCATCTCGGACCTGGAGGCGCTGCTGTCCTCGACCTGCGGCAAGATCGAGCTGGAGTACGCCGGCGGCGAGCGCACCGAGACCGACATCGTCCGCGACCTCACGCGCCGCGCGGTGCGCAGCGTGTTCGACGAGCGCTGCACGGTCGACGAGCTGGCCGCCGTGACCGAGGCCTTCGAGAGCGGCTGGAACGTGGAGGTGTCGGCCGCCATGCCGTCGCAGGAGGTGCTGGCCGGCCTGGACCAGCTCGCCGGGCTGCGCGACGCCGCGGTGGCGCTGGCCGGCGGCGAATCGCCGGCGCTGGTGGCGTCGGCGGTGGAATTCCTGCTGGAGGGCCTGCACCTCCAGAACCGGCTGAACAAGACCGAGCGCGACCAGCAGGCGCGCTACGGGGCGCCCGCCTGAGGCGTGGGGGAGCCGTGAGGTCGATCGTCTACAGCCGCTGGGACGGCAGCCAGGACGAGTTCTCGCTCGACGCCCACCAGGCCCTCGACGCGCTGTCGGACCTGATGATGGAGGGCATGACCGCCGCCGAGGCGCTCGAGTGGATGCAGCAGCACGGCTTCGAGCTGGCGGGCATGGACTTCCGCGTGATGGGCCTGGACGAGATGCTGGGCGAGCTGCGCGACGAGATCCGCTCGCTCGAGCAGCAGTACCGCATGGACCGCACCCAGGACGACCTGCGCCGGCGCTTCGACGACATCCTGCGCCGCGAGCAGGACGCGCTGCGCGAGGCCCACGGCTACGAGTCGTCGCGCATGAACGACTTCCAGGAGCGCCGCCACGCCGACACGTCGCAGCTCTCCGAGGCGATCGAGCAGTTCCGCGACTACGACTTCCAGGACGAGGAGGCCGCCGAGGACTTCGCCGAGCTGCTCGAGGAGCTCGATCGCATGCGCGCCCTGGAGGACTTCGTCCAGGAGCGCGGCGAGCGCTTCCGCGGTCCCGAGTCGGCCGACTACGAGACCGCGCAACGGATCCGCGAGCGGATCGAGTCGCTCGAGCAGATGGCGCGCGACCTGGCCGAGGGCAACTTCCAGCAGATCTCGCCGGAGCAGCTGGCGGAGATGCTGGGCGACGACGCGGTGCGCTCGCTGGTGATGATCCGCGACCTCGAGTCGTCCATGCGCGAGCAGGGCCTGCTGCGCGGCGACGTGCCCGAGCTGACGCCGCGGGCGATCCGTCGCATCGGCGCCCACGCGCTGGCCGAGGTCTACGCCGCGCTGGCCAAGGACCGGCCCGGCGCCCACGAGACCGACGTGCGCGGCGCCGCGCTGCCGCGTCCCGACGAGACGCGGCCCTTCGAGTTCGGCGATCCGCTCGACATCGACGTGGTGCGCACGCTGCTCGGGGCGGTCACGCGCCAGGCGCTGGCCAGGCCCGGCGAGCCGGTGCCGCTGCCGGTGCGTATCGAGGTCGACGACTTCGCCCTGCGCGAGCGTGACTACAACACCCAGACCACCACGGTGCTGCTGCTCGACATGAGCTGGTCCATGTCCTGGGCCGGCCGCTTCCCGGCGGCCAAGCGGGTGGCGCTGGCCCTCGACCACCTGGTGCGCACCCGCTTCCCGCGCGACCACTTCTTCGTGGTCGGCTTCTCCACCCGCGCGCGCGAGCTGCGCCCGACCGAGCTGCCCGAGGCGAGCTGGGACATGGGCGATCCGTTCACCAACCTCCAGGAGGGGCTGATGATCGCCGAGCGGCTGGTGGCGAAGCATCCCTCCGCCTCGCCGCAGATCCTGGTCATCACCGACGGCCAGCCCACCGCCTACTACAAGGGCCGCGAGCTGCACGTCGAGTGGCCGTCCGGATTCGGCGGCGTCTCGCCCCACGCGGTGGCCGAGACCATGAAGCAGGTGCGCCGCGTCACCCGACAGGGCGTCACCATCAACCCCTTCATGCTCGACGACGCGCCCGAGCTGGTGGGCTTCGTCGAGCGCATGACCCAGGTCAACCGCGGCCGCGCCTTCTTCACCAGCCCGGAGCGGCTGGGCTCGTTCCTGATGGTCGACTACCTGAAGGGCCACCGGAAGCGGACCTGACGTGATGCCGCAGCTTCGCCTTCCGGGAGTGCGACGGACCGCGCGCGGCGCCTCGCGGGCCGTGCGTCGCGGCCTGTCGCTGGCGTCGCTGCCGGGCGAGGGCGGCTGGCTCCAGATCCGCATCGACGCGGGGCAGGGCGAGCGCGAGCTGCCGTCGCCGCGGCGCGACGCGCCCGGCCACCTGCTGGAGACCCTGCTGCTCCTGGACGCGGCCGCCGCCGACCCGCAGGTGCACGGGGTGCTGCTCGTGCTGGAGGGTCCGCTGCCGGGCTGGAGCGCCGCCCACTCGCTCCACCGGGCGGTGGCCGAGCTGGCGCGGCGCGGCACGCCGGTGGTGAGCTTCGCCGAGCAGCTCGACGAGGCGCTGCTCTACGTGGCCAGCGCCGGCAGCCGCATCGTGCTGCCCGAGACCGGCCGCGTGCAGCTGCTGGGACTGCGCGCCGAGGGCTTCTACTTCCGCGACCTGCTCGAGCGCCTGGAGGTCGAGCCCGAGGTCGTGCGCATCGGCAGCCACAAGAGCGCGGCCGAGATGTTCACCCGCGGCGGCATGTCGCCGGAGCAGCGCGAGCAGCTGGAGGCGCTGGTCGACGACCTGTTCGAGGCCCTCGTGGAAGGCATCGCCGCGGGGCGCGGGCTCCCGCCCCGGGCCGTGCGCGACCTGGTGGACGGCGGACCCTACGGCGCGGCGCGGGCGCGCGAGGCGGGTCTGGTCGACCGCTGCGCCTACGCCGACGAGCTGGACGCGGTGCTGCGCGAGGTGCCCGCCGAGCTGGGTCGGGACGTGCCGCCGGGAACGCCGCAGCGCATCGACGCGCGCACCTACGCCTCGCTGCGGGTCGACGCGGCGGCCAGCGAGTCGGGCGGGACCCTGGCCTACCTGGTGGCGCAGGGCTCGATCCACCGGGGCGGCGGGCGCGGCATCGGATCCGAGGCCTTCGTGCGGCTGTTCGAGTCGCTGCGCAGCGACCCCTGGGTGCGCGGCGTGGTGCTGCGCATCGACAGCCCGGGCGGCGACGCGCTGGCGTCGGACCTGCTGTGGCGCGGCGTCGACCGGCTGCGCCGCGAGAAGCCGGTGGTGGCCTCGATGGCCGAGGTCGCCGCGTCGGGCGGCTACTACCTGGCCAGCGCCGCCGACACCGTGTTCGCCGAGACCGGCAGCGTCACCGGCTCGATCGGGGTGATCGGCGGCAAGCTGAACCTGTCGGGCCTGTACGACAAGCTGGGCGTGGGCCGCGACGGCGTGGAGCGCGGCGCCCGGGCGGGCCTGCTGTCGGAGACGCGGGCCTTCACGCCGGACGAGCGCCAGGCGGTGCGCGACGAGATGGAGGAGCTGTACGCCGCCTTCGTCGACCGCGTCGCGCGCGGGCGCGGCCTGGCGGTCGACGCCGTGCAGCGCGTGGCCGGCGGACGCGTGTGGAGCGGAGCGCGCGCGCTCGGCGCCGGCCTGGTGGACGAGACCGGCGGTCCGCTCGAGGCGCTGCGCGAGCTGCGGCGCCAGGCCGGCTTCCGCCCGGGCGAGCGGCCGGCCGTGCAGCTCCACCCGCGGCTGCCGGCGCTGGGCGGTCTGCTGGCCCTGCTGCGCCGCAGCTTCTGATGTCCCGCGCCCTCCAGTACGACATTCCCGGAGAGGACTGGCGCGTCGAGCTCGAGACGCTGGTGAAGGCGGGTCCGCGCGCGGTGTTCGGAGACGACGTGCCGCCGGACGCGCCGCTGGTGGTGGAGATCGGCTTCGGGCGTGGCGAGTTCCTGATGGAGCTGGCGGCGGCGTCGCCGGACACGGCCTTCCTGGGCATCGAGTACTCCTTCAAGCGGACGCTCAAGCTGGCGCGGCGCCTGGCGCCGACGCCGCTGCGCAACGTGCGGCTGGTGCGCGCCACCGCCGAGGAGGTGGTACGCGACGCGCTGCCCGACGCCTCGGTCGCGACCTTCTGGGTCAACTTCCCCGACCCCTGGCCGAAGAAGCGCCACGCCCGGCGAAGGCTCTTCCAGCAGGGCTTCGTCGCCCGGCTGGCCGCGCGCCTGGCGCCCGGCGGCGAGCTGAACGTCGCCACCGACGATCCGGCCTACGCCCTGTGGATCGACGACGTGCTCTCGAAGGAGCCGGCCCTCGACAACGCCTTCGCTCCGGACGCCTACCGGACCGAGGTGGCCGACCGTCCCGCCACCGCCTACGAGCTGAAGTGGCGCGCCGAAGGCCGCAGCTTCCACTTCTTTCGTTACACCGCACCGGTTCACTGACACCAGGCCCTCGTTCTGGCCACTTCCGACCATAGATGGCGGAAGTATGCGGGCGATTCGCCTCTCGAATCTTCGGTGGCCGATGGATTGCGATCCTCGCCACGATCTCGTGGCTGTGGGCCCCGCCCGCGGGCGCAGCACCCATCCTCGCGACCTGGTCGGGGGGCGACGGAGCCTGGGACGACTCGACGGCCTGGGTGTTCTCGGCGCCGCCGGCCCTGGCGACGTACCCCGACAACGACGCGAGCGACGTATTCGACGTCGACATCGACGGAGGCGCACCCCAGGGCGTCGTGGTCGGACTCGGCGTCGACGTCACCATCGGATCGCTGGCGATCTCCGCCGGCGATCGGCTGGAGATCGGCGCCGGAACCCGACTGGGCTTCGATGGCGGCAGCGCGTCCATCCAGAACGACGGGACTCTCGAGGTCCAGGGCGGCATTCCGGGTGGAGGCCTGCAGTCGGCTTCCCCTCTCGCCATCGAGGGCTCCGGGGTGCTGGATCTGGGGAGCGGGGGAGATGCCCTGCTCCAGCTCGCAGGCCCGCTGTCGAACGGTGCCGGACACACCATTCGTGGAGCCGGGACCATCGAGAACGTGGGGGCGTCGTTCAACGAGGCGCTGAACGAGGGGCAGGTCCTGCAGGACGCCGCCGGCGACCTGGTCTTCGACACGCGCTTCCGCAACCGCGGCACCGTTCGAGCCACCGGAGACGGCGAGCTGCGCTTCACCGACCGCCTGATCAACGAGGGGACGATCGAGGTCCTGTCCGGTCACTTCGCCTCCGAAAGAGGATTCCAGGGGCTGTCGAACACCGGGCTCGTGCGCATCTCGGGGGCTGGCACGACCGCGGACATCGAGCAGCTGGACTTCCTGGGCGACTTCGAAGTGCTCGATGGCGCCGTCGTCGACATCCGGGGTCAGGGCGGCCTGGCGTTCGGACTGGGGACGTCCCTTCTGGTGCGCGACGCCCGGGTGTTGCTGCCCCGCTTCACGTCGGTCTCCGGCACCGTGGTCGTCGACGGCGGAACGCTGGTGGTGGACCAGGAGATGACGTTCCGCGGCGGGCAAGGCCGCCTCGAGGGGTCGGGCGTCCTCGAGGTGGTCGATCCGCTCGGAACCCGGCCGAATCTGGCTCTGGACGGGACGCTCGCGCCGGGCATCGGCGGGGCCGGGCACATCCATGTCGACGGAATCGTGGACCTGTCGGTCGGCTGGTTCGAGGTGGACCTGGGGGGCACGGAGCTCGACCAGTACGATCGGCTGACGGCCACCGGAAGCGTGCTGATCGGGGATCGGACCCGCTTCGAGGTCTCGCAGCTCGCCGGCTTCTCCGCGAGCGTCGGCGACCGCTTCGATCTGATCGTCGCCGATCAGGTGACGGCGTCGACACCCTCGCTGTTGTCGCTCTTCGACCTCCCACAGCTCTCCACGCCCGACAGCTTCTTCGTCGCACGCATCTTGGACGGTCCTGCGCAGCAGACCCTGGCGCTCGGGATCGCTTCGGCGATTCGCGCGGAGTGGACCGGTGGGATCGGAAGCTACACGGATCCGGGCCGCTGGGCCTTCAGCGATCCGCCGCCGCTGGCGAGCTTCCCGTCCAACGATCTGGCGAGCGTGTTCGATGTGGTGGTTGCGGGCGAGTCGGGCTCTGCCGCTGCATTGGCGAGCGACGTCGTCATCGGCAGCCTCGAGATCGGAGAGGGCAACACCCTCGATCTCGCCGGCGGCCACTCGATCCTCCTGGAATCGATCGCGGGCCGCACGGTGAACGGCGAGGTGCGAGTCGACGGCCTGCTGAACGTCGGAGGGGCCGGAGTCGGCGCGCAGCTGCTCTCCGAGGGAGACCTGCGTGTGAGTGGCGAGGGGCACATCGCGCTCGCCGACGCAGTGAGCGGCGGGATCGCCGCGGCCTTCGGCACCGTCGAGCTGACCATCGAGGACGGCGTGACTGTATCGGGGGCCGGATCGATCCTGGAGACCCGCAGCTCGGCCGGTACCGGGCCCGCCGATCGGCTGGTGAACCACGGTGTGATCGATGCGGACGGTCAGAACGCTCTGCGCGTCGCACAGGGCGAGAACTTCGGGACGCTTCGGGCCACGGGGAGCGGTGGCCTCGAGCTGGGGGCGATCACGAATTCCGGGGCGATCGAGGTCGGCCCGGGAAGTTCCCTCGAGACGGTGCTCGGCAACGAGGTGCGCAACGTAGGGACCCTGAGCATCCAGGGCCCGGGCACCAGCGCGCGCGTGGAGCTGAAGAACTTCGGCCAGATCGAGATCGGTGACGGCGCGCTGGTCGACCTCGTCGGGTACCAGCAACAGGCGGGTCGCCTCGCGATCCGCGACACGTCGGCGGTCGGTTCGCTGGGGTTCGACGGCGTCACCGGTGGGGCGATCCTCCTGGACGACGCGGAGTTCAGGTTCCGTGGCGGCAACGTTCCGATCGACTTCCGCAGCACCCGGCTGGAGGGAAGTGGCCGCTGGGTGCTCCGCAGCGCGCAGGGCGACCCGGGTGTGCTCCGGCTCCGCTTCGGCAGTGTTCTCGCGCCGGGCACGAGCGAGGAGGCGGGCCAGCTCGAGTTCGACGGCTCCATCGTCCTGGAATCCGGCCTGGCGATGGACGTCTTCGGACCCGGCGCGGCGGATCGGGTCGTCGTCTCCGGCGACTTCTCCTTCGGTCCGTTCTTTTCGGCGACGGTCGGCTTCTCGGGTGGCTATGTGCCCACGGCTGGAGACACCTTCGAGCTGCTGCGTGCCGGCAGCATCAGCGGTCTGACCGCTCCCGGTCTGGACCGCTTCGATCTTCCCGCCCTCGATGGGCAAGGCCTCTACTACGATCTCGCGCTGACGGCCGGTCTCCTGGAGGACGTGCTCGAGCTGGGGATCCTGGCGCCGATCGCCGCCACGTGGACGGGCGGCGACGGGTCGTACGAGGACCCGACGCGTTGGAGCTTCGACCGCGCGCCGCAGTTCGCCGACTTCCCCGACGGCGGCCTGGGCGACGTCTTCGACGTCTCGCTCGGTGGGTCCGGATCGGTCGTCACGCTGGCGGCGCCGGCCTCCGTCTTCGCGATGCAGGTCGGATCCCAGGAGGAGCTCGTGATCGGGAGCGGCGGGGAGCTGCTGCTGGTGGCGCCGCGCGGAAACCTCCGCTCCGGCGGGCTGCGGGTCGACGGTCTTCTTCGGCTGGACGGGGGGCGCCTGTCCTCGGACGTCGGCTTCTCGATCGACGGGGAGGGGATCCTGGAGCTGGGCGGAGCCGGAAGCGAGGTCTCGATCGCCGGCGCGAACGCGGGGCCGCTGTCGATCGGCTCGGGCGCCGCGGTTCGCGGCGCGGGGCGGATCATCGCGCCGGGCGGCATCGTGAACGAGGGCCTGCTCGAAGCCCGTTCGGGGACGCTCCAGCTCGAGGGCGGACCGCCGAATCCCTTTCCGCCCACACCTGCGTTCGCCGTGCAGAACCGCGGCCACGTGATCGTCGACGCCGGTGCCGACCTGGAGGTGTACGGGACGCTCGAGTCGACCGGGTCCATCGAGGTGCGCTCCGGCGGTCGCCTGGCGACCGCGGGCTCGGGGTTTCCGTCTCCGGTGCTCGAGCTGAAGGAAGGCGGCGCTCTCGTCGTCGAGCAGGGGGGCACGGTGGAATCGTCTCTCGTCCAGAGTGGCGAGGGCGCGATCACCGAGCTCGGCGGGGTCCTGGATCTCGGTTCGCGCGGGCGTGGGTCGATCACGGCCGGGACCTTCGTCCTCTCCGGGGGACGCGTGGTCGGGAGCTCGATCGCCCAGTTCATCCTGGGCGAGCAGGCCGTGCTGACCGGGAACGGGGTGATCGCGATCGACTCGTTCCGGACGACGGGGTGGTCGGGAACCGTGGCCCCGGGAGTCGAGGGCATCGGCGCCATCACGTTCGAGGACGATCTCCTATTCTCATCGACGAGTCGGATCGTCGCGGAGGTGGGGGGCGGCGAGGATGGCGCGCTGCACGACGTCCTCACCGTCGTTGGTACCTCGTTTCTCGAGGGGCAGGTGGTCCTCGAGACCGTCGAGGGCTACGCGCCGGAACTCGGCGACTTCTTCGACGTCCTCGTGGCGACCACGATCTCGACCTCGCTCCTCGACGTCGTCCTCCCGGCGATCGAGGGGGAGCTGTCGTGGCTTGCGCACATCGTGTCCGGCCCGACCGGAGATCGGCTTCGCTTCCAGGTGGTGCCGGAGCCGGGCAGCGCCCTGTTGCTCGGACTCGGGCTCGTCTGCGTCGCCGCGCGGCGGCGGACCGCGGGCACCCTCGCCCGCTGAAGCCGGGGGGGGGCGGCCGGTCTCCGGGACCCGGACTTCGAAGCGGGGCGTCGGTCCGGCTACCGTTCCGCACGATGTCCTCACGTCCCCACCTCAAGGACTACTCGGTCGAGCGGCTGCGGGAGCGCTTCGCCGGGGAGGGCCTGCGTCCCTTCCGGGCCGAGCAGGTGGCGGCCTGGCTGTACAAGCGGGGGGTCGAGGATCCCCGGGCGATGACCGACCTGGCGAAGGACGCGCGCGAGGCCCTTGCGTCGGCCTGGGAGACCCGCGCCCTCGACGTCCACCGGGTCTCGCGCTCCGTCGACGGCACGATCAAGGCGGCGCTGCGGGCCCGCGACGGCGCGATCGTCGAGGCGGTGCTGATCCCGGAGGAGGACCGCACCACGCTGTGCGTCTCCACCCAGGTGGGCTGCCCCATGGCGTGCAGCTTCTGCGCCACGGGCGCGCTCGGCTTCACCCGCAACCTGCGCACGGCCGAGATCGTCGACCAGGTGTGCCGCATGGGGGAGCTGTTGCCCGAGGGCCGCGAGATCAACAACGTGGTGTTCATGGGCATGGGCGAGCCGCTGCTCAACACCGACGCGGTGGTCGAGGCGTCGCGGCTGCTGGTGCACCCGCGGGCCTTCGCTCTGTCGCCCCGGCGCGTCACCGTCTCGACCGTCGGCGTGGTGCCACGGATCGCGCCGCTGCTCGAGCAGGTGCCGGTGAACCTGGCCGTGTCGCTCCACGCCACCACCGACGCGGTGCGCGACCGGCTGGTGCCGCTGAACGAGAAGTACCCGCTGGCGGTGCTGCTCGACACGCTGCGCGGACTGCCGACCGTGACCCCGAAGCGCCCGGTCTTCTTCGAGTACACCCTGATGGCCGGCGTGAACGACTCGCTGGAGGACGCCCGCCGTCTGCCGCGACTGCTGCACGGCATTCCCGCGAAGGTGAACCTGATCCCCATGAATCCGCACCCGGACAGCGAGCACCGACCGCCGACACCGGAACGCGTCGACGCCTTCATGCGCGAGGTGGCCGGCCGGGGCTTCCCGGTGACGGTGCGCCGCAGCCGCGGCCCCGACATCCAGGCGGCCTGCGGGCAGCTGGCGCTGCGCGGGGCGAACGGATAGAAAAGGGGCCGGGGGGACGGCGTGCTGTACGCGGTCGGGGACATCCACGGCGAGAGCGAGATGCTCGAGGAGCTGCTCGCGAAGCTCCCGCTGGCGGACGGCGACGAGCTCGTCTTCATGGGCGACTACGTGGACCGCGGTCCCGACGCGCGCGGCGTGGTCGACCAGCTGCTGGAGCTGGAGAAGCGCCACCCCTGCACCTTCCTGTGCGGCAACCACGAGTCGATGTTCCTCGACTTCCTGGGCTGGGAAGGACCCGCCTGGTTCGCCGGCGACGCCTTCCTGGCCAACGGCGGCGACCGCACCCTGGCGTCCTACGGCTACTTCGACCAGGACGCGCCGGATCCCGACGGCTTCGAGCTGCCGCCCGGCCACGCCGACTTCTTCCGCCGCTGCGCGCTCCACCATCAGGTGGGCGACTACCTGTTCGTCCACGCCGGCGTGGGGCGCAGCCTGCTCCAGGAGAGCGACCTGCGCTTCGCGCTGCGCCGCGCCCGCCCCGAGGACCTGCTCTGGGACCGCGCCTCCATCGACCTGCCCCACGCGCTCGGCGTCACCGTCGTCTACGGCCACACGCCGAGCGTCGACATCGGGGTGCGCTGGAACCCGCCCTTCAGCATCGGCATCGACACCGGCGCCGTCTACGGCGGCCAGCTGACCGCGATCCGCCTGCCCGACGAGACCCTCTTCCAGGTCTGACGCTAGCCGCCCAGGGGCTCCACCACCGGGACGACCATCGAGACGCCGGCCTGGAGGGCGCCGAAGTCGAGCTCCGGGTTGTACTGGCGCAGCAGCCAGATGGGCACGCGGTACTTGCGCTCGGCCAGGTACCAGAGGCTCTCGCCCTTGCGCAGCACGTGCTTCTCGGTGCCGGTCACCTCGAAGGCGTCGAAGAACTCGCCCTGCAGGGTGCGGTGGTACTCGAGGCGGCGGTTCTCGAACTCCTCGGGCGTGACGCGGCTGAAGTCGAGCTTGACGCGGCGTCCGATCACCAGCGGCTG
>JBNLVK010000246.1:0-18749 GCA_050618055.1 Myxococcota bacterium
CGGGAAGATGCGCAGCGTGCGCCGCGCGTAGAAGTTGCGGAAGTAGTGGGCGCCTTCCTTCGCCTCCCATAGGATGCCGGTAATCAGGAAGCCGGACAGAACGAAGAACAGGTCGACGCCGCACCAGCCAACCTCGAGCACGCGCGACAGCCAGTCGTCGGCGATCGTGGTCGACGTCCAGGGGCGCAGCTGGTTCGTGTGGTAGACGAGCACCAGCAGGATCGCTAGGCCGCGCACGCCGTCCAGGACGGGTAGGTGCTCGCGCGCGGAGAGGAGTCGGGGCTCCTCCCTGGGAGACGGAGTTCTAGGGTCGTCCACGGATCTCGCGCCGGCCTGCGGAAGCTCGATTGTCCGTCAGATCGTGGCAGGCGTCGAGTGCCCGGGGGACCCGCCGTGCGGGCGAGCAGACGCTAGAGCGACGCGCTCTCGTCGGCGCCCTCGTCGTCGGAGCGACCCGCCAGCGCCTCGAACGCGAGCAGCGCGATGAAGCCCAAGCCGACTAGGAGCACCATGCTGGCAATGCGCTGGATCGCCATGGGATCGGACGCCTCCGGAGCGACGGAGAAGACGGAGAGCATGCGCATGGCGACCGCGAACCCGGCGCCAACCATCGCGATCACCACCGACGTGCGCGCGAAGCGCTGTCGACCGGGCAGCCGGATCGCCGGGGTCGAGACGGACAGTCGATCTACGGATGCGTCCATCATGTGCAGGTCCTCCTTGCCTGGATTCCGGAGGGAATCCCTTCATGTCTGGGGAGTGGCTTGCGTACCCCTGGATGTGGCAAAGAAAGATCGCAACTCGAATCCCCCAGGGAGGCAGCCGGACCGGAACGGTTGGCCGGTATACTCCCGTGGTCTCGGCGGGTTCGGACGCCGGCTGCCGACTTCCGGACCCTTGGGTCTTTGGCGCGACCTGCCGATGGCACCAAGGGGGCGGCGCCCAGGGCGCGTGCTGCGTCCCCCGGGGGGTCCGTCCTGTGAGAGCACCAGGAGCACGATGCGTACGCTGACCCGGAGGGCGCTTTCCGTCGCCTACCTCGGCTTGCTGGTCGGCCTGCTGGTGAGCGGAGCGGGCAATCCGGTGGCGCTCCAGAAGGCGAACGCGATCGTGGACCTCGGCAGGGGAGCGCCGGACATCGCCGGGGCGGCGAGTCTCGACGTAGAGCGGATCGTCGGCGGCATTCCCTTCGACGGCAACGAGGGCAAGGTGATGGTCTGGGAGATCGACCCGGACGAGAAGTACCGCAAGACGATCGTCGAGGGCGGTGGCAACTGCTCGAACCTGGTGTTCGGCCTGGCCCGCTTCCTCCAGCAGTCCGACATCGACTTCCAGATCGTGCACATGATGCGTCCCGCCGACTTCCTGCTCGGCCGAGGCCACACCCTGGTGCGGACCCGCTACATGTATGCCGGACGTGAGTGGGTGGGCTTGGTGGACGTGTTGGCCGGGGGCCTGCCGACGAAGGGTGATCGTCCCCTCGACGTGGCCGACCTGACCGGCCCCATCGCCGACATCGACTTCGTGGTCTGGAACGGACGACCGGGACTCTCCGAGGCGTTCTTCCGCGAGCTGCCGGAGGACGTGGTGATCGGCTGGATCCCGCGTCACGAGGTCGAGCGCTACTTCAGCTTCCTCGAATGGGTCGTCGTTCCCCTGCCCAGCGCACGCCTCGAGAAGTACGTGTACGACGGTCTTGCGCTTCTGCTCGGCGTGTTTCCCCGCATCTACGTCACCGACGCCGCACCGCTGCGAGACGCGGGGGGGCTGCAGTGGGAATTCTTCCGCGCGGCGCTGTTGTGCTTCCGCTCGGCCGTGGTGGTGATTCCGCTGCTCGTCTGGCTGGAGTGGAGGGAGCGTTCGTGAGCGCGCCTGCCACGACATCGGCCGAGCGCGTCTGGTTCCCCTTCACCACCGTCACGACCGGCTTTGCGACGCTCGTCCTGTTCGTGATGGTGATGATATGGCCGAACAACGGGGGGTTCTGGGGTCCTGGCACGTCTGCGGCCATGGCGTGGATCTTCTTCGTCGTTCACGTCGTCGCCTGCCGCCGTCAGGCGAACAGCTTCGACCCGATCATCTGGGTCCCGGTGCTGATGCTGCTCTTCTTCATGGGGCTCCCCATCGCGATCGAGCTTCTCGGAGCCAGGGACACGACGTATGACAACTGGAACCTCGGGTACGTGCCTCCGCGCCTCGAGCAGGGGTTCGCGGTCGCGTTGCTCTCCATCGTGGCGTTCATCTTTGGCGTCCACGCGGCAGGCATCCGGAATCTCTCACAGAGGCTCGTCCGCGAGCCGCTGGCGGATCGCGGGTCGGTATTCGGTCCAGCCATGGCGCTGATGCTCGGCGGCACCGCGATGGTCCTGTTCGGCATCGTCCTGGTCGGCCCTGGAATCCTGTTCGCCGACTACGGCACGATGAAAGAGTTCGAGCGCTTCGGTCGGGCGGATTTCCGCTTCCTCGGCACGGGGCATCTCTTCGCCCAGGCAGGCGTGTTCGGGGTCCTGGCCTGTCACGACACAAGACGACCGCTCCCGACTTGGACCGCCGTCGGTACGGCTGCGTTCCTGGGCTTCATGCTGCTCATGCTGGGCGACCGTGGCGGGCTGTCTGCGTTGTTGTTTGGGACCGGCTTCGTGTTCTCGTTGTGCGTCCGACGGGTGCCGTGGTGGATCGTGATCACGGGCTTCCTGATCGCTTTCCTCGCCGTTCCGCTCATCGGTGAGTATCGCGCGGTTCGTGGCCTGTCTGGCGAAGATACGAGTCCGATCGCGCTCGCGGCGCGCACACTCGCCGAGATGGGCGGTACCGTGCTCGTGTTCTGCTACACGCTCTACTACATTCCGATGGTGAAGGGCTATGACATGGGGGGCAGCTTCTTGGTGCAGACCCTGTCTAACATCCCGAACTTCGGGCTCAATCCGACCGGGTGGCTGTTCGCCTTCGATCCCGTCGCCCACCTGCCGAGCGCATGGCTCACGTCGACGGTGCATCCCATCAAGTGGAGTGTGGGCGGCGGGTATGGCTACGCCTATCCGGCGGAACTCTACTTCAACTTCGGCTTCGTGGGGGTGTTCGTAGGTATGGTTGCCACCGGCTTCGTCACCTCATGGGTGCGGAACCGTGCGGTGACCAGCGCGTTCTGGATCACTTTCCTCGGGCTATACATCAGCATGATGGCGCTCATGGTGCGCAATGCGGTGGGTTACCCGATCCGGACCGCCGCTTGGCCGCTCATCGGCCTGCTGATCCTGCGTTTCATCTGGCCGCGACCGCGTCAGGCACCGGTCTTCCTGCCCCAGACGCCGGTCCGGCGCACCCCGGGGCCACCGCCTCGGTGATCTCAGTCGAACAGTGGCGTATTCGGCTTCGAGTGGATCACCAGCGCATAGAACGAGGGCTCCGAAGCATCGCGCAGGTCGGCTTCGACGGCCGCTCTCAGTGCTCGCTCGTAGTCGTCGTTCATCAGCGCCTCGAGGTCATCGCCGCCGCGTCCCAGGCTCGGGCGCGTGAGCGTCGACCAGTGCAGCGCATTGCAGTGCCGCCCGCCTAGTGCGAACAGCCGGCAGTCGGAGAAGTCGGTGAACAGCCGGGTGATGGGCGACAGACCGCGGGGCGTGTACTGGCGAACGCCGTGGAACAGGTAGAGCCACAAGCACGCCCGCGACGGGAGCAGGTGCGCCTGAAGCACTGGACCGGCCGCCTTCGCGGCGTGGTCTCGGAGGGTCTCGAAGAAGCCTAGATCCTCGTCGAAGTGCTCAATCGCGGACTGGGTGATGAGCAGGTTCGCCTGCGGTGGAATCAGAGGCGCGATGTCCGTGGAGGCGACCTCGAGGAATGAGAAGCGCGCGTCCCGGGAGCCGAGCTCGTTCCAGTCGGCACGCCGGCGCGCATCGATGCCGGTGTAGCCCGCAATGCGTCCCCCCGAGTAGTCGTCCAGCTTCGTCGCGTAGCGACCGTCGCCGCAGCCGGTGTCGAAGACCTGGATCGTGCCGAGTTCGCGCTCGATATCCGACCAAGGGAGCTTCAGCCAGAACAGGTCCGAGAGGCGGCGCGTGGGGGTCGTGCCGGTACCGAGCCGCGCCCAGTCGGCGTCGTCCAACTCGCAGCGAAACGAGCATTGCACGAGCGAGGGGTCGGCCGCAGCGGGACGCCACTGGTTGCGCAGCCAGTTGAGGGCGAAGTAGGCCGCCTTTCCCGGGGCGGAGAGACCGCGGTCGGCATTCAGCTGGTGGAAGGATGTCGAATGCAACGCTTCTATCGCTCCGGCGGAGTGCAGATGCTTCCGCGGCTCTCGAAGGTCTCGATCTCCTGCAGGTCCTCCCGCTCGACCTGCTCCACCACGTCCGAACGATCGAAGAGGAAGGGCACGAGCACAGACGCGAACCTGGCCGGCACCGCGGTCACCTGGTTCTTTGCCACCTCGGCGAAGGAGACGGTGCCGCGGTTGGGGATCATGTTGAGTCCCCACTGGAGCAGCAGGCCGGCGTTCCAGAGGGCCAGCAGGCCGAGGCTGCCCACCAGCAGCGGCCGCGCCAGCGCGCGGCGCGCTCCGAGCCGGTCGACGATGAACCCCCGGCCTGCCTCGAGGGCGGCGGCGAGGCCGAGCGCGAACACGGGCATGAGCACCAGCAGGTAGCGCTGGCCGAAGGCCGAGCCGCCGTGCCAGTTGGGCTTGCTGCCGACGAGGAAGGCAGCCAGCGCGAAGCTGGCCGCGCAACGCCAGGCGAGCCCCGGGTTCCGCCGTCGCAAGGGGAAGAAGCCCAGGCAGGCGATTGCGTAGATCGGATGCCAGGGAAACAGCCCGTGGTTCGACGAGAACAGCGTGTCGATCACCCAGCTGCCGAACGACCAGTCGAGCGCCCCGTAGCGCCCGGTCGCGAACGGCCCGCCGTAGAGGACCATGCGGGTGGCGAGGTGGGGCAGCGCGCCGATGAAGAGGCCCAGCAGGGCCGGCAACCCGACGCGGCCCAGGCGCGTGAGCCAGGTGGCAGCGGGAGCGCCCTCACGCGCCCAGGCCCGCAGCAGAGCCACGCCGTCGAACACCACGAACACACCGATCACCACGGACGGCAGGTAGACGCTGTAGGCGAAGCCGCCCAGGGCGCCCAGCGCCAGCCATTGGAACGGTGACCGACCGAGCGGAGTCTCGACGTCGGGTTCGCGCCAGGTCCGCCACCAGGTCCAGACGAAGGCCGAGTTCACGAAGACCGTAGGCGCGTGGGAGAGGAACGGCAGCAGGTACATGTAGACGGGCAGGTTCGACGCGAACCAGAGTCCCATCACCGCCCACAAGGCAGGCCATGCGCCGACGGCAGAGCGAGCGAGCGCGTGGCTGAACAGCAGACCCAGGAATCCGTAGAGCGCGGTGCCCATGGCGCTGTAGAGCAGGTACGGACGCGAGTAGCCGTCAGCGGCGATCGGCTCCGCCTCGTTCGATCGGTTGTGATGGAGCACGCCGGCGTGCGCCGCGAGGAAGAAGGGTGTCCAAAGCACCGAGGGACCGGTTGCATGGTAGTTCTCGAGGTGCCCGGTGGGCGTCCACACCTCCGGGTGGGGCTTCCCCTCCTCGTCGAAGTAGCGCGCGCAGCGCCCCGGGTCGGAGCGCTTGAACTCGTTCTCGAACATCAGGTCGCCGTCGATCACCGCCGAAGCCACGTACGCGTAGTAGGCGATGCCGTCGCCGCGCAGGTACGGCGTCACCACGGGCAGCGAGAGCAGGAAGACCAGGCCAAGAAGCAGCAGCGGGCGGCGCTCGAGCCTGACGTCGACCTTCACGGAGCAACGAGCCCTTCCAGCACCGGGACCGCCGCCTCGGCCAGCACCTCGTTGCCGCGCGGGGTGAGGTGGATGTCGAGCCAGTAGTAGAGGCGTTCGTCTCCGGCCGCCGCGACCAGGGCCTTCGTGCCGTCCACGAACGGGATCCCTCGCGCCTGCACGGCCGCCGCCGCGCTGGCCAGCCGCTCGCGTTCGCCGAAGGGATCGTCCTCTCCCCGGCTCCAGTGGCGCGGGGCGTCCTCGGGATGGGCCACATAACTGAGCGGAATGTAGAGGTACACGGTCCGGGCGTCGGGCAGCACGCGCTTTACGAAGGCGCTGTGCTGCGAGTAGCCGGACAACGCACGGGCGGCATCGTCCTCGCCGGGGTCCATCTTCGCCAGGTCGCCGTGCAGCTCCTTGCCGGCGCCGCCGCCATCGGCAGGAGCGTCGCGCAGCGCGCTCATGGCGTAGAAGCCGTAGAACACGACTCCCAGGTTCTTCGCCGCATTGAAGGCGCGCCTGCGGAGTGTCGGCGGATCCCGCCACAGCACGCCGTCGTCGATGATCGGACACTCGAGCGGCTCGGGACAGCCGTCGCCGACCCCGCCGATGCTGCCGTAGTCGGTCTGCACGACGATGTCGGGCGCGTACTTGTAGCCCTCCTTCGCCAGCCAGCAGAGCTGGTAGTTGGGTGCCTGGGCCGGTGTGCCCAGGTTGAGTAGCTCCACCTCGTGGCCCCGTTCGCGCAGCCCCTCAGCGATCCGCCAGGCGTAGCTCTCCTCGTACTCGCTGCCCCAGCCGAAGGCGAAGGACGGCCCGAGGAAGAGGATGCGGGTCACGCCCGGATCCTTCTCGTAGGTCACCGCCCGGCCGCCCTTCGTGGTCCGCAGGCCGTTCTCGTCGGTGTAGACGTGGATCGAGAACTCGTTGGTGCGGTGGACGTAGTCGAGGTTCGGCTGCACGCGGTAGCAGCGTGTGTCGTCCTCTTCGTAGATGGAGAGGACGGCGCGGTTGAAGAGGAACTCGCCGGCGGTCATGTAGTAGAAGGCCTGGAGCAGCACCTCGACGCTGACGAGTACGAAGCCGATCGTGATGGCCGTGAAGAGTAGCCGGCGCGACCAGCTCAGTTCGGATGCCACGGCTCCCCTCGCTCAGGCCGAACGCGACTCGGCGTCGATCTTCGGAACGAACTTGGTGAGGGGATCTTCGCCCTTGCGGCGGAGGGCCACGCTGGCGAGCAGCGATGCGTACATCCAGATCTCCCGCCACCGCCGGGCCCAGACGCGGACGAAGCGCCAGGTGAGCATCTTGCGCAGCGGGAAGTACTCGTACTCGTACATGTCGAGCAGCTGGAAGAAGATCAGGAAGTCGCGGTGGTGGCCGCGGCGCAGCTCGACGTGCAGCCGCTTGCTGGCCGAGAAGGTGGAGAACATCTTCTTGTAGATGCAGTCCTTCAACACCAGCGCCGGGATCTCGAGGCGCAGCGCGTATTCCTCCGGGCGGGTCTCCGACTCGTAGACGCGCCGCTGGTCGTAGTCGACCACCCAGTGCACGTCGGGCCGGTCCTTGATCTCGAACACCACCACCGGCTTGAAAAGGGCCCGCGAGAGACGCGGCAGGCTCTCCACCTGGGCCCGGAAGTAGCGGTGGAAGGCGCGGAACGGAACCTCGACCGTCTCCTCCAGGGCATAGGTGGCCTCCAGGCGGTCTCGCTCGCGCTCGGCGTAGGCGGCGATGCGCTCGTCGCGATCGGCGTACCAGTCCTCGGAGACGATCCGGAAGCCGTCCTCGTCGCTCCAGGAGTCGCCGGCCAGCATGACGACGCATTCGGAGCCCTCGGGCTTGTGGGCGTCGAAGTGGGCCTTCACCTCGGGCGGCGAGACCGCCACGTCGTTGAATTGGAGCGTGTCCTTGTGCAGGAAGCAGTGGGAGCTGGCGAATGGAATGGCGTAGCGCGCACCCAGGATCCGGGCGGTCGCCACGAACTCGCTCATGTAGTCCTCGCGCGCGCGGTAGCTCAGCGCGTCCGGATCCTCGGCTTCGACACACCAGGGGTAGGCGTTGGCCGACGAGTGGCTGCGCAGGACGAAGTCGACCTTCGGGTGCCGGCGGATCACCTGTTGGAGCGGCGGGCCTTGGAGCTTGCAGTCGTTCATGTCGACGATCGTCGTCGTACCGTCGCTCACCACCAGGGTCGAGTCCATCATCAGGCCCATCTGGTAGGACGTGACCTGGAAGCCGGGTGCCAGCTCGACGGTCTTGCCGTGGGGCAGCTCGACGATCTCCTTGAACTTGAAGATCTCGCCGTCCTTCTTCATGCGAAGGAAGTGGCTCTCGGGGACGAGCAGCGTGGCCTCGCGCGGGAGCTTGCGCAGCGACGGACCGTGGAAGTGGTCCCAGTGCAGATGGGTCAGGTAGATCCAGTCCACCTGCATTTCGAGCGCCCATTCCGGGGCGGGCGGGTAGTTCCACCAGGCGCGCCAGTAGCAGGAGCCGACGGTCCAGGGGTCGATGACGAGTCGCTTGCCGCCAGACTCCACGAGCATTCCGGCGTGGCTGACGATGCTGAATTCCATGCCTCTTCCGGTCCCGGGCGGCCCCCCAGGGGCCCGCGCTACGTTCGCCGCTCCACCCGCGCCTCAGGGGGCCGATAAGGTAACCGCAAATGTGCGATCCCCAATGGCTCTTCGGCTCCGCAGGGGCGATCCTGAGCCCTCCCGGGGCGGCGTGATGGGAGGGCCCTGATGCAGGCCGGCGAGTCGCCTGCCCCCTCCGCCGACCGCGCGCCCGCGGACGATCCGGCGCGGCGCGGGCGCGCCATCCCGATCAGCGTCAACGCGGTCCTGAACGCCGGCGGCAACGTCGCCTATGCGGCCGCCGTGGCGCTCGTCACGCCCATCGCCCTCCACTTCCTGGGCGAGGCGGCCTGGGGCGTCTGGCAGCTCGTGGGGGCGGCCACCTCCTACGCGCTGCTGCTGAACATCGGACTGAACTCGTCGGTCTCGTTCTACGTCTCGCGCAGCGTTGCTGCCGGCGAGAGCGAGCGCCTCTCTGCGTCGATCCACAACGCGCGCATCTTCTTCTGGACCGTCGGCGGGGCGATCGGGGCCATGGGCCTGCTCGGCAGTCGGGCCTACGCCGCCACCTTCGTCGACCCGGAGCTGCTCGACCTGGGCTTCCTGGCGCTGGCCGCGTCGATGGGGATCACGGCCGTCACGCTCCCCGTGCGGATCTACCCGTCGGTGCTCTCGGGCATCCAGCGCTACGACCTGCTCGGGTACTTCCGCATCGCGTCGGGCGTGGCCCTGCTCGTGAGCGCCGCGCTCGCCTTCCAGGCCGGCATGGGACTGGTGGGCTTCGCGGTGCTGATGTCGGTGGCGCCGGCGGCGCCCGCCTTCTTCGCCTGGCTGGCGTCGCGGCGTCTGATGCCCGGCGACGCCCTGGCCTGGCGCTCCGTCGACCGCCCCCACCTGGCCGCCATGGTCCGCTACAGCCTGAACACCCTGGGCTACGTGGCCGGGACCGTGGTGCTCTACCAGAGCATGAAGCTGATCGCGGCGCTGCGCTGCGGTGGGGCCGCTGCCGCCGGACACATGGGACTCGTGGTGAACCTGGTGCAGCTGGTGTCGGTGGCGTTCCTGCCGCTGGCCGCGGTGCTCCACACGCGCGTGGCCGACCTCTCGGCGCGGGGCCTGGACGAGCAGTTGCCGACGCTGATCCGCAAGACCCTGGCCGGCGTCGGCGTACTGGCGGTGCCGTCGATCGCCTTCCTGGTGGTGGAGGCGGACACCGTGTTCCGCGCCTGGGTGGGCGGCTCCCTGGACGCGGGCACGATCGACCGCCTGGCGGCGACGACCCGGCTGATGCTGCTGGGGCAAGGCGTCTACGTGGTCTTCCTGCCCTGCTTCTACGCGCTGGTAGGCGTGGGGGACCACCGGCTGTTCGGCATCGGCATGGTCGTGACGGGTGCAATGAACGCGCTGGCCGGCTGGCTCGCCACCGGACCCGCGCCCCGCATCGAGACCCTCGGCGCCGTGTTCGGCGTGTGCCTGGCGGCGCTGGTGCTGCTGGTGACCGCGCCGCTGGCGATCCGCCGCTTCGCACTGGGCGCCCTGCAAGTGGCGCGCGAGACCGTGGCCGTCCCGATGCTGCTGGCGTTGCCGGGGCTGGCCGTGCTTGCCGTGCGCCCGCGTTTCGCCGATCCGCTGGCGGACCTGGCACTGGCCGCGGTCTGCTTCGGACTGCCGAGCCTGCCGGCCCTGTGGTGGGGGCGGCGGCGCGTGCAGGGGACGCGTTAGGCTCCGCCGCCATGGCGTCCCAGGAGTCCTCCGTCTTCGTCCGTCTCGACGGGCGCCTCGCCCAGTTCAAGAAGGAACCCACGCGCGAGTACTGGGAGGGGCGCTGGGCCGAGATGTCCGACGCCGGACTGGCCCGCACCCTGCGCCCGAGCCGCTTCCTGGGCAGCCACGCCGCCTTCTTCCGCCGACACATGGCACCCGGCGCCCGCGTGCTCGAGGCCGGCTGCGGTGTGGGGCTGTGGGTGCGTCGCCTGCGGGAGTCGGGCTACCGGGTAATAGGGCTCGACTATGCGAGGCGCACGTTGATCCGGTCGCGCCGGGTCGCTCCCGACCTCGTCTTCACGGCGGGCGATCTGCGGCGGCTGCCGTTCCCGGACGCGTCCTTCGACGCCCACGTGAGCTTCGGCGTCCTCGAGCACTACATCGACGGCCCGCAGGAGATCCTGGCCGAGGCGATGCGCATCCTGCGGCCGGGAGGACGGCTGCTGGCGTCGGTGCCCCAGGTGAACCGTCTCCGCGAGCCCATCGAGGGCCGCTCGCGGGCCGAGGCCGAGTCCGAGGGCTACCGCTTCCACCAGTACTACTTCACGGCGCCGGAGCTGAAGGCGCTGCTCGAGGGGGCCGGCTTCGTCGCCTCCGAGGACCTCCACCCCTACAGCGCCCACCATGGGCTGTACGACGGCTCGCCGGGCTACCGGCGTGTTCACGCGGCCAGCGGGCCGCTGGGGCGTGCGGCGATGCTGCTCGACTACGTGCCCGGGCTGTCGCAGAGCGTGGGGCACATGCTGTTCGCAGTGGGTGTGCGGCCGTGACGGCGGCTCGCCGGCGGCGCGGGCGCGCCGGCCCGCTCGCCGGGTTGCTGCTGACCGCCGCCTGCGTCAGCGGCCTGTCGACCGGGCCGGCGTCCTCGATCCCGGCGTTTCCCGGCGCGACGGGCTTCGGGAGCGACACCCCGGGCGGCCGGGGCGGCCGCGTCGTCGCGGTCACCAACACGAACGACGCCGGACCCGGCAGCCTGCGCGCCGCGATCGCGACGCCGGGCCCGCGCATCGTGGTCTTCCGCACTGGCGGTACGATCGTGCTGCACTCGACGCTGGACATCGCGCACCCCTACATCACCATCGCCGGTCAGACTGCGCCGGGCGGCGGCATCCAGATCCGCAACGACGACGAGGGGTCGCACGCGGCCGACTCCTTCCCTTCGATCCGCATCTCCACCCACGACGTGGTGATCCGCTACCTGCGCATCCGGCCCGGAATGCCCCGACCCGATCCGGCCTGCGCCGGCGGCCGGCGTCCCAAGGGCCGCTGCATCGAGCCCGGCGACATCGACGGCATCAACCTCACCGGTCCGGCGCGCGACGTGCTCATCGACCACGTCTCGGCGAGCTGGGCCACCGACGAGATCATCGGCGCCGGTGCCGCCCGCGACCTGACCCTCCAGTGGTCGATCTTCTCGGAGGGTCTGGACTTCATGCTCTACACGCCGGGGAAGACCCACGACGGGAAGGGCATGCTGCTCGGCAACACCCACGAGGTGCAACGCGGCCATCCCTCCGGACGGGTGTCGGTGCACCACAACTACTGGGCTCACAACAGCATCCGGAGTCCGATGCTGAACCCGAGCTGCCCTGATCCCGATGACTCCTCCGCCTGCCTGGTCGACGTGGTGAACAACGTCGTCTACGACTGGACGTCGATGGGGACCCACGTGTCCAACAGCCTGGGCCACGCCTTCGCCAACGTGGTGGGCAACTACTACAAGCCGGGCCCGAGCACGCGGCCCAAGTCGCCCGGCGTGGGCTTCCGCGACTGGACGAAGACCTCCCCCGGCCTGTTCCCGGGCGCGACCCTCGCCGTGCACGTGGCCGGGAACGTGGAGGAGGGAAGGGGCCAGGGCCGCTCGCTGAACCGCAGGGAGTGCTATCGCCTGGGTCGCGGCGCCAGCGGGCGCCAGGCCGTGCTGGGCGACTGCCAGGGGCAGGAGCGCGTCGCGCGCTTCGACGCACCCGACGTCCGCACCGGCGACGCGACCGCGATCGTGACACCGGTGCTGGAAGGGGCCGGCGCCTCGATGCGCCTCGACGCCCTGGGGCGATTCGTCCCGGCGCGGGACGAGGTCGACTCCCGCGTCGTCGGCGAGTTCCGGCAGGGCACCGGCCGCGTGATCACCCGGCAGTCCGAAGTTCCCGACTGGCCCAGCCTCGCCGCGGGCACGCCGCCGCGCGACACCGATGGCGATGGCATGCCCGACCTGTGGGAGGATCTCCACGGACTGCCCGTCGATCGGGCCGGATCGTCCGCCGACACGGACGGCGACGGCTACACCGACGTCGAGGAGTACCTGAACGGAACGGACCCGAACGTCGTCGAGCCGGGGCCGGACGTCGGTTCGTGATGGACTACCGGATCCTGCACCTGATCATGTCGCTCGCGCCCGGTGGCGCCGAGAAGCAGATGACGTACCTGGCGCGGGCCCTTCACGATCGGGGTGTGGACGTCCACGTCGGCTACTTCGGCGACGGGCCGAACCGCTCCTTGCTCGAGGAGCGGGGCGTGCCGCTGCACCGGCTGCCCTTGCGCGGATCCTACGACCCGCGGGCGCCGTTCCAGCTCCACCGGCTCATCCGCCGCCTGGCCCCCGACCTGGTCGAGACCTGGATCCCGGCGGTCGACGTGACCGGCGGCCTGGCGGCGCGCGCCTCCGGCAAGCCCTGGATCCTCTCCGAGCGGAACGCACCCGACTGGTTCCCGGACAGTGCGAAGTTCAGGCTGCGGCGCTGGCTCGCTCGCGGAGCGTCGGCGGTGATCTCGAACTCCCGGGCGGGCGACGCCTACTGGGAAGAGCAGCTCGGAAGCCGCGTGCCGCGCTACGTGATCCGGAACGCTCTGCCCGAGGAGCTGGTCCGGGGTGACCTTCCGCCGATCCATGACGACTTCGGCTTCGACCCGCAGAGACCGCTGGTGCTCTACGCCGGACGGCTGATCGCGCAGAAGAACGTGCCCGTGACGCTGCGGGCTCTCGAGCAGGTCGTGCGCGAGACCGATGCGGTCGCGCTCGTGGCCGGCATCGGGCCCGAGCAGGAGTACGTGCGCACGTTCATCCGTGAGCATGGCCTCGAGGACCGGATGGTGGCGCCGGGTTTCCTGCCGTCGATCTGGAGCTGGATGCGGCGCGCGACGGTGTTCGTCTCGGTCTCCCACCACGAGGGCATGCCCAATACGGTGGCAGAGGTGGCGGCCCTGGGTACGCCCCTGGTGATCTCGAAGATCCCGCAGCACACGGACCTGCTTCCCGACGAATGCGCCGTCTACACGGGCACCGACGACCCGCGAGAAGTGGCGGCGGCGATCCGGAGCGTGCTCGATGACCCGGTGGCCGCGCGAGCGCGCGCCGAGAAGGCGCGAGCCGTGAGCCGCGGCTGGACGATCGGGCGTGCGGCCGATCGCTACGCCGAGGTCTACGAGCAGGTCCTGGCGGGAGTGCGGCGGTGATCGTCGGAATCGACGGGTCCAACATCCGCAGCGGCGGGGCCATGAACTACTTCGGCAACATGCTGGCCCACGCCTCGCCCCACGACGTGGGCGTCGAGCGCGTGCGTGTGTGGGGCGACCGGGTGACGCTCGACCTGCTGCCCGACCGCTCCTGGATCGAGCCCGTGCACGTCCCCGAGCTGGAGCGCTCCCAGCTCTACCGCCTGCTCTGGCAGCGACGCGGCCTGCCGCAGCTGGCGCGCGACGGTTGCGATCTGCTGTTCGCACCGGGCGGGCTGGTCACCGGGAATTTCCGTCCCTACGTGACGATGTCGCGGAACATGCTCCCGTTCGAGTACGGAGAGATGTTCCGCTACGGGCCGTCGAAGGTGATGTTGCGCCTGCTGCTCCTGCGCTTCGGCCAGGGCCGGAGCATCCGCCACGCCGACGGCATCATCTTCCTGACCGAGTACGCGCGGCAGGTGGTGAGCGCAAAGGCGCCGCCTCTGGGGCGCGTAGCGGTGGTGCCCCACGGTGTCGACGAGAGCTTCCGCGTGGCTCCGCGGCAGCAGGAGCCGCCCGCCAGCTTTTCCGAGGAGCACCCCTTCCGCATCCTCTATGTGTCGATCCTCGACGTCTACAAGCACCAGAGCCCGCTGGCCGAGGCGGTCGCCCTGTTGCGCGGCGAGGGGCTGCCGGTCGCCCTCGACCTGGTGGGTCCCGCCTACCCGCCGTCGGAGCGGGCGGTCCGCGCGACGCTGGCGCGCCTCGACCCACAGGAGCGCTTTCTGCACTACCGGGGCCGCATTCCCTTCGACGAGCTGCCGGCGGTGCACCGCCGCGCCAACCTGTTCGCTTTCGCGTCGTCGTGCGAAAACATGCCCAACATCCTGGCCGAGGCGATGGCGGGAGGTCACCCGATCGCCTGTGCACGCCGGGGTCCGATGCCGGAGATCCTGGGAGACGCGGGCGTCTACTTCGACCCGGAGGTGCCCGCCGACATCGCGGACGCGCTGCGGCGCATGTTCCGCGATCCGGATCTGCGCGAGCGCTCCGCGCGCATGGCGCACGAGCGCGCGGCCCAGTACTCCTGGGGCCGCTGCGCAGGCGAGACCTTCGAGTTCATCGCCCAGGTGGCCCGCGCCCACGGCATCGGGAGCGCGCGCCCGGCCGCGGCCGCCACCTGAAGGTCAGTCCTCGAGCACAGACTGGAAGTGCTCGACCAGGTGCCGGCGCTTCTCCTCTGGCGACATCGAGCGGATGTGGAAGGCATCCGGCAGCACGCGCTCCCGGTACTCGTCACGGCTGCGCAGCGGGCGCGCTGGCACGCCGACCGCGACGCAGTCGGCGGGCACGCTGCCGACCACCACCGAACCGGCGCCGATGACGGTGTTGTCGCCGACCTCGGCACCGGGCATGAGGATGCTGCCCAGACCCACGAAGACGTTGCTGCCGATCACGATCGGCGCGATCACGTCGATGTCGGGGAACTCGTCGCGGAACACCCAGACACCGCCGTCGTGGGTGACGAAGCGCACGCCACCCGTGACGGTGACGTGGTCGCCGATGCGCACGAGGTAGGGCTCGGAGCCGAACGTGCCGCGGTCGATGCCCAGCAGCCGGCAGCGTTCGCCGACGGTCACGCCCTGCGAGCGAGCCCAGCCGACGGGATCGCGGTGGATCCGCCAGCGGTCGATGGCCCAGCGCAGGGTGCTTGCGATCACGCCGCGTCTCCGCGCTTCGCCCGCTCGGCGTGCCACTCGACGGTCAGACGCACGCCGGTCGGGAAGTCGACCTCGGGCTCGTAGCCCAGCTGCTTCCGCGCGGCCGCGAGGTCGGCCAGGCTGTGGCGCACGTCACCGGGTCGGAAGTCCTCGTAGACGGCCTCGATGTGGCCGCAGTCGACGCCGGTGGCCGCCAACCCGTCACGCAGAAGCGTGAACAGCTCGGTCAGGTTGGTGCGACCGCCGAGGGCCACGTTGTAGGCGCGACCGAGCGCGTCGTCCTCGGCGAAGGCGGCCAGCAGGTTCGCCTGTACCACGTTCGCCACGGGGCAGAAGTCGCGCGAGGTCTCGCCGTCGCCGAAGATGCGCGGCGTCTCGCCGGCCACCAGTGCCTCGATCCAGCGCGGGATCACCGCGGCGTAGGGGCCGTGCGGGTCCTGCCGCGGTCCGAACACGTTGAAGTAGCGCATGCCCACCACCGGCATGCCGTAGGAGCGGTGGTAGATGCGCGCCCACACCTCGTCCAGCCACTTCGTGGCCGCGTAGGGCGAGAGCGGTTCGCCCACCTGGTCCTCCACCTTGGGAAGGCCTGGGTGGTCGCCGTAGACGCTGGAGGAGGACGCGTACACGAAACGGGGCACGCCGGCGGTGCGAGCCGCCTCGAGCAGATTCACGAAACCGGTCACGTTGGCGCCGAAGCTGGTGACCGGGTCGGCGACCGAGCGCGGCACCGACCCGAGGGCCGCCTGGTGGAGCACGCGCGGCGCGCCCTCGCAGGCCTTCTCGCACACCGCCGGATCGCGCAGGTCGCCCTCCAGCAGCTCGAAGCGCGCGGAGGCTTCGGGGCCCACGCGGTCCGCGACGTCCTCCAGGTTCGCGGCGTGGCCCGTCGAGAAGTCGTCGACACCGCGGACCGTCTGTCCCAGACCGAGTAGCGACTCCACCAGGTGGGATCCGATGAAACCGGCCGCACCGGTGACCAGCCAGGCCTGCGGATCGGCGCGCAGCCGACCCTGGAGGTCCGTCCAGCGCGACATCACAGCCGCCAGTAGCGCATGCCCGGGGGCACGCTGTCCGGGTCGACGCCCCACATGACGTCCACCAGCAGGCCGCAATCGGCGGCGAGCGCCGTGGCCGACTTGCGCAGGTCGTCGTGGGGCACCGCGAGCACCACCGCGTCGAGGGCGGTCAGCGCCTCCCAGGGCTGCAACGCGATGCCGTACTCGTGCTCCACCTCGTCGGCGTCGACCAGCGGGTCGTGGACGAGTACCTCGACGCCGAACTCGCGGAGCTCGGCCACGATGTCGGGCACGCGCGAGTTGCGCACGTCGGGCACGTTGGGCTTGAAGGCCAGGCCGAGCACGGCCACCCGCGATCCGCGCACACCGGCGCCACCCTCGATGAGCAGCTTGATGGTCTTCGACGCTACATGGGCGCCCATGCCCTCGTTGACGCGGCGCCCGGCCAGGATCACCTGGGGGTGGAAGCCGATCTGCTCCGCCTTGCTGGTCAGGTAGTAGGGGTCCACGCCGATGCAGTGGCCGCCGACCAGTCCGGGGCGATAGGGGTGGAAGTTCCACTTCGAGCCGGCGGCCTCGAGCACCGCCCGCGTGTCGATGCCGAGCTTGTCGAAGAGCATCGACAGCTCGTTCACCAGCCCGATGTTCAGGTCGCGCTGGATGTTCTCGATCACCTTCGCCGCCTCGCCGACCTTGATGGTGGGCGCCACGTGAAGCCCTGCGGTCACGACCGCGCCGTAGCAGTCGACCAGCGCCTGGAGCGTCGCCTCGTCCTGGGCCGAGACGACCTTCTTGATGCGCTCGAAGGTGTGCTCCCGGTCGCCCGGGTTGATGCGCTCCGGCGAGTAGCCGAGGGTGAAGTCGACGCCGCAGGCGAGCCCCGAGGTCTCGGCGAGGATGGGCCCCATGACCTCCTCGGTGACGCCCGGATAGACGGTCGACTCGAGCACGACGATGTCGCCGCGCGAAAGCGAGCGGCCGACGGTGCGCGCGGCCCCCATCACGGCGCCAAGATCGGGCCGGTGGGAAGCGTCGATGGGCGTCGGCACGGCGATCACGTAGAAGTCGGCGTTGGCCAGGTCCGCCTCGTCGCAGGTGATCGCCAGGTCCGCGCTCCGCAGCTCCTCCGGAGTGACCGCACCGGTGGAATCCTCGCCGGCCGCGAGCCGCGCCACCTTGGCGGCGTCCACGTCGAAGCCGATGGTGCCGGGGAAGCGTCGCGCGAAGGCGACGGCCACCGGCAGGCCCACGTAGCCGAGTCCGATGACGGCGATGCGACGCTCGCTCATTCCCCGGCTCCGGAAATCGCCACGGCCTGACCGCTCTCGATCGAGCGGGCTGCGGCGAAGGTCACCAGGGTCGTGCTGCGCAGCTCCTCCAGCGTGAACGGCGACGACGAGCCGCTGCGCACCGCGGCCACCACCTCGGCCACCGCCGTCGCCTGTCCCTTGTCCTGGTTCACCGTCTTCAGGCCCTTGCCCCCGCCGCCCAGGATCTTCGTCTCCCGGTAGTTGTCGCAGGTGGCGGTGCGGCCCTGGGCCGACACCTCGAAGCGTTCCTTCGGCAGGGCGCTGCTGGCGCGGGCCAGGTACTCGATGGTGGCGGTGGATCCGTCGTCCCAGCCGAGCATCAGCACCGTGGAGTCGTCGGTCTCCGGGTCGCGCCCCAGCGCCCGCGCGTAGACGCTGGTGGGCAGCCCGCCCACCAGGTAGGTGCACAGGTCGACGAAGTGGCAGCCCTCGCCGACGATGCGTCCGCCGCCCACCGCCGGGTCGAGGTGCCAGGTGCCCGACGGCGTGGCGCCGGCGGCGACCGTGTAGCGGATCGCCATGGCGCCGCTGCGCCGCTCGAAGGCCGCGCGGATGGCGCGGGCGTGGGGCGAGAAGCGCCGGTTGTAGCCGACCGTCAGGAAGCCGCCGGTCTCGCGGGCGGCCTCCATCAACTCCGCCAGCTCCTCCGCGTGGAGCGCGGCCGGCTTCTCCAGCCAGACCGCCTTGCCGGCGCGCAGCGCCCGGCAGCCGAGGGCCGCGTGGCTGTCGTGCTGGGTGGCCACGAACACCAGGTCGACGTCGGCGTCGCCGAACACGTCGGCGGCGTCGGTGCCGCAGGCGGCGTAGCCGAACTTCTCGGCGGTCTTGCGCGCCGAGGCGCCGGTGGCGGTCACCACGTGCAGCTTCTTCACGTCCTTGCAGCGCGACACCGCCGGCAGCAGGATCGCCTTGGCGTAGTTGCCGGCGCCCACGAAGGCCAGGCCGACCTCGCTCCTGGCCTTGCGCGCCGCGCGCCCGGCCGGTTCGAGAGCCAACGACCGCTCGCCGGACGACGCCGTGTCGTAGCGGAACACCACGGCCAGGCCGCGGCGCTCTCCCTTGGCCAGCGCCTCGTAGGCCGCCTCGGCCTCGGCGAAGTCGACGGTCTGGGCGTCCAGCGCCGACGGATCGATCGCGCCGGAGCCGGCCCGCGCCAGGAAG
>JBNLVK010000247.1:0-43355 GCA_050618055.1 Myxococcota bacterium
TCGGCCTGCAGCCTGCGCAGCTCCCCCTGGTGCTCGATCAGGGCGCGCATGCCGCCGGTGGTGGCGTTGCGCGTGGTCTCGTTGCCGGCCACCACGATGATCAGGCAGTAGGCCAGCACGTCGATGGGCGGCAGCGGCTCGCCGTCGACCTCGGCGTTGGCGAAGAGCGTGATCAGGTCGTCGGCCGGGTTCTTCTTCTTCTCCTCCACCAGCTTGGTGAAGTAGAGGAACAGCTCGGTCATGGCCTGGCGGGCCGTCTCGTTGGGCGTCTTGCCCTCCTCCTGGTACTCCGGGTCGCCGGCGCCGATGGTGCGGTTCGTCCAGTCGAACAGCAGGTTCCAATCCTCCTTCGGCACACCCAGCATCCAGGCGATCACCGCGATCGGCAGCGGCGCCGACACCTCGGCCACGAAGTCGCACTCGCCCTCGTTGGTCTTCTCCACCAGCTTGTCGACGATCTCCTTGCCGATCTGCTCGATGTCGTCGTGCATGGTCTTCAGGAAGCGGGGCGTGAAGCGCTTGCTCACCAGCTGCCGGTAGGCGCCGTGCTTGGGCGGGTCGAGCTGGATCAGCGTCGGCGGGAACTCGTCCTGCCGCTCCTCGGGCTCGTGGCTGATCACCAGGCGGGGCCCGTTCAGGAACAGGTCGGGGCGCTTGCCGATGGTCACGATGTCGGCGTGCTTCGTGATGGCCCAGAAGGGGATGCCCTCGGTCCGGGTCCACCAGTGCACCGGATCCTCCGCGCGCAGGCGGGTCCAGAAGTCGTGGGGGTAGCCGTGCTCGGCGTAGTGGTCCGGGTGGACCGGGTTGAAGTCGCTCGGGGTCACGGCGTGGCTCGCCATCGGCACCTCCTCGGAGAGACGCAGTGTATCCGACCCCGGGGCCGGCGCCTCGCGGGGTACCATCGGCGGCACCATGCACCGACCCAAGGTCGATTCGCTCCACGAAGAGGTCGACGGCGCGGCGGCGCGGGTGGCGGCGCGCAACGCCGGACGCCTTCGCTGCGGACGCGGCTGCGCGGCCTGCTGCGTCGACGGGCTGACCGTCTACGAGGTGGAGGCCGAGCGGATCCGCCGCGCCCACGCTCCGCTGCTGGCCGAGGGCACGCCGCACCCGACCGGCGCCTGCGCCTTCCTCGACGAATCGGGCGCCTGCCGCATCTACCCGGACCGGCCCTACGTGTGCCGCACCCAGGGCCTGCCGCTGCGCTGGCTGCACGAGACGTCGGACGGCGAGATCGCCGAGGAGCGCGACGTCTGCGAGCTGAACCGGGAGGGTCCGCCGCTGGCCGACCTGGACGAGGCGGACCTGTGGCTGCTCGGCCCGTACGAGGAGCGGCTGGCGGCCCTCCAGCACGCGGCCGACGGCGGGGCGGGTCGCCGCGTGGCGCTGCGCGCGCTGTTCCGGAAGCCAGCCGGCTAGCGGCGTTGTAGGCTCGTGGCGATGCAGGACACGCCCGTACTCACCCCCGTGCGTCCCGCCCACCGGCTGGACGAGGCCGCGCTCTCCGCCTACCTGGACGGCCACGTCCCGTCGCTGAAGGGCGACCTCACGGTCCGCCAGTTCGAGGGCGGCCAGAGCAACCCGACCTACCTGCTGACGGTGGGCGACCAGCACGCCGTGCTGCGCAAGAAGCCGCCCGGCGACCTGCTGAAGTCGGCGCACCAGGTCGACCGCGAGTACCGGGTGATGCACGCGCTGCGCGACACCGACGTGCCGGTGCCCGAGATGTACCACCTCTGCGAGGACCCGGGCGTCATCGGCACCGCCTTCTACGTGATGGAGTGGGTCGAGGGCCGGGTGATCGTCGACACCAGCCTGCCCAACCTGACGCCGCCCGAGCGCCGCGCCCTGTTCGACCACTTCGTGCGGGTGCTGGCGGCGCTCCACCAGGTCGACCCGGCGAAGGTGGGTCTCGCCGACTTCGGCCGACCGGGCAACTACTATGCCCGCCAGATCTCGCGTTGGAGCCGCCAGTACGAGGCGTCGAAGACCGACGACATCCCCGAGATGGACGCGCTCATGGAGTGGCTGCCGGCGAACGTCCCCGACTCGGACGAGTCGGGCATCGTGCACGGCGACTACCGGGTCGGGAACTGCGTGATCCACCCGACCGAGCCGCGCATCGTGGCGGTGCTCGACTGGGAGCTGTCGACCCTGGGACACCCGCTCGGCGACCTGGCCTACTTCTGCCAGGCCTGGCGCGGCGAGGCCACGCCGGGCGCTTCGCTGCTGGGCCACGACCTGGACGCCATGGGCATCCCCACCGAGGAGCAGGTGGTGGCGCGCTACTGCGAGCTGACCGGCCGCGAGCGCATCGAGAACTGGGCCTTCTACATGGTGTTCGTGATGTTCCGCTCCGCCGCCATCGTGCAGGGCGTGTACAAGCGCGGTCTCGACGGCAACGCCAGCTCCGAGATGGCCGGCCAGTACGGCGCCCTGGTGCGCCAGCGCGCGGTCGAGGCCTGGGCGCTCGTCGAGGACTAGCCCCGCATCACTCCGGCAGCGGGGCGGCGTCGCGCAGCACCTCGAAGAAGAGGCCGGCGCCGATCAGCGTCGCCACCACCATGACCGGCGGACCGATGAAGGGCAGGTGCCCGACCACGGTCAGCACCGCCAGGCCCACGAAGAACGATCGCGCCCAGGCGAACAGGCCGGGCTCCCGCGGCGGCAGCAGCGAGCGGCCGATCCAGGCCCCCACCAGCAGGCTCGCCGAGTAGAACATCACCACGTAGACGAAGGCGGTGAGGATCGCGACCGGCAGGCCCACGACGGTCAGCCCCATGGCGACCACGGCGATGGGCGTCGCCACCAGCACCAGGAATCCGTAGCCCAGCGAGCGCAGGAACTGGGGGCTGGTGGAGAGGTCGCTCTCCCACAGGCTCGGCGCGATCCAGCGCAGCAGCAGCCCGAACAGGAAGCCGGCCACCAGCCCGACCGCGGTCATCAGGTAGAAGGAGGCCTCCTTGTAGTGGTCGAGGTAGTGCCTCCGCATGCGCGGCAACTCCTCGACGGTGACCTCGCCGGCCACGACCGCCCCGGGCGCCCTGACCAGGCCGTCGTCGCCCTCGCGCAGGCGCAGCACCGCGTCGCCTTCCACGCGGGCCGCGTCGCGCAGCGCCACCCGCTGGGCCCAGCGGACGTCGACGTTGCGGCCGACCTCCGCGCGCAGCTCCAGCTCCTCCCCGCCGAACGTCACGTCGCGGCCGACGCGGCCGTTCAGCAGGCCGCTCTCGGCCACCAGCGACAGGTCGCGCTCGACGCTGGCGTCGGCCGCCAGGGTCAGGCTCTCGGCCGCCGCCGTGATGCTTCCCGTCACCACCCCGTCGATGCGCGCGTGCTCGATGGCTCCCACCACGTTGCCGTCGACGGTGCCGCTCACCTCCAGGTCGCGGGCCATCACGTAGACCGTGCCCTCGACCGTGCCGCCGATGAAGACGCGCTCGGCGCCGACCCAGACGTCGCCCTGCACGACCCCGTCGATGGTGACCCGTTCGCCGGACAGGAACATCGACTCCTCGACCACCTGGCCGGAGGAGACGCTGGTGTCCTCGTCGATCTGCACCTTCAGCGCCACTGCGGGCTCGGCCGGGAGGAGCAGCAGTCCGAGCAGCAGTCCGGCGGCGGCGCCGTAGACGCGCCGGTACACCAGGTTCACCCCCAGCGTCAGGATCGCGGACACGCTCGCCATCACACCGATGGAGAGCGCCAGCTCGATCAGGCCGGGGGCGCGGTCACGAGCCAGGAAGACGAGGTCGAAGGCCATTTCGTAGGCTCCCTTGAGGCGCAAGGGGTTCAGGTGATCGAGTCCGCCGGGGACCCGCGAATCGAGCAACAGTCCGACCACCGCGAAGGCGGCGGTCACCGCCGCGATGGTCAGGGGAAGGCCGAAGGCGACGCCGGGCTCGGGCGCCGGCGCGCGGGCGGGGGCGCGCGCCGGCCGCTCGCGTTCGTGCAGCGCGTCGGTGAGCAGCGAGGTCTCGTCCTGGAGCGCGACCACGCTGCGGCGGCAGTCGCGGCAGGAGACCAGGTGGGTCTCGAGTGCGCGGCGCTCGGCGTCCCCGGTCTCGCCGTCGACGTAGAGCAGCCAGGCCGCTTCGTCGGGACAGCTCATGCGTCCTCCGACAGGTCGGCGAGGCTCTCGCGCAGCCGGCGGCGCGCGCGGAACAGCAGCGTCGCGACCTGGTTCTTCGACACGTCCAGCAGCTCCGCCACCGCTTCGTAGGGAAGCTCGGCGAAGTAGCGCAGCACCACCGGCACCCGGTAGCGATCGGGCAGGGCGTCCACCGCGGCGACCACCTGGCGGCGCAGGTCCGCGTCGAGCTCGCCCTGGAGCGGCGAGGGGGTGGGCGAGGGCCACGTGTCCGTGTCGCCGTCGTGGTCCGAGAACAGGTGACGCTCGGTGCGCCGCCGCCGCAGCCGGTCGAGGGCCAGCCGCGAGGCGACGGTCAGCAGCCAGGGGCGGAAGGGCCGGCCCAGATCGAACTGGTCGAGGCGGCTCTGGGCGCGCAGGAACGCCTCGTGCACCGCGTCCTCGGCGTCGGCGTCGCCCAGCAGGCGCCGGCACAGCCGCAGCACGTCGGGACGGAACTCCTCGAAGAGCGCACCGAACGCGTCCCCGTCGCCGTCGCGGGCCCGTTCGACGCGGCGGCGGACCCCGTTCTCGTCCAAGACGGCTCCCCCCCACGCCAGGCCCAGACCGCTTCCGGCGTTCCGCAGGGTCGATGCTACCACCGCGATGCCCAGGTCCCGACCCACGACCGGCGCCATGACTCCCATTCCGCGCACTCCCGAGGCACTCCCACCCCGTGCTACGCGCGAGGCGGGGGCGCCATTGCACGGGGCGGATCAGGCGGCGCCGGGCTGCTTGACGGGCCGGTCGTCCACGATCTCCAGGTCCGCCAGCACGGCGCCCTCCGCCAGGGCCTGCTCGAGCCAGTCGGGCCGCGGGCCGCGCCCCGACCAGGTCTCGGAGGGGTTCGCCGGGTTGCGGTAGCGGGGGCCGTCGCGCTCGACCAGGCCGCCGCGCTGGCGGATGCTGCGCTCGCTCTCCTCGCGGCGCGCGGAGATCTCCGCCTCGACCCGGTCCCGCAGGGCCAGCAGGTCGGTCATGGAGAGCGCCGCGAAGTCGCCGTCCCGCCGTGAGCTCACGAAGAGTCCTTCGCGGCTCCGGGGCCCGTGCGGTGTGACCCGTCTCACGACCGGCAGGCGACCGGCAGCTCAGGCGTAGCGCGCGCGGGTGTCGCCGGCGGTCTCTCCCTTCGCCTTCACCTCCGCGACCGCCTGGCGCAGGTCGGCCAGGTAGTCGTCGATCACCTCGGCGTGGGCCGGCGACAGCATCAGGTGGATGCCGCGCGGATCGGTGGTCAGCCCGGTGAACCAGCCGCGCCTGGCGAGCCGGCCCCAGACGGCGAAGGGATCCAGCGTGTCCGAGCCGTAGGCGATGAGTCCCAGGTTCGGCGCGCCGTGCACGTACAGGTCCGGCGACGCCTCGATCTCCGCCGCCAGCCGCGCGCGCGTGTCGGTCACCTGCTTCGCCTTCGCCCGGTAGCCCTCGACGCCCAGGTAGTGCATCACCGCCCAGGCGCCGGCGATGGCGCCGCCGGGACGGGTGCCGGCGGCGGTCGGCGTGGTCATGCCGCCGGCCGGCCAGTCGTCGAAGGTGAAGACCTGGTGGTCGCGCTGCTCCTCGCTGCGGTGGAACAGGGTCGACGCGCCCTTGGCCGCGTAGCCGTACTTGTGCAGGTCGGCCGAGATCGAGCAGACGCCCTCGACCTCGAAGTCGAAGGGAGGCACCTCCACGCCGTTCATGCGGGCGAAGGGGGCGAAGTAGCCGCCGACGCAGGCGTCGACGTGCAGCCACAGGTGGTGGCGCAGGGCCACCTCGGCCAGCGCCTCGATCGGATCGATCAGGCCGTAGGGGAAGCAGGGCGCCGAGCCCACCAGCATGAGGGTGTGCTCGTCCACCGCCTCGGCCATGGCGGCCGGGTCGGCGCGCAGGTCGTCGGCCACCGGGACGCGGGTGACCGACAGGCCGAGCACGTGGGCCGCCTTGTCGAAGGCCGGGTGCGCCGACCGGGGCAGCAGGATGCGCCCGCGGGAGACGTCGCGACCGGCGGCGCGGGCCTGCTCCCGGCAGCCCTTCACGGCCAGGAAGATGCTCTCCGAGCCGCCGGAGGTCATGTTGCCGCAGGCGCCCTCGGGCCCGTGGAGGAGCGACAGGCCCATCGAGACCACCTCGTCCTCCATCCGCTTCAGGCTGGGGAAGGCGGCAGGTCCCAGGGCGTTCTCGGACTGGTAGAGGGCATAGGCCTCCTTGGCCACGCGCAGCACGTCCTCGCCCGCGTTGAAGACGTAGACGGCGGTTCGCGCGCGGCGCCAGTCGACGTCGCCGGTGCCCAGCTTCGTCATCTGCTCGCGCAGGCTGTCCCAATCGGTTCCGTGCTCGGGCATCGGCTTGTGCATGGTCGCGCCTCCGGGAAGCGTCGAGCATAATGGAAGGCGACGATGATGGGTTCGGGGAAACACGCCTGGCGCGGGCTCGCGCCCTGGGCCGCCCTGCTGGGCGCGGCGGTCGCGCTGGCCTGCTCCGAGCCGGCCGAGCTGGCCGAGCCGCCGGCCGACCCGCCCGCGGCGGCGGCGCCCGAAGCGACGCCCGAGCCGCTGCCCGAGTTCGCCGAGAACGGCTCCTACTGGCTGCTCAGCGAGTTCGACTGGGGCGACGAGCGGGAGGTGGTCTACGAGTCGACCCAGTTCGATCCCTGGTACGAGTGCCGCAAGAAGTTCGACGGGATCTGCGCGCTCACCCGGGTCGACGTGGACGGCGAGGAGCTGCTGGCCCACTTCCACTTCCTGGGGCCCGGCGCGAAGGACGGCCTGTTCCAGATGGTCTTCCTCACGCCCGACCTCGACCCGGCGCAGGCCGACGCCCACCTGGCCCGCGTCTGGGAGCTGCTGGCCGGCTACGCCAACGCGCACCTGGGAGAGCCGGCCGAGGCGGGCGAGATGCCGGACCGCGACGGGCTCGCCTTCGGTCCGCCGCGCGTCACCCACGTCTGGCGCGACCCGCGGATGGTCGGACGGCTCGCCGTCGGCCGTCGCGATACCGACCTCTTCTACGTGGCGCTCTCGTTCAACGATCCGTCGGCCGAGACGGCGCGCCAGGCACAGCTCGTGACCCTGGCCGAGAGCGACGAACGCAAGCGGGAGAAGCGCGCGCAGCGCAACTCGCGTCGGCCGCCCGCCGGCTCCGGTGCCGCCGGCGCCTCCTGATCAGTCGTCGCGCGAGCGTTCGACCGCCAGCCCCACGTCCTGACCGTGGGAGACCTCGAGCGTGTGACCGTCCGGGTCGCGGACGAACACCCAGTAGCCGACCGGCGGACCGTAGTCGGCCGGCCCCTCGACGAGGCGCCCCTCGGCGCGCGCCTGCTCCGCCAGCCGGTCGACCTCGTCGCGGCTCTCGCAGGCCACCCCCAGGTGCGCCGAAGGCCGCAGCGGGTGGTGCACCTCGCGGCTCTCCATCAGCACGATCACGAAGGGCCGCGTCTTGTCCGAGAGCCAGACGACGCCCTCGCGGCGATGCACCACCTGCATGCCCGCGTAGTCGGCGTAGAAGCGGATGCTCTCGTCCAGGTCGCAGGCGGGCAGGGCCACGTGGGTCAGGCCGAGATCGCTCATCGCAGCGCCTCCGCGGGAAGGGTAGGACCTCCGTCCTTGCCGAGCAGGGCCTCCAGGGCGCCGAGCAGCGAGGCCTCGCCGGAATCGTCGGCGACCTCGGTGGGACCGTGTCCGCGCAGCGTCGCCAGGGCGACCGGCGGGACCGAGCCGAGCAGCAGCAGCGGCAGGCCCGGCCGGATCTCGCGCAGGCGCCAGCCGGCCCGCTCCAGGTCGGCGGGGCCGGCCGCCGCGCAGACCGCCGCCTCCACCTCCTCGCCGTGCAGGCGCAGCAGCTCGCCGGCCGCGTCCAGGTCGCGCGCGGTCAGCACGGCGAGTCCGCGCGCGCCGAGGACCTCCAGGACCGCCGGCTCCGCCGGGTCGGCCAGCAGCACGACCGCGCCCGACTCGGACCGGGTGGGCTCCACCGGCAGGAACACGCGGAAGCAGGTGCCGTCGCCGGGCTCGCTCGTGAGCTCCACGCCCCCCGCGTGGCCGCGAACCATGCCGAGCACCGCGGCCAGGCCGAGTCCGTGTCCCTCGCGCTTGGTGGTGAAGAAGGGCTCGAACACGCGCTGCCGGGTCTCTGCGTCCATGCCGACGCCGCCGTCGGCCACCTCCAGGTACACGTAGTGGCCGGCCGGCTGGTCGCTGCCGATCGACCAGCGCGCGATGCGCCGGGCCGGGACGCTGGCGACCCCGGTGGCGACGCGCACCGCGCCCGGCTGCTCCGCCATCGCGTCGCCCGCGTTGATCACCAGGTTCATCAGCACCTGCTCCAGCTGCACGACGTCGGCGCGCACCGACGGCAGCGCCGGATCGAGGTCGAGCTCGAGGGTGACGCCGTCGGGCAGGGCGCTGGCCAGCAGTCCGGCGCTGGAGCGGGTGAGCACCGTGAGATCGGTGGAGCGCACGTCGGGCGAGCGGCGCCCGGCGTAGTCGAGAAGCTGGCGGGTGAGGCGCGCGGCCTGGTCGGCGGCGTCGACGGCGTCGGAGAGGGCCTCGGCGACGTCCTCGCCGGCGGCCTGCTGTCGCGCGAAGCGGGTGTTGGCCAGGATCACCGCCAGCAGGTTGTTGAAGTCGTGGGCGATGCCGCCGGCCAGCATGCCCAGGCTCTCGAGCTTGCGGGCCTCCTGGAGCTGGAGCTCCAGACGCTGCCGCTCGCGCTCGGCTGCGTGCAGCTTGGTGACGTCGCGCACGATGCCCTGGTAGGCGGGCGCCCCTTCGTAGTCGATGATGCTGCCCGTCGCGACCACCTCGCGCATCTGGCCGTCGAGGCCGCAGAGCCGGACCTCGATCAGGTCGGGGGTGTGCTCCCCCGCCTCGACGCGGGCCAGCAGGCGCGGAACGGTGATCGCGTCCTCCGGGTGGAGGAGGCTCAGCATCGACCGGCCGACCAGGTCTTCCGGAGCCTCGGCGCCGCACACCTCGGCGCCGCGCTGGTTCGAGAAGACGACGTCGCCGTCCTGCACCACCAGGATGCCGACGGCGGAGTTCTCGACGAGCATCCGGTAGCGGGCTTCGCTGGCCGCCAGGAGCCGCTCGCTCTCGACGGACTCGCTGACGTCGCGGGCGATCACGTGGAAGCGCACCTCGCCGTCGGAGTTCACGAAGCGGCGGTAGCGGGCCTCGATGGAGCGGGCGCCGCCCTCGCC
This sequence comes from Myxococcota bacterium, assembly GCA_050618055.1. Classification (GTDB taxonomy): domain Bacteria; phylum Myxococcota_A; class UBA9160; order UBA9160; family SMWR01; genus CALDCK01. Next base: position 9,309 of record JBNLVK010000247.1, read on the forward strand.
CACGACCCGGTAGCGGATCGCCGGCGAGGAGCCGGTCTCGACGAGGAGGCGTATGGCGGTCTCGACCCGCTCGCGATCCTCCTCGTGCACCATGCCGAACGGGTCCTCGGTCCACGATCCGCCGCGCTCCAGACCCAGCGTGCGCAGGGTCTGGTCGTTGGCGAACAGCACCCGGCCCTGCTCGTCGATCTCGGCGATCATGTCGTAGGCGTTCTCGGCGATGCTCTGGAAGCGCTCCCGGCTGGCGTGCATCTCGGCCTCGAGTCGCTTCTGCTCGGTGACGTCGCGCGACAGCAGAAGGGCCCGGGTCTCGCCCTCCGGCGTCTTCACCGGGGTGCCGGTGCACTCGACCCAACGGACGTCGCCCTGCTCGTCGCGGGTGCGGAAGACGGCCCGGGCGTTCTCGCCGCGCGCGAAGAGCCGGCTGAACGCCGCGGCGACGATCGGACGGTCCTCGGGAACCACCGCGGTGGCGCCGAGCTGGTCGAGCATCTCGGCGGGCTCGCGACCGTGCAGGCGCGCGTGGTTCGGGCTCACGTAGGTGACGCGGCCCTGCGCGTCCACCTCCGACAGCATGTCGAAGGAGGAGAGCGAGAGCGCGCGGAAGCGCTCGCCGTCGATCTCGAGATCGGTCTTCTTTCGCGTCATCCGCCTTTCCACGCCGCCACCTGGACCTTTCGGCCCGACCTGCACCCGCCTGAAGGGGGGCTCTCAGAAGAGCGCGGCGATCGCCAGGGCCGGCAGGCCGAAGAGGACGAGGGCGATGGCGAGCTGGAGCGCCAGGACCGTCGCCAGGAAGCGCGCGAAGGCCAGCTTGTCGGCGGTGGTCGCCGGAGGGGCGGGGACGTCGAGTCCGAGCCGTGCGCGCAGCACGGCGACCTTCGCGTCCAGCAGCTCGGCGACCGGGGTTCCGTCGTAGAGGTTTCGGCTGTGACGCCCTCGTACGAACGCCCGGTACACGCGCGGCAGGGCGTAGAAGAGCACCGGCCAGACGGCCAGGCTGTTCAGCAGCCAGGCGGCGCGCGCCTGCCAGCAGCCCGACGCGATCTCCCAGGCGCCGATCTCCCCCTCGCCGGCCAGGTCGGTGTCGTAGCCGGTGGCGACGTGGTGCAGGTCGTGCGCGGGGACGGCGGCCTTGCGCCCGTCGGTGTTGGGGAAGCGGATGGGGAAGGGTCCCACCGCGAAGCGCACCCAGTCGTCGTCGTAGCCGCCGTCGGCGCCGAAGCCGTTGGTCTCGAAGTAGCGGGCCCGGGCCTCGGCGACCGTCCAGTCGTCCGCGTAGACGGGCATGGCGACCATGCTAACCCTTGAAAAACGCCGTTCGGACGCTGCATAATGCTGCATCTGACGCATCGTCAGAAACGAGCGCCATGGCCACACCGTCCGACGCGACTCCCGCCGGTCCCGCCGTCTCGTCCGCTGGCAGCGCCGGCGGGGTCGATCCGGTGACCGTCGAGGTGATCCGCGGCGCCATGGAGACGGTCGCCTACGAGATGGCGACCCACGTCTCGCTGACGGCCACCACGCCGATCCTGAACCAGAGCAACGAGCGCAACGCCACCATCCTGGACGGGCGCGGCGCGCTGGGGGCGCTGTCGGTCGGCATTCCCCAGTTCATGCTGTCGTCGACGCTGCCGGTGAAGTTCGCGCTCGCGTTCTTCGCCGACGAGGGCTTCCACGACGGCGACGTGTTCGTCGCCAACGATCCCTACCACGGCGGCGGCCACCTGCCCGACTACAACGTGTTCGCCCCGGTGGTGATCGACGGCGAGACGGTGCTGATCGCCTCGATCCAGTGCCACCACGCCGACACCGGCGGCGGCATGCCCGGCGGCTACAACGCCGAGGCCATCGACATCTGGGCCGAGGGCGTGCGCTTCCCGGCGGTGAAGCTCTACGACCGGGGCGTCGAGCGCCGCGACGTCACCTACATGATGCAGGTGAACAACCGCACGCCCACCTTCGTGGGCGACCTGCGCGCCCAGGTGGGCGCGGCCCAGCTCGGCGTGCGGCGGCTGAAGGAGATCGTGGCGCGGCACGGCGTGGCGGACGTGAAGGCGGCGGTCGACCACTCCATCGCCTACGCGGCGCGGCGCTTCCGCGAGGAGGTGGCCTCCTGGCCCGACGGCGTCTACGAGGCGGACTGCTTCGTCGACCACGACCCGATCGGCAACCAGGACATCCACGTCCACGTGAAGATCACCGTCGACGGCGAACGCCTGGTGGTCGACTTCACCGGCAGCGACACCCGCGAGGGGCTCAAGGCCTACTCGACCTTCGGCAACACCCGCGGCTACGTGGTGGCCCAGCTGGCGTCGATGATGGACCCGGAGATCCCGAAGAACGAGGGCTTCTTCGACTCGATCGAGCTGATCGTGCCCGAGGGCTGCGTGCTGAACCCGCGTCCGGGGGCGACGGTCGCGGCGGGTACCCACCACCCGGGCGTCGAGGTGGGCGAGGCGATCGCCAAGGCCATGTCGGCGGTGCTGCCCGAGCGCTCGTGCCCGCAGATCTACAAGCTGGGCGGCCCCAACGTCTTCGTCGGCCAGCAGCCGGGCAGCGGCGAGATGTTCATCGACCACGGCGTCGACGTGCTGGCGGCCTACTGCAACGCGGTGAAGGGCCAGGACGGCTGGGGCTCCATGCCGGCCTCCTTCGGCAACCTGATCCGGGCGACGGCCGAGATCAACGAGTCGATCTTCCCGGTGCGCCACGAGTACTGCGACTACCGCATCGACTCCGGCGGGCCCGGCAGGTGGCGCGGCTGCCCCGGGTCGCGGGTGGTGAAGCGCACGCTGGCGCCGGCCGGCTTCTCCACCTGGATGGTCGGCATCAAGTACCCGATGGCCGGCGTGCAGGGCGGTCGCGACGGCGCCCCGAACCACCTGACGGTGCGCTTCGACACGCGCCCCGAGGTGGTGGGCAACATCGCCAACGCGGTGCCCCACGAGGCCGGCGAGGCCTTCGAGTACCTGTACGGCGGCGGCGCCGGTTACGGCGATCCGTTCGAGCGGGACGTGCAGGCGGTGCTCGACGACGTGCTCGACGAGCTGGTCTCGGTCGAGGCGGCCCGGCGCGACTACGGCGTGGCCTTCACCGGCAGCCTGGAGGCCGGCGACCTCGCCGTCGACGAGCAGGAGACGCGCCGGCTGCGCGGCGGAGGCGCCTAGTGGGCCACCGCATCGGCGTCGACGTCGGCGGCACCTTCACCGACTTCATCCACGTCCGGCCGGGCGGCGCGACGTCGCTGCTGAAGGTGCCGACCACGCTGGAGGACCAGAGCCTCGGCGTGATGGACGGCATCGGGAAGCTGGCCGCGGCCGAGGGCCTGTCGGCCCGCGACCTGCTCGCGGCCACCGACCTGGTGGTCCACGGCACGACCACCGCCGACAACACCATGATCGAGATGAACGGTGCGAAGGTCGGCCTGGTGACCACCGAGGGCCACCGCGACGAGATCGACATCCGCCGCGGCTACAAGGAGAGCATCTGGGACCCGGCCTACCCGCCGCCGGCGCCCATCGCGCGCCGCCGGCACCGGCTGGGCGTGCCGGAGCGCCTCGACCCCCGGGGCGAGGTGGTGGTGCCGCTCGACGAGGAGGCGGTGCGCGCCGCGGTGCGGCGGCTGGCCCGCGACGGCATCGAGTCGGTCGCGGTCTGCCTGCTCTTCTCGTTCGTGAACCCGGCCCACGAGCGGCGCGTGCGCGAGATCGTGGAGGAGGAGCACCCGTCGGCGCGCGTCTCGCTGTCCCACGAGGTGATGCCCACCGCCCCCGAGTTCGAGCGCACGTCGACGACGCTGGTCGACGCCTACGTGGGGCCGAAGGTGGCGACCTATCTCGAGCGCCTCGAGCGGTCGCTGCGCGACTCGGGCTACGCCAACGACCTGCTGATCATGCAGAGCAACGGCGGCATCATGACCGCCTCCTTCCTGGCCCGGAAGGCGGTGGCGGCCCTGGGCTCCGGGCCCACCGGCGGCGTGATGGGCGCCTGCGCCGTCGCCTCCGAGTCCTCCGTCTCCGACTTCATCGCCATCGACATGGGCGGGACCAGCTACGAGGCCTGCCTGGTGCGCGGCGGGCGCCCGACCATCAAGAGCTTCTGGAACTGGCAGCACCGCTACCTGGTGGGGTTGCCGATGGTCGAGATGCACTCGATCGGCGCCGGCGGCGGCTCGATCGCCCACGTCGAGGCGGGGGCGCTGAAGGTGGGTCCCGAGAGCGCGAAGAGCGTGCCCGGCCCGATCTGCTACGGGCGCGGCGGCACGCGACCCACGGTCACCGACGCCAACGTGGTGCTCGGCTACATCAACCCGGAGGCGCTGTGCGGCGGTGAGTTCGAGCTCGAGACCGACGGAGTGCGCGACGCGATCCTCGAGCAGGTGGGCCGGCCGCTGGGGCTCGACGCGGTCGAGGCGGCCCACGGCATCTTCCGCATCGTGAACGCCAACATGGCCAACGCCATCCGCCGCGTGTCGTCGGAGGCCGGCAACGACCCGCGCGACTTCTGCATGGTGGTCTACGGCGGCAACGGACCCGTGCACGCGGGCATGCAGGCCGAGGAGCTGGGGATCCGCCGGCTGCTGGTGCCGAAGACGTCGCCGGCCTTCTCCGCGCTGGGCCTGCTGATCGCCGACTACGTGGTCGACACCCAGCGCTCCTACATCGCGCCCTCGGGCCGCGCCGACGAGGCGCGCATCAATGCGCTGTTCGAGGAGCTGGAGGAGCACGCCGCGGCCGAGCTGTCGGCCGCCCGCCTGGGCCGCGACGACCTGGTGTTCCAGCGCTTCGTGAACCTCTGCTACCCGGGCCAGACCTTCGACATGGCGGTGCCCGCCGTGACCCGGGACGGGCGCATGCAGGGGGGCGACCTGGCGGCCACCGTCGAGGCCTTCCACGACCTGCACGAGGAGCTCCACGCGTTTGCTTCGCGCGAGGAGGAGCCCGTGGTGCGCTCGGTGCGGGTGCAGACGCTGGGCGTGACCGGAAAGCCGGTGCTGCCCGCCGTGGCGCCCGCCGCCGGACCGGTGGCGGACGCGGTGCGCTCGCGGCGCCCCGCCTTCTTCGGCGGACGCTTCGTCGACACGCCGGTCTACGACGGCGACCGGCTCGGGGCCGGGCACGAGATCGAGGGACCCGGCATCATCGAGGAGCGCTTCACCACGCTGGTGCTCTACCCGGGACAGACCGCGCGCCTCGACGCGAACGGAAACTACGAGGTGACCCTCTCATGAGCGAGCCCAAGGTCCGCGCCGACGGACTGACCCCTCTGGACACCACCGACGTGGACCGCTGGATCGGCGTGCCGCTGGGCGGCGCCCAGCTGAAGGAGCCGATCCACGTCAACGACATCCGCCGCTGGGCCCAGGGCATGGCCAACCCGAACCCGCTCTACTACGACGAGGAGTACGCCGCCGAGGGGCGCTTCGGGGCGATCGTGGCGCCCCAGTCGTTCGCGGTCTGCACCGACACCAGCCACGGCGCCGGACCCGCCATTCAGGGCGTGATCCCGGGCCAGCACATGATCTTCGGCGGCGACGAGTGGTGGTTCTTCGGGCCGCGCATCGCGCCGGGCGACCGCATGACCCAGGAGCGCATGCTCTTCGACTACAAGGTGGCCGAGACGAAGTTCTCGGGCCCCACCATGTTCTCGCGGGGCGACACCACCTACATCAACCAGCGCGGCGAGCTGGTGTGCAAGCAGCGCTCCACGTCGGTCCGCTACCTGGCCGAGAACGCGCGCAAGCTGGGCATGTTCGAGGACGCGGTGCAGAAGACCTGGACCGACGACGAGCTCGAGGACCTGGAGAAGCAGAAGTTCGACTACTACCAGAGCTTCCTCGACCTGGGTCACGAGAAGCGCCTGTTCGTGAAGGAGGGCGACCGGCTCCCGACGCGTCCGATCGGCCCGCACAGCATCGCCACCTTCACCACCGAGTGGCGGGCGTACCTGATGACGGTGTGGGGCGGTGCGCGCGAGTTCGGCGTCTCCACCACCCTGGAGGCGGGCTGGCTGCCCGAGATGTCGCGCGACACCGAGGGCGCGAAGGTCGACCCGTCCGAGGCCGATGGCCTCTACAAGGGTCCGTCGCGGGGTCACGTGCAGACGCGCTACGCGAAGCTCATCGGCATGCCGCGCGAGTACGGCTACGGTGCGTCCATGGGAGCCTGGATCCTCGACTACCTCTCCAACTGGGGCGGCGAGTGGTCGACGATCCGGCACAGCAACATGCAGTACCGCTCGCCGGCGCTGTCCGGCGACGCCACCTTCCTGAACGGGCAGGTGGTCGCGCTCGACCACGGCGACCCCTGCGGCGCGCCGGTGGCCACCGTGGAGGTGGTGATGACCAACCAGGACGGCGCGGTGATGGCGAGCGGTCGGGCCGAGATCGAGCTGCCGAGCCCCTAGGACCGCCGTGGAGATCGACGACCCCCGCCTCACCTTCGGACGCTTCCTGCGCCAGGTGGCCGCACGGCACGCCGACCGGGTGGCGGTCGTGTCCGACGCGCGCACGCTCACCTACGGGGAGCTGCTGGCCGAGGCGCGGGAGCTGGCCCGGGCGCTGCTGGGCGCCGGGGTCACGAAGGGCGCGCGGGTCGCGGTCTGGATGGGCAACGGCCCGGAGTGGATCGCGGCGGCCTTCGCCGTCGGCATGACCGGCGGCGTGCTGGTGCCGATCAACACCTTCGCGAAGCCCCGCGAGCTCGGCTACGTGCTGCGCCACGGCGACGTCGGCACGCTGCTGTTCCAGCCGAAGCTCCAGCACCACGACTTCCTGGACGCGCTGCTGGGTCTGCACAGCGAGATCGGCGTGGCGGCGCCGGATGCGCTCTTCCTCTCCGACCTGCCGCACCTGCGGCGCATCTTCCACCGGGGCGAGCAGAAGTACGGCGCGATCCGCCCCTGGTCGGAGCTGCTGGCCCACGCCTCCCACGTGTCCGACGCGGTGCTCGACGCCGCCATCGACAGCGTCGAGCCCTCCGACGACGGGCTGATCGTCTACACCTCCGGCACCACGGCCGACCCGAAGGGCGTGCTGCACACCCAGCGCGCGCCCATCCTCCAGGCCTGGCGCTTCGCCGACATGCTGCGCCTCGACGCCGACGACCGGCTCTACACCACCTATCCGTTCTTCTGGACCGCCGGCATCGCCATGTCGATCGGCGGTGCGTTCGCGGCCGGCGCGCGGCTGCTCGTCCAGGAGACCTTCGAGCCCGGCGCCGCCCTCGACATGCTGGAGCGCGAGCGCGCCAGCGCGGTCCACGCCTGGCCGCACCAGCAGAAGGCCCTGGGCGAGCACGAAAGCGCGGCGGCGCGCGACCTGACGTCGATCCGCAAGGTCGACTTCACCTCGCCGCTGGCGAAGCTGGCCGGCGTACAGGAGGACGTCTACGGGACCGGAGCCTCCTACGGCCTGTCCGAGACCTTCACCATCGCCAGCGCCCTGCCGGCCGACGCACCGGCCGAGGAGCGCCACGCCTGCAACGGCGTGGCCTGGCCGGGCAACGTGCTGCGCATCGTCGACCCGCAGAGCGGCGCGCCGCTGCCGGCGGGCAGCGAGGGGGAGATCGCGCTGAAGGGGCCGACGCTGATGCGCGGCTACTACAAGGTGCCGCCGGAGCACGTCTTCGACGCGGACGGCTTCTTCCGCACCCAGGACGGCGGGTCGCTCGACGCCGACGGCCGCCTGCACTGGAGCGGTCGGCTCTCCAACCTGATCAAGACCGGCGGCGCCAACGTCTCGCCGGTGGAGATCCAGGAGCTGCTGGAGGGACACCCGGAGCTCAAGCTGGCCGTCCCGGTGGGCGTCGGACACCCGACCCTCGGCCAGGCGATCGTGCTGTGCGCCGTGCCCGCCCTCGGAGCGGCGCCCGACGAGGCGGCGGTCCGCGGCTGGCTGCGCGAGCGGCTGGCCGCCTACAAGGTGCCGAAACGGGTACTCTTCTTCCGCAGCGACGAGCTGGCCTGGACGTCGAACCAGAAGGTTCGCGTCGAGCCGCTCGCCGAGGCCGCACTCCGGCGTCTCGAGGCGGAAGGCGCCGAGATCGACGGGTACACCTACCAGCCTTCGGGAGAGGAATGATGGAGAAGATCCAGTTCGACGACATCGACGCGCTGCGCAAGCACGTCAGCGACGAGTTCGGGCCCTGGGGCGCCGAGACCCTCGTCAGCCAGAAGATGATCAACGAGTTCGCCGAGGTGACCGGCGACCACCAGTGGATCCACCTGGACGAGGAGCGCTGCAAGAAGGAGAGCCCCTTCGGCACCACCATCGCCCACGGCTTCCTGACGCTGTCGCTGCTGCCCAAGCTCTCGGCCGGCACCAACGCCGACTTCGCCATCGTGGGCGCGGGCAACGTCACCAACTACGGCGCCGACGGCTTCCGCTTCCTGTCGCCGGTGCCCGCCGGATCGACGCTGCACGCGCGCAGCCGGCTGAAGGCCGTCGAGCAGACGCCGAAGGGCACGCGGGTCGCCCAGGAGACGGCCATCCACGTGGTCGGCAGCGAGCGCCCGGCGCTGGTCTACGAAGGCATCACGCTGTTCCAGGCGCCCCGCGGCTAGGCGGCATGGGCGCGCCTTCGCAGCGCTTCAACCACGTCGCGCTGAGCGTCTCCCCCGACCTGCTGGACGAGGCGGGTCGGGGGGACCTGCTGCGCTTCTACGGCGACGTCTTCGGCTGGACCGAGATGCCGACGCTGACGGTCCCCCGCGAGCGGCTGGTGCTGCGCGCCCACAGCAACGAGCAGTTCGTCTTCCTGGTGGCGGGCGAGCCGGCCCTGCGCAGCGGCGCCGGCGACCACTTCGGCCTGTCGGTGGCGACGCCCGCCGAGTTCGACGATCTCTACGCGCGCGCCCGCGAGGAGTCGAAGCGCGACGACCGCGTGGAGCTGGACGAGAAGCAGGTCGAGGACCACCACGGCGTGCTCTCGCTGCACAACTTCTACGTGCGCTTCCTGCTGCCGCTGCGCGTGGAGGTGCAGTGCTACGAGTGGGCCGCGGGGCTGGGCCCCGACTCGACGGCGGAGGACGCGCCGGAGCGATGAGGCGCACGCGAGGTCTGGCCCCGGCGGCGGCGATCCTGCTGCTGGCAGCGGCCGCGTCGGCCCACCGGCTGGCGCCGTCGCTGCTCGAGCTGGTGGAGCGGGACGGCGGCCGCTTCGACGTCACCTGGAAGACGCCGCTCCAGCAGCCGGTCGGCAGCGACGTGCGCCCGGAGCTGCCGGAATCCTGCGCGACCGCGGGCGAGGCGCAGGCCAGCCAGGAGGCCACGGGCCTGGTGGTGCGCTTCCCGGTGGACTGCGGCACCGCCGGCATCGTCGGCCAGCGGCTGGCGGTGCGCGGGCTCGACACCAGCGGCACCAACGCGCTGGTGCGCGTGGCCCTGGCCGACGGCCGGCGCATCCAGGCGGTGCTCCACGCCGACGACCCGGAGCTCGAGATCGGCGAGCGGCAGGGGGCGCTCGCGGTGGCCCGCGAGTACGCGCTGCTGGGCTTCGAGCACATCCTCTCCGGCCTCGACCACCTGCTGTTCGTGTTCGGCCTGGTGCTGCTGGCCGCCACCACGCGCCAGCTCGTCTGGACCGTCACCTCCTTCACGCTGGGCCACAGCGTCACGCTCTCGCTGGCGGTGCTCGGCTACGTGCGCTTCCCCACCGCGCTGGTGGAGCTGGTGATCGCCATGACGATCGTGGCGCTGGCCCTCGAGCTGGCGCGCGGCGCGCCGGAGGCCGGAGCGCGCGGGAGCTGGATGCGGCGCGCGCCCTGGGCCATGGCCTTCGGCTTCGGACTGCTGCACGGCCTGGGCTTCGCCGGCGCACTCGCCGAGGTGGGCCTGCCCGTCGGCGAGATCCCGGCGGCGCTGCTCGCGTTCAACCTGGGCATCGAGGCCGGTCAGCTCGCCTTCGTGGTGGTGGTGCTGCTGCTGCGCGCACTGCTGGCGCGCCCGGTGGCGTCGGCGCCGGCCTGGCTGCTGCGCGCGCCGACCTTCGCCATGGGCGGACTGGCGGTCTACTGGTGTCTCGACCGTGGTGCGGGCCTCTTCCCTTGACCTAGAATCGCCGCTCCCGGACCGGAGGAATCCCCCCATGGCCGACCGAGTCGAGAAGACCGACGCCGAGTGGCGCGAGCAGCTTTCGCGCGAGCAGTACGAGGTGTGCCGCAACAAGGCCACCGAGCGCCCCTTCACCGGCAAGTACAACGACTGCAAGGACGATGGCATCTACCGCTGCGTCTGCTGCGGCAACGAGCTGTTCGACTCGGACACGAAGTTCGACTCGGGCTCGGGCTGGCCCAGCTTCTACGCGCCGCTCGAGGAGGGCCGCATCCGCACCGAGGAGGACCACTCCCTCGGCATGCGTCGCATCGAGGTGCTGTGCGCCCGTTGCGACGCGCACCTGGGACACGTCTTCCCCGACGGCCCCGCGCCGACGGGCGATCGCTACTGCATGAACTCCTGCGCGCTCGACCTGAAGGAGAAGGAATGAGCCGCGTTTCCGCGATCGCCGCGCTGGGTGCGGCGGTGGCCCTGGCGGCGCCGGCCGCCGCGTTCGACCCCTGGCAGGACGAGGCCCGCTACGAGTTCACCTATCGGGTGGCCGTCGACTCGATCCAGGCCGCGCCCGGCCAGACCGTCTCGCTCTGGTTCCCGCTGGCCGTCGACTCGATCGACCAGGAGGTGAGCGACGTCCGCATCGAGGCGCCCTTCACGGTCGACGAAGAGGTGGACGACCTGGGCAACCGCATGGCCCGCCTCCGCTGGACCGGACCGGCGCCCGCCGGCGCCACGGTCGTGGTCAGCAAGCGCGTGGTGCGCAGGCCGTCGAAGGGCATGCCGGTGGAGGCCGCGCTGGCGACCCCGCGCGACCGGCCCGATCGCTACCTGGGGGCCCGCAAGCGCATTCCGCTGGACGGGCTGATCGAGCAGATCGCCGTGCAGGAGTCGAGGGACCTCTCGACCGACGGCGAGAAGATCCGCGCCTTCTACGACTACGTGGTGGAGAACATGCGCTACGCCAAGGTCGGCGAGGGCTGGGGCCAGGGCGACGCGATCTGGGCCTGCACCGAGAAGTACGGCAACTGCACCGACTTCCACTCGCTGTTCCTGGGCATGGCCCGCAGCCAGGGCATTCCGGCGCGCTTCGTGATCGGCTTCCCGATCGCGCCGGACGAGACGGCGGCGCCGGTCGGCGGCTACCACTGCTGGGCCGAGGCCTGGGATCCGGAGCGGGGCTGGGTTCCCTTCGACGCGTCGGAGGCCTGGAAGGCCAGGCGCTTCGACGACTACTTCGGCACGCTGCCCTCCGACCGGATCGCCTTCACCATCGGGCGCGACCTGGTGCTGGCGCCGCCGCAGCAGGCCGACCCGCTGAACTACTTCATCTACCCCTACGCCGAGGTGGACGGCCAGCCGGTGGAGAAGGTGGCCGCCGACTTCTCGTTCCGCCGCCTCGACGCCGACACCGCGTCGGCGCGCTGACGGCGGGCGGAGCGCCCATGCCGGTGATCGACACCTGGGTGAACGTCGACATCGGCGGGGGCGGTCGGCCCGAGTTCCTGCAGCGCGTCCGCGAGGACTACTTCAAGCGGGACGAGGAGGAGTTCTTCCGCAGCTACGGCGCGAAGGAGATGCTCCTCCTGATGGATCGGCTCGAGGTGGAGAAGGCGATCCTGACCACCGCGGCCCACCGACCCGACGACAAGGTGCTCGGCTTCGCCCGCGAGCACCCGGACCGCTTCTTCCTGGGCGCCCAGCTCGACCCGACGAAGCCCATGAAGGCGGTCACGGCGCTCGAGCGCTTCGTGAACGACCACGGCGCGGTGCTCTGCCGCATCACGCCCTTCGCCATCGACGTCCCGCCCAACGACGCCATCTACTATCCCACCTACGCCAAGTGCGTCGAGCTGGGCCTGCCCATCACCATCAACACCGGCATCCCGGGTCCGCCGGCGCCGGGCGAGTGCCAGCACCCGATGCACCTGGACCGGGTCTGCCTGCACTTCCCGGATCTCGTGCTGGTCATGGCACACGGCGCCGACCCCTGGTGGGGCGAGGCCAGCCGCCTGATGCTCAAGTACGCGAACCTCCACCTGATGACCTCGGCCTACCTGGCGAAGTACCTGCCGCCCGACTTCGTGCACTTCATGAACACGCGCGGCCAGGACAAGGTGATGTTCGCGTCGGACCACCCGGCGCTCCCCATGGAGCGGGCCGTGGACGAGGCGCGCCGGCTCGAGCTGCGTCCGGGCGTGGCGGAGAAGTTCCTCCACGACAACGCGGAGCGGGTCTTCTTCGCGCGTTGATCCGGGGCCCGCGTCTGATATACCGTCAGACGAGGCAGCGGAGGTCGTCCATGGATCCGGCAGGCCCGAAGAGATGACGCCCGACGCCGAGGGGACCACGCTCGACCAGAGCGGGCGCGAGCTGGGTCCGCGCGCGCTGGAGACGCGCCGCCGCCTGCTCGACGCCACCGAGCAGCTGCTCGCGCGCAGCAGCTTCCGCGACGTGTCGGTGGTCGACATCGCGCGCGAGGCCGGCACGTCGCCCGCCACCTTCTACCAGTACTTCAAGGACGTCTCCGAGGCGGCGCTGCGGCTGGCCGAGCTGGCCGCCGGCGACCTGCCGGCCGTGATCGAGATGATCGACGGCAACTGGGAGGGCGAGGGCGGGCTGGACAACGCGCGCCAGATCGTGGAGGCGTTCGTGCGCCACTGGGACGCGCACCGCGCGGTGCTGCTGGGGCGCAACCTGGCCGCCGACGAGGGCGACCGGCGCTTCCTGCGCGTGCGCCAGGAGTCGCTGACCCCGGTGCTGGCCCACCTGGCCGCGCAGATCTCCGCCTCGCAGAAGGCGAAGCGCGTCGATCCGAAGCTCGACCCGTCGGCCGGCGCCGCGGCCATGGGGGCCATCCTCGAACGGCTGGCCGCCTACCACCGCGAGCTCGAGGTGCTCGGCGTCTCGCGCGACGACCTGGTCGAGACCTGCGCGCGCATCCTGCACCAGACGGTCGCGGGCCGCTGAACCGGTGTCGTCGCGCGTCGACAGCTTCCGCCAGGCGGGCGCCGGCGTGGCCGCGACCGTCGCCACCCAGGCGAACGCCCGGATCCAGCTGGCCGCTGCGGTGGCCGTGGTGGCGCTGGGGGCGACGCTCGATCTATCCCGCGGCGACTGGTGCTGGCTGGTGGCGGCGATCGCGGCGGTGTTCGCCGCCGAGTGCATGAACACGGCGCTCGAGTCGCTGGCCGACGCGACCCACCCGGATCCGCACCCGCTGGTGGGTCGGGCGAAGGACGCCGCCGCGGGCGCGGTGCTGTGCACCGCGGTGGGTGCTGCGCTGATCGGCGTGCTGGTGCTGGGTCGCCCGCTGCTGGCGCTGTGGGCCAGCCGGTGAACGGAGCCGACGAGCCGGAGCTGCCGTTCCGGGTCCTGCCCCGGGTGACCGAGCGCAACGCCCACTTCTGGCAGGGCGGCCGCGACGGCGAGCTGCGCTTCCTGCACTGCGGCGACTGCGACACCTTCGTGCACCCGCCGGCGCCGGTCTGCCCCGACTGCCACCGCAAGGGGCTCGGCGTGCGCGCCGTCTCGGGCCGCGCCAGCGTGCTCACCTTCACGCTGAACCACCAGCCCTGGGTACCGTCGCCCGACCACCCCTACGCCATCGCCATCGTCGAGATCGAGGAGCAGCCGGGCCTGCGGCTGATGACCAACGTGGTGGGCTGCGCCGCCGAGGACGTGCACGTCGGCATGCCGGTGCAGGTGGCGTTCGAAGAGCACGAGGACGTCTTCATCCCGGTGTTCCGCCCGAGGGACGCATGACCGAAGTCCTGGAGCGCCGGGCGGCGCTGACCGGCATCGGGCAGTCGGACGTGGGGCGTCGTCTCGGCCGCGACCCGCTCGAGCTGACCCTCGACGCCTGCCTGGCCGCCATCGAGGACGCGGGGCTCACGACGCGGGACATCGACGGGCTCGCCACCTACCCGGGCGCCTTCAGCGCCCAGCCCGGCTTCAGCGGCGCGGGGGTCACCGAGGTGCACGACGCGCTGCGCCTCGAGCTCGACTGGTTCTCCGGGGGCATGGAGCGCTCGGGACAGCTCGGCGCGGTGATCGACGCCTGCGCGGCGGTGGCCTGCGGCTACGCCAACCACGTGCTCTGCTTCCGCTCGGTGTGGGAGGGCACGGCCCAGGGCAAGGGCGGCCGCCAGGGCATCGGCCTGGGCGGCGGTGGTGGGGGCGGCGGCCGCGGCTTCCGCGTCTCGGGCCAGCCCATGGAGTTCACGCTGCCCTTCCGCTCGTACTCGGCGGCCAACTGGATCGCCATGTTCGCCCAGCGCCACTTCCACGAGTACGGGACGACGCGCGAGCAGCTCGGCTGGATCGCGGTGAACGCGCGGCGCAACGCGGCCCACAACCCGAAGGCCATCTACCGCGATCCCATGACGCTGGACGACTACCTGGCGGCGCGCATGATCAGCACGCCGCTCTGCCTGTTCGACTGCGACGTGCCCTGCGACGGGGGAACGGCGATGATCGTGTCGCGCATCGACCGGGCGCGCGACCTGCGCCGTCCGCCGCTGCGCGTCGAGGCGGTGGGCAGCGCGCTGCGCGGCCGGCCCTCCTGGGACCAGTTCGACGACCTGACCACGATGGCCCTGCGCGACGCCGCGGCCATGCTCTGGGAGCGCACCGACCTGAAGCCCGCCGACGTCGACGTGGCCGAGCTCTACGACGGCTTCAGCTTCATCGCCCTGGCCTGGCTCGAGGCGCTGGGCTTCTGCAGGAAGGGCGAGGGCGGCCCGTTCGTGGAGGGCGGGCAGCGCATCGCGCTCGACGGCGAGATCCCGCTCAACACGAACGGCGGCCAGCTCTCCGGCGGACGCCTGCACGGCTACGGCTTCCTCCACGAGGCCTGCCTCCAGCTCTGGGGCGAGGGCGGCGAGCGTCAGGTGCCGGGCGATCCCCAGGTGGCGGTGGCCGCCGCCGGCGGCGGTCCGCTGGGCGGCTGCCTGCTGCTGACCCGCGCCTAGCCCTTCAGCAGCTCCGGATTGCGGGCCTCCACCATGCGGCGGACACCGTCCTTCCAGCCCACCCGCGTCTCGCCCACCAGCGCGTGCATGCGGGTGGTGTCGAGGGGCAGGCTGGCGATGGCGTTCTCGTCGGGGGCGAACTTCGGCTCGAGTCCCGTCAGCTCGCCCAGGTACGCGCACCACTCCTCGATGGAGACCGTCTCGTGGCCGGCCCAGTTCACGATGGTGGCGGGAACCCGCGCCGCGTCGAGCATCGCCGGCACCTGGGCGATGTAGTCGTCCTCGTGGATGGGGTTGAAGCGGTTCGGCTGCTGCGGGTGGACCGGCACCGGCACGCCGCTCTTCATCATCATCAGGTGGTACCAGGGCCAGCCGCCGTTGTCGCCGTAGGGGACGCTGAAGCGGGCGATGGTGGTGGGCAGGTCGTACTCGCGGGCGGCGAAGCGGGCCATCGCCTCGGCGGCGATCTTGCAGATGCTGTAGGTGGGCATCAGGCCCTTGTGGTTGTCGCCGAGCGGCGCGTCCTCGGCGGCCGGCGTGTCGCCGGGCGGCGCGTACACGCCGCCGGAGGAGCAGTGGAGCAGGGCGCGGGCGTCCCGGCAGTGGGAGAGCAGGCGGCCGAGGCCGACGGCGTTGGCGGTGAGGTCGCGCTCCCAGTCGCCGGTCTTCACCACGGCGAAGTGGAGGACGTAGTCGAAGTCGCGGGGCAGGGCGGAGAGGTCGTCGCCGGCCAGGTCGAGGGCCAGGCACTCGACGCCTTCGGCTTCGAGCGTGGCGCGGGCCCGGGCGTCGGAGAAGCGCGCCACCCCGGTCACCCGGTGCTCCCGGGCCAGCGCGCGCGCCAGCGGAAGACCCACCTGGCTGGTGGGTCCGGTGAGCAGGATCTTGGCGTCGGCCCGCATGGCTCAGCCCACCAGCCCGTCCAGGTGGAGCGCGCTCTCCTCCTCGAGTGCGGCGCAGCGCGCGAGCTCGTCGCGGGCCTTCGGATCGTCGCTGTCGGCGGCCAGCAGGCGCCAGGCGTTCGCGCCCTGGCGCTCGGCGGAGGCCTGGATGCGCCACTGCTCGCGCAGCGGCAGGTCGGCGAAGACGGCGTAGTAGGCGTCGCGGGCCTCGGGCAGCACCCGGGCGATGGCGCTGCGGGCGCCCTCGTCCGGCGGGTAGAGCGACTCGGCGGTGCGCGCGATCTCGTCCTCGCGCTCGGCGCAGGCGAGCAGCCCGGCCGCGTGCTCGGGCGACGCCTCGGCCCAGGCGCGGTAGCGATCGGCGGCGCCCCGCTCCAGGGCGGCCAGGAAGGCGGGCCGCGCCTCCTCTTCGAAGCGCGCGATGAAGGGGCCGAGCAGCTCGGCGAAGTTCGGGGTGTCGCTCATGCCGGGTCTCCGCGGGTGGACTCGCCGAAGCAGACTATCATCTGCCCGTGGCGACCGAGACTCCGCAGGCGCTGGCCACCCCCGACCACGCGAACATCGTGGCCCTGCCGCCGGTGCTCTACCTGGGCGCGCTGGTGGCGGGCCTGCTGACCGAGAGCGCCGTCGGCGGCGCCATCCCCGGACCCGACCTGCTGCGCTGGATCGCCGGGGGGCTCGCGGTGGCGGCGGGAAGCGTCGGCTCGGTGCTCTGCACGCGCCGCTTCGAGGACGCGGGCCAGGACAAGAGCCCCTTCTCCCCGACCACGACGCTCGTCACCGACGGGCTCTATGCCCGCTCGCGCAACCCGGCCTACGTGTCGCTGACCGTCGTCTACGTGGGCCTCGCCCTGCTGCTCGACAACCCCTGGATGCTGGCCTTCCTGCTGCCGGTGCTGGTGCTCATGCACTACGGCGTGATCCTGCGCGAGGAGCACTACCTGGCCCTGAAGTTCGGCGAGGAGTACGTCGACTACCAGGCGAAGGTGCGCCGCTGGATCTAGAGGCTCAGCTCTCCGGCAGGTCGATCAGCGGCGACGGCGTGCCGACGCTGGTGAGCCACAGCTGGTGCACCGCGCGGGTGGCGCCCACGTGCAGCAGGCGGCGCGCACCGGGGCGGTCCGGGTAGTTCTCGGCGGTGACGCCGGCCAGGATCACGTAGTCGAACTCCAGGCCCTTGGCCTGCTCGATCTCGGTCACCTCGACGCCGGGCGCGAAGGTGAAGTCCTGCTTCTCGACCCGCCGAAGCCCGGGCAGGTCGCCGCGCTCGAGACCCTCGTAGTACAGCGCGCTGGCGCCCGCCGACGGCGTCAGCACCGCCACCGACGCCATCGGCTCGGCCTGCATCAGCTCGCGCAGCGCGTCGGCCAGGAAGGCCACGCAGGCGCCGCGGTCGGTGAAGCGGAACAGCTCCACGGCGGGTCCGTGGCGCGGCACCTCCAGCGGCTCGTCGTCCTCGCGCAGGTCGCCCAGCAGCGACATGGCGAAGTCGACGATCTCGCGCGTCGACCGGTAGGCCACGCGCAGCGTCTCGAGCGCCGTGCCCGGGATCTCCAGGCTCGCCAGGAACCCGGCCCAGCTGGTGAAGCCGCCGTGCTCCATGACGTGCTGCTGGGTGTCGCCGGCCAGGGTCAGGCTCTTGTGCTCGTCCAGGCAGCCGAGCAGCACGCGCACCTCGACCGGCGAGAAGTCCTGCACCTCGTCGATGGCCAGGTGGCGGTAGCGCAGCGGCCGCTCGCGACGCCCGCGCAGCAGGCCCACCCGCAGCTGCCAGGCGCGCAGCAGCAGCGCGTCGTCCTCGGCGTCGAGCGCCGCCTCTGCCTCCTCGTCGCCGCCCTGCCAGGCGAACAGCTCCTCGTTGCGCCGCCGCGACCACTCGGCCAGCTGGTGCACGTCGGCGGCGCGGAAGCGGCCCGGCGCGGTCGCCTCGCAGCACTCGAGCACCAGCTCCTCGCGGGTCAGCACGCTGGCCCAGTCGTCCTGGGCCTGGCGCGCGTCGCGCGGGCCCGGCGTCTCGGCGACGTGCCGCTCCAGCGCGCGCTCCAGCGCCGCGTGGACCTTCAGCTGCTGGACGACCGCCGGCGCGTCGTGGCGCACCTCGTGGGGCAGACGCGGGAAGTGGCGGCGGCGCTGGTCCCGCGCCCAGTCGGCGAAGGTGGTGATGCGCACGTGGTCGACGCCCAGCGACGGCAGCACGTGACCCACGTAGCTGCACAGCGCCGGCGAGAACACCACGAACAGCGTGCGGTCCGAGTCGACCCGCTCGTCGTCGTAGGCCAGGTAGGCGATGCGGTGCAGCGCCACCGTCGTCTTGCCCGAGCCGGCGCTGCCGCGGATGGCCAGGTAGCCGCCCGACGGACGCGTGATCAGGTCGACCTGGGCCGGGTCGATCAGGCTGGTGATCTCGGGCAGGCGCTTGTCGGCGCGCCGGCGCGATCCCTCGAGGTCGGTGCCCAGGCGGCGGTCGCCGGCGTCGTCCACGGCGTGGGCCCGCAGCGCGCGACCCTCGCCGCCGGCCAGCTTCGGCGCCTGGGTGTCGACCTGCCGCCAGGCGTCCGGATCGTCGGCCGTGCCCTGCTTCAGGAAGACGCCCTCCGGCGACTCGATGCGGTCGAGGCGTCCGTCCTGGATGCGCACCGTGCGGCGCGCCACCACCTCGCCCTGGCGGGTGCGTCCGCCGAACTCCTCCTCGTACTCCTCGCCCTCCTGGTAGCGGTAGAAGACGCGCGAGACGGGGGCGTTGCGCCAGTCGACGATGCGGATGCCCTTCTCGATGCGCGTCGCGCGGCCCAGGCACAGGTCGCGCTCGCGACCGTCCTCGCGCAGGCGCAGGTGGGCGAAGTAGGGCGAGGCCGGGTCGACGCTGGGGCCGCCCCGGGACGCGCGCAGCTGGCGCAGCAGGGCCGACTGGCGGTGGAACTGCTCGGTGAGCGCCGTCTCGTCCTTGCTCTCCTGGCGCGAGACGAGCTGCTCGCGCAGCCGCTCGAGGTCGCGCACGATCGGCGCCTCGTCCGGGACGGCGGCGCTGGGCTCTTCTTCGAGCGCCCGGGAGACGGCACCGAGGAGCGTCAGCTCCTCGTCCACGATCCGGTGCGGCAACGGCTCTCCCTCGGCGGCAGCGCGAACTTTTCGGGGTTCGAAAGAATAGACCCTGCGCGCGCCGCCTGCCGAGAAGAAACCGGGGCGCCGCCCCCCTCGGGGTGCGTGCGGGTCTAGGCCCGCAGCTCGCGCAGGGCCGCCTGCTCGCCGCCGGGAATGCCGTCGGTGGGGAAGGTGCACAGCACCCGGTCGATCGCGCCGGAGCAGCGCTCGCGCAGCGCCGCCGCCACCCGGTCGGGCTCGGCCACCACGGCGAAGGCGTCGAGCACGTCGTCGTCGATGAGCGCCCCCATCTCGTCCCACTGGCCGAGCTTGGAGAGCCGGTTCAGCTCGCCCTGGAGCTCGCCCCAGCCGTGGAGTTCCAGCACCGGACGATAGGCCGGCGTCGACCCGTAGAAGGCGATCTGCTTCGCCACGCCCGCGCGGCTCTCGGCGAAGCGCTGCTCGTCGGCGCCGGTCACCACGAACACGGGGCAGGTGACGCTGAAGTCGTCGCGGGAGCGGCCCGCCTTCTCGAGCCCGCGCGCCACCGCCGGGAGCGTCACCTCCTCGACGTAGCGGCGCGTGGTGAAGGCGTGGGCGATCAGGCCGTCGGCGGTCTCGCCGGCCACCTCGGTCATCAGCGGACCCACCGCGGCCAGGAACACGCGCGGCGCGCCGTGCTCGGTGTTGGTGGGCGTGAACATGGGGGTCATCAGCGTGTGGGTGTAGAACTCGCCGCGGAAGTCGAGGGGCTTGCCGCCGTACCAGGTGTCCCAGACCGCGCGCATGGCCAGGATGAACTCGCGCATGCGGGCCGCCGGCCTGCTCCACGGCATGCTGAAACGCTTGGTGATGTGGGGCCGGATCTGGGAGCCCAGGCCCAGGATGAAGCGGCCCTTCGAGAAGGCGTTCAGGTCGTGGGCGGTCTGGGCCAGCGTCATGGGGCTGCGGGCGAAGGCCACCGCGATGGACGTCATCAGCTCGATGCGCTCGGTGTGCTCGGCGGCCAGCGCCAGCGGCAGGAACGGGTCGTTGGCGATCTCGGCCGAGACCGCGCCGTCGTCGCCCGCCTCCTCCCGCGCCCGGGCGCGGGCCGGAACGCTGGCGAGATCGGTGATCATGAGTCCGGAATCGACCTTCATGGGGGCGCCTCCTCGCGTCCGGGCCACCCTAGCCCAGTAGAATGGCGGCGTGCTCGACCCCGCCGGACACGGTCTCGTCCCCTCGGCCGCGCGCCCCGCGATCCCGGGCGGCGGGCCGCAGAGCGTGGCCGACGTGCTGGCGCCGGGGCTGGCGCTGGATCCGGCGCGCGAGGCGCTCGTCGGACGCCACGGCCGCTTCAGCTACGCCGCCCTCGACGCCGAGGCGAACCGCGCGGCCGGGGCGCTGCGCGCGCTGGGCGTCGGCCCGGGCGATCGCGTGGCGGCCTGCCTGCCCAACGACGTCGACATCGTGGTCGCCTTCCTGGGCGCCATGCGCCTGGGCGCGCTGTGGGTCGGCGTGAACCGGCCGCTCGCTCCGCCGGAGAAGGCCTGGCTGCTCGACGACGCGGGCGCGTCGCTGCTGCTCGCTGCGCCGGACGTGGCCGACGGGCTGCGCACCGGGTGTCGCATCGAGGTGGTGGACCCCGAGGCGCCGGACACGGGCTGGCTCGGCCGCGTGGCGTCGGCGCCGCCAGACCCGCCGGGCGTCGCCATCGATCCCTTCGCGCCGGCCGCCATCGCCTACACCAGCGGCACCACCGGCCGGCCCAAGGGCGCGGTGCACAGCCAGCACAACGTCCTGCTGCCCGGCGCGGTGTCGGCGGCCACCGGTCTGCACCCGCCGGGTCTGCCCCAGGGCGTGGTGCTGCCGCTCACCATCCTGAACCTGATCGTGCTGGGTCCGCTGGCGGCCTTCCAGGCGTGCACGACCTGCGTCGCCATGGACCGCATCGATGCGCTGGGCGTCGCCGCCTGGGTGCGCGACGAGCGCATCCACACCTTCCACGGCGTGCCGACCCTCTTCCACGACCTGCTGACCCACCCGCAGGTGACGGCCGCCGACCTGGCGCCGCTGCGCGCGCCCATGGTGGGCGGCGCCGAGTGCCCCGAGGAGTTTCGCGCCCTCTACCGCGAGCGCTTCGGCGGCGAGGTGGCGATCGGCTACGGCATGACCGAGGCGCCCACCGCGGTGACGACGGCGGAGGGCGAGCCGTCGCCCGAGCCCGGGCTGTGCGGCGTGGCGCTGCCCCAGGTGGAGATCCACATCCTCGACGCCGAGGGCCGCGAGCTTCCGCCCGGCGAGGAGGGCGAGATCTGCGTGGCGCCGGCGTCGTCGGGGGACTGGGCCGGCGTCTACACGCCGATGCTCGGCTACTGGAACCGGCCCGACGCCACCGCCGCGGCGCTTCTCGGCGGCGTCTACCACTCGGGCGACGTCGGCGTGAAGCACGCCGACGGGCGCGTGTTCATTCGCGGGCGGCGCAACGAGCTGATCCTGCGCGGCGGCGCCAACGTCTACCCGGCCGAGGTGGAGCGCGTGCTCCAGGAGCTGCCGGCGGTAGCCGAGGCGGCGGTCTTCGGCGTGCCCGACCGGCGGCTCGGCGAGCGGGTGGTGGCGGCGGTGGTGCTCGCGCCCGGCGCCGAGACCACGCCCGACGCGCTGCGCGCCGCCTGCTCCGCCGAGCTGGCGCGCTACAAGGTGCCGGAGCGCATCGCCGTGGTCGACACGCTGCCGCGCAACGCCATGGCGAAGGTGGTGAAGCGGGAGCTGCTCCCGCTGTTCGAGGGCTGAGCTACCGTAGGCGCGCCCTGCGAAGGAGTCCCCCATGGCCAGTCTGATCCAGAACTGGGGCGAGATCATCCGCACCCAGAACCTGTCGTCCGACAAGACGATGGATCCCGTCTCGAAGTGGCTGCTGATCGTCCGCGCCAGCGTCTTCCCCATGACGATCATCTCGGCGCTGATCGGCGGGCTGCTGGCCGCCGGCGCACCCACCGCGAACTGGCTCTACTTCACGCTGGCCTTCGTCGGTCTGGTCGCCGCCCACGCGGCGAACAACATGATCAACGACTACTTCGACCTGGAGGGCGGCGTCGACTCGGACGAGTACATCCGCGCCCAGTACGCGCCCCACCCGGTGCTGTCGGGCATGATCTCGAAGAAGGGACTGCTCATCGCGATCGCCGTGGTGAACTTCCTCGACCTGATCATCCTGCTCTACCTGACCGACGCGCGCGGCTGGCCGGTGGCCGCCTTCGCACTGATGGGCCTGTTCATCAGCGTCTTCTACGTGGCGCCGCCGGTGAAGCTGAAGCACCACGGCATGGGCGAGCCCGGCGTCTTCATCGTGTGGGGTCCGCTGATGATCGGCGGCACCTACTTCGTCACCACCGGCGTGCTCGAGCCGTGGGTGCTGGTGGCGAGCCTGCCCTACGCGATCCTGGTGACCTGCGTGCTGATGGGCAAGCACATCGACAAGTTCGAGGCCGACTCGGCCAAGGGCATCCGCACCCTGCCGGTGATCCTGGGACGCGAGCGCGCCGTCTTCCTGACCCAGGAGCTGTTCGTCTCCTTCTTCGTCTTGACCGCAATCCTGGTGCTGACCGGCACGCTGGGCGTATGGGCGCTCATCACGCTGTTTGCGGCGCCCCAGCTCGTGCGGGTGCTGAAGGTCTACAACCAGCCGAAGCCGACCGAGGCGCCGCCGAACTTCCCGATCTGGCCGCTCTGGTACGTGGCCTGGGCGTTCCTGGTGACGCGCAGCGCCGGCGCCCTGCTGGTGCTGGCGCTGGTGCTCGACGCCATCTGGCCGATCCACCTGGGGGCCTAGGAGGCGTCGGCCTCCGGCAGGAACGCAAAGGCCTGGCGCAGCACGCGCTTCGCGCTCTGCTGGAGCACGATGCCGTGGGTCACGACCACGCGGCGCACGTCCCAGGCCAGGATCGTGTCGATCGAGCGGCGCGCGGCACGCTTGTCGCGGAACAGCCAGCGCACGTGGCGCGGCGGACCGAAGCGCCCGAGCCCGCCCATCAGGCGCAGCCAGGTGCGCGCCGGCCACTGCGGGTGCTCGGTGTAGTTGAAGCACAGGTCGGTGAGCAGCAGCGTTCCCGAGCGGCGGTGGAAGAAGACGGTCTCGCCCATGAAGGGTGCGCCCTGGAAGACGAGCTGGTCGATCTGGCCGCGCCAGGCGTCGGGCGCCTCGTCGCAGAGCACCGCGTCGAAGCGCAGCGTCTTCGCCTTCTTCTTCTCCAGGCCGGGCGTGGCGTACAGGCGCACGTCCGGCAGGTCGCGGTAGTCGGCCAGGTACAGGTGGTGGTGCAGGTTGGGTCCCACCGCGT
Organism: Myxococcota bacterium; assembly: GCA_050618055.1. GTDB lineage: Bacteria > Myxococcota_A > UBA9160 > UBA9160 > SMWR01 > CALDCK01. Next base: position 32,638 of record JBNLVK010000247.1, read on the forward strand.
GGCGGATCGGGCCCAGGGCCTCGAGCTCCGCGCGCAGCCCCGGCGTGAGCGCCACCGGCGAGTGCAGGAACAGCCCGCCGTCGTCGAGCCGCACCACCGTCATGCGCGTTCCGATCTCCATGCCGGCCACCCGGAACGAGCGGTCGCACACCCAGACACCCTCTTCCAGCTCCCGCAGCTCGTTCACGTCGCGAACCTCCCGCGCAGCGCCGTCACCACGGCGGCGTCGGCGCGCTTCGACACCAGCTCGAGCGGCGAGCGTCCGCGGCGCACCGCCAGCACGCCCGTCCAGGCGAGCAGCACGACGGTGACCAGGACGTTCGGCCAGGCGTTCAGCTCCCACTGGCCCTGCCAGGCGAAGAGCCGGTCCGAGAACGGGTACAGGTAGGCGAGCGACCAGATGGAGCGCGCCGGCCCGGCCGAGCCCACCAGGTCGCCCAGCAGGTGCAGGTGGAAGGAGACGAACACCAGCCCGGCGCACAGCGCACGCTGCCGGGCCACCGCGAAGGCCAGGACCGCGCACACCAGCGCTGCCGCCAGGTTGTGGGCCAGCACGTGGTGGTACGCGCCGTAGGCCCCGACCGACGGCTGGACTCCGCCGGCCACGTCGAGCAGCAGGCCCAGGCCGTCCAGGTCCGGGGCGACGGCGGCCAGCGTCACCAGGGCGCGATCGCGCCGCGGCAGGTCGGCCGCCTCGGCCAGCGTCCAGCCGACCAGCAGGTGGGTCACCGGGTTCACTCGCGCGCCTCGTCGGCGCGGCAGGCGAGCCGCAGGCGTACGTCGTTCGCCGGGTGCGGCACCCAGGGGTAGCGATCCCGGTCGACGCGCACGTGCAGCAGCCTTCCCGAGTGGCGCCAGGCGTCGAGCACCAGACCCTGCTCGAAGCTCCCGCCGCGCGGCACCGCCACCACGGCGCTGTGCTCGCGCAGCGCGCTGCCGTAGTGGGCGACGCCCCAGTGGAGCTGCACGCTCTCCAGGTCGAGGGCCGAGAGGGCGTGCAGCAGGTCGCGGGCCCAGTGGCAGCACAGCGCGCGTTCGCGCAGGCCCATGTGGTAGGCCATGTTGCCGACGTGGGGCGGGCGCAGCGGACGGTAGTGGGCGTGCAGGTCGGCGGTGGCGTCGAGGGCCCCTGCCGCCAGGCGCGCCGCGTCGTCCGCCGTGATCTCGCCGGGCAGCGCCAGCAGCGCGGCCTCGAGGGCGCCCAGCGCGTCGGCGTCGGAGCTGCGCAGCGGCGGCGGCGTGACGCAGGCGGTGCAGAGCGCGAGCGAGGCGACGACGGCGAAGACCCTCACGCGCCCCCCTCGCGAATGCGGTCCGCCGTCGTTCGCGCCATCGGTCGCACGACCGCCTCGGCAGCCTCGGGCATCGCCCGAAGCTAGCGCGTCAGCACTCGTCCGGTCCGCAGCAGGCGGAGGCCGCGGTGGTGACGGCGTAGTCCCGGCCCTTGGTCTCGCGCGGGTGGCGCGGCTCGCTGCGGGCGCAGTCGAAGGGTCGGCGCTCCGCTTCGGGAACCGGCGTGCGCGGCGGCAGCGCCACGAAGTGCCCGGCGTAGGGCTCCTTCGTGAAGAGCTCGAAGGTCTTCTCGCACACGGCCACGCGCTCGCCGCGCTCCAGCACGTGCCCGTCGTCGTCCTCCACCCGGCGGAACGGACCCCGGTAGACGACCGCCTGGTTCGCCTCGACGCAGGGACCCTGCTTGCCCTTGTGGGCGGTGATGGTGACCGAGCGGAACTCGATGCCCTCGACCACCTGGAAGGGCTCCTCCTCCCAGCGGTCGATGGCGATGCCGTGGAAGCCGGCCTCCTCCAGCTCGCGCAGGATCTCCCGCTCGTGGAAGGCGCCGGAGATGCAGCCGCTCCACAGCTGCGGGTCGTTCCGCAGGTGCCCGGGCACCACCTCGTCGCTCACGATGTCCGAGACGGCGATGCGACCGCCGCGCTTCAGCACGCGGAAGATCTCGCGCACCAGCTGCGGCTTGTGCTCGGCCTCGACCAGGTTGAGCACGCAGTTCGAGACCACCAGGTCGACCGATTCGTCGGGCACCAGCGGCGCCTCGCGGCGCAGCCTTCGCGTCTCCTGCTCGAGCCTGGCCGCGTCGGCGGCGGAGCGCACCGGGTTGCGCGCCAGCCAGGCGTCCAGCGCGTCGACGGAGAGCGCCAGGTCCTGGATGCGGCCGCGCAGGAACTCGACGTTGGCGTAGCCGATGCGCGACGCCACCTGCGGCGCCGCGCCGCGGGCCAGGGCCAGCATGTCGTCGTTCAGGTCCACGCCGAGGACGCGGCCTTCCTTGCCTGCCAGCTGCGAGGCGATGAAGCAGATCTTGCCGCCGCCGCTTCCCAGGTCGAGGACCGTGTCGCCGGGCCGGACGTAGCGCGAGGGATCGCCGCAGCCGTAGTCGCGCTCGAGCACCTCCTGGGGGATCGCCGCGAGATGGCGCGGGTCGTAGTCGATGGGGCAGCAGAGTGCCTCCTCGCGCTTGCGGGCGGCCGCCCCGTAGCGGTTGCGGACCGCCTCTTCGACCGGCAGTTCCCGGGTCCCGGACATGCGTGCGCCTCCCTGGCATCGGTGGGTGTCCGCTTCGATGCCGGGGCGGGCCGGTGGTTCCCGGTGCTAGCCGGCCAGCGCGTCCATGTGCCGGGCGAGCTCCAGGTCGAGGCCGGTGATGCCGCCCGCGTCGTGGGTCACCAGGTCGACCACGACCCGGCCGTAGACGTTCGACCACTCCGGGTGATGGTTCATCCGCTCGGCCACCAGGGCCACGCTGCTCATGAAGCCGAAGGCGACGACGAAGCTCTCGAAGGCGAACTCCCGGTGGAGCTTCCCCTCGGCCAGGCTCCAGCCGTCCAGCTCGTCCAGGGCCGCGCGCAGCGCGGCGTCGTCGAGCTTCGCGCGGCTCATTCCGCCTCCTTCCCGTCCGGTCCGATGGCGCCGGCGCGGCGCAGCCTCGCCAGGTCGTCGTCGCCCAGCGCGAGCACCTCGCGCAGCACCGCGTCGGTGTGCTCCCCCAGGCTCGGGAACGAGCGTACCGGACCCTCGGCCACGTCCGACAGCTTCACCGGGTTGCCCACCAGCAGCATGGGGCGCTCGGCGTCGGGCCGCGGCACCTCGAGCAGCATGTCACGGCGCGCCACGTGCGGATCGTCGACCAGGTCGGGGGCCGCGTTCGACGGGCCGGCGGGAATGCCGGCGGCGCACAGCCGGCGGCTGGCCTCGAGCTTGCCGAGGTCGCGCGCCCAGGCCTCGACGCCGGGACGGATCACCGCCTCCTTGTGCTCGGCCCAGCCCTCGCGGGTGGCGAAGCGCGGGTCGCCCAGCCACTCCGGGTGACCCACCGCGCGCGCCAGGATCTCGAACTGGTGGTCGCGGAAGATGGCGACCACGAAGTGGCCGTCGTTGGCGGCGAAGGCGGCCACCATGCCGGTGCGGCCGGCGGTGGCGGCGCTGGGCGGCTCGCCCATCGACCACATGAACGGGACCATGTCGGTCATGGCGATCATCGAGTCGAACATGGCGATGTCGACGTGCTGGCCGCGCCCGGTGCGTTCGCGCTGACGCAGCGCGGCGAGGGTGCCGATGATCGCGTAGAGGGCGGTGGCGTTGTCGCCCAGCGCGCCGGCCACCACCACCGGCGGCGGCTCCCCCTCGCGGCGGTTCGGCTCGTACAGGCCGGACATGGCCTCGACGATGGGGGCGTAGGCGGGCCAGTCGGCGTAGGGGCTGTCGCCCCGGTTGCCGAAGCCCGAGATCGACAGGTAGACCAGCTCCGGGTGCAGCGCCGACAGCGCCTCGAAGCCGAGCCCCAGCCGGTCCATGGTGCCTGCCTTGAAGTTCTCGGCCACCACGTCGAAGCGGGGGACCATGCGCAGGAAGAGGTCGCGGCCCTCGGGGTGCTTCAGGTCGAGGGCCACGCTGCGCTTCGACAGGTTGTTGCGCAGGTAGGTGGCGCCCACCCGGCGGCCGTCCCGGTCGGTGATCTGGGGACGCGAGCCGCGGCCCGACTCGCCGCGCCCCGGGTGCTCGATCTTCACCACGTCGGCGCCCAGGTGGGCCAGCAGCTGGGTGGCGAAGGGCAGGGCCTGCATCTGCTCGACCGCCAGCACGCGCACGCCGTCGAGCGGCTTGCCCCAGCGGGCGCGGTCGGGGTTCCGGACCTCTCCCAGCTCCACGGCCGGAGCATATCCGGATGCGCGGCCGGGACGCACGGGCTATTCCTTGGCGTCCCAACCCCCGAAGGAGCCCCCTCATGGCGATTTCCGTAGGCGACAAGATCCCCTCCGTCAGCATCAAGACCATGGCCGACGGCCAGATGAAGGACGTCACCACCGACGAGATCTTCTCCGGCAAGAAGGTCGTGCTGTTCGCCGTGCCCGGCGCGTTCACGCCCACCTGCTCCATGCAGCACCTGCCCGGCTTCATCGGCAAGGCGGCCGACCTGAAGGCCAAGGGCGTCGACACCATCGCCTGCGTGTCGGTGAACGACGCGTTCGTGATGGACGCCTGGGGCAAGGACAAGGGCGCCGGCGACGACGTGCTGATGCTGGCCGACGGCAACGGCGACCTGGCCAAGGCCCTGGGCCTCGACTTCGACGGCTCGGGCATCGGCTTCGGCCTGCGCTCGCAGCGCTACGCGCTGGTGGCCGAGGACGGCGTCGTCACCCACCTGGCCGTCGAGCAGCCGATGAAGTTCGAGGTGAGCAGCGCGGAGGCGATCCTCGAGGCCCTGTAGGGGCCGGGTCTTCTGCGCCGCTCCGCTGGGTTCTTCCTCTTCGACTTCGCTCGCCTGCGGCTCGCTGCGCGCCGGGGCTGCCGCCCCGGCTTGCGGGCGCGGGCGCCTTGCGGCGTGCGGGCCGGTCAGGCCGAGTTGCGCCTACGGGTTCGAGGGCATCCAGTCGCCTCGGCCGCTCGGAGTCAGGTCGAACAGGTGCCAGACCGGCGAGAGCAGGTCGACGCCGCGGTACCGGCCGTCGAGGGTGGCCTCGACCGTATTGGTGTGGTGGACGTTGCCCTGGGCGTCGCGGGTGAAGACCGAGACGCCGGGGCGCTGGCCGTCGTCGCCCTCCATGCCGAAGTCGCCGATGAAGGGCGAGTCGTGGGCCGAAAGCAGGCGCAGCGATCTCCAGCCGCGCACGCGCGCCCAGCGCCGGAAGGCGCCGATCTCCTGCTTCGCGACCACCGCGAACGACGCCCGCTGCGATACGTGGGCGGCCGCCCGGTCGTAGGTGTCGGCCCACATCGAGCACATGGGGCAGCCCTTCTCCCAGGACGGGTCGAACATGAAGTGCACCAGGATCAGCTCGTCCTTCTCGCCGAACAGCTCCGACAGGCGCACGTCGCGGACCGGGTCGTCCTTCTCCAGGTCGGCCGGTCCCTCGCGGAACACGTAGTCGGTGGCCACCGGGTTGGTGGGAAGCGCGCGGCGCAACGCGGCGACCGCCTCGCGCTGGTCGCGCAGCGCGATCTCCGCCGCCAGCAGCTCGTCGCGCGCCTTGCGGTACTCGGGACTCTCGCCGACGTAGCGAACCGTCATGGGCTCCTCCTCGGGTTCAGCCGGCTTCGCCGGCTGCGCCGGTTGCGCGTGGGGTGCGCGCCGCGTGGTGGTCCGGCAGCGGGCAGACCGCACCCTTCGAGAAGCCCACCGGCTCGACCGCGAAGCCGCGGTTGAAGCGGGCCAGGAAGTTCTCGAAGGCGATCACCCCGGTCAGCTCGACCATCTGGCGCTCGCTGAGCTGCCCGGCGAGCGCCTGGTACAGCTCGTCCGACACCCGGGCCGGCGTCTCGCTGAGCCCCACGGTGTAGTCGAGGGCCAGTTTCTCCAGCTCCGACAGCGAGTCGCTGGACCCGTGGTCCGACAGCGACAGGATCGTGGCCTCGTCGATGCCCAGCTCTCTGCACCCGGCAGAGTGGATGTCGATTCACGAGGGGCAGCCGACCCGCATGGCGGTCCGCAGGTGGACCAGCCGCTTGAGCCGCGCCGGGAGCGATCGCCAGCGCAGGTAGCCGGCCCCGAACAGCAGGAAGCTGGCCAGAACCGGCGGGTTGTGGCCGTAGACGGCGGGCGCCGGCGAGTCGACCCCGCCGTTCTGGCGCCTCATCAGCCAGGCCGCGAAGCGGGTGAAGCGGCTGGCCTGGCTCATCGGCAGGGGGCGGATGCGCACGGGCGGGCTCCTTCGGGCTTTGCCTGACGCCCACGCTAGTGCATTCTGGTGGCAGTAGAGAGTACCGCGGGCGTATCCGACCCGGAGCCAATGGGGCCGGGTGCCCCTCGATGAGCCATTAAGACCCTGATTGAAACCATCCGGGCGACTGTTATGGACTCCAGTCCAATCCCCGGATAGTCTGGAGGCCGACATGCCGGCGCCGATCCCCCTGCGAGGCAAACCCGATCCCCGCCGCCGGATCCTGGACGCGGCCCGCGAGCTGTTCGCGGACCGCGGCTCCTCGGACGTGACCATGGCCGAGGTCGCCTCGGCGGCCGGCGTCGCCCGCGCAACCGTCTTCAACCACTTCGGGTCGAAGCACGCGCTGATCGAGGGCATCACCGAAGAGGTGCTCGCCGCCTACCGGACGCTGCTCGCCCACGCGGTCGAGGACGTCGCCACGCCGGTGATCGACACCGTCCAGGGCCTGTTCCGCTCCATCGCCATGGGCGTGGAAGAGGACCGGCGCTTCCACCGCGGCGTGTTCCGCGAGATCGCCAAGCTGTCGCTGGGGCTCGACGAGGGCGGACCGGGCCAGCGCGTGCGCCAGGAGAACCTGGAGCACATGCGCGAGCTGATGGAGAGGGGCCAGGCGCGCGGCGAGTTCACCGGGGAGCACCGCGCCGAGGATCTCGCCTCGGCCTTCGCCTCGATCGTCTACGGCACCATCACCCACTGGCTCTACGCCGACGCCAGCGAGTCGCTGCCGTCGCGCATGGAGCGCGCGGCCAGCGTGTTCCTGGACGGCGCCAGCCCGAGGCTGCAGGGAGGCGGAGCGTGAGCGAGCCGCGTCACCGCCCGGACTGGGGTCGGGGGCTGCGCGCCATGCGCGCGCTGCTCGAAGATCCGGACTCGACCCGGCACGCCCTCGAGGTGAGCTACGCCCTCGACGGCGACATGACCCGCCGGCGCTTCCAGCGCTTCCTGGATCATCCCCATGGACGCCGCATGCTGGCCGAGCGTCCCTGCCTGCTCACCGCCCTCTCCGATCGCGAGGCGCTGGCCTCCCTGCCCAAGGGCAGCTTCGGCCGCGCCTACCTGGAGCACATGGACCGCAACGGCTTCGATCCGCATGCGCTGGTCGAGCTGCGTCGCCGCACCGATCCGGTGCAGGACCGCGAGGAGGCCGAGGAGTGGTTCGCGGTGCGCAAGGACCTGATGCACGACCTGTGGCACGTGCTCTCGGGCTACGGCGCCGACGGCGCCGGCGAGGCGGCGCTGCTGCCGTTCAGCATGGCCCAGTACGGCGGGCGCTCGAACCTGCTGCTCAGCCTGGGGGCGACCCTGCGGATCTGGCGAGGCACGCGCGACGCGCGCTGGTTCGTCTACGTGTGGCGCTCCTGGCGCCGCGGACGCCGCGCGCTCCGGCTCGACCTGCTGCCCTACGAGGAGCTGCTGGCGCTGCCCCTGGACGAGGTGCGCCGCCAGGCGCGCATCCAGCCGCCCGAGGAGGCCCACCCGTGCGGCGTGATCGAGCTTCCGGCCGCGCCCCAGACGGCCTGAGCCGCCGCGCCGACGCTCAGCCGAGCAGCGGCCGTACCTCTTCGGCGAAGCGCGCCAGCTGCTCGTCGCGGTCGTCGCCGGGCCCCACCATGTCGAGCACCACGTGGCGGACACCGGCCCGGCGGAAGGCGTCGATGCGGGCGGCCACGTCGGCGGGGCGGCCCAGCGCTGCGTAGCGCCGGGTGGCCTGGCTGAAGTCCATGGCGTAGCGGAACGACAGGTGCTCGTTGGCGGCGGCGAAGGCGGCCTCCGCGTCGGCGTCGATGCGGGCGAACAGCAGGTGCGCCGAGCCGAAGCGCTCGCGCTCGAAGCGTCGACCGCACGCCTCCGCCGCCCGCGCGATCTTCTCGAGGCCGGTGCGGTAGCGCTCCGGCGTCACCACGTAGGACATCCAGCCGTCGGCCAGCCGGCCGATGCGGCGCAGCGCGGCGTCGGCGCGGCCGCCGCACCAGAGGGGCGGTCCGCCGGGCTGGAGCGCCGCCGGCGCCAGCGTCGTCTCGGGGAAGTGGTAGTAGCGCCCGTCGCCCTTGGCGGGCTCGCCCCGCACCAGCGCGCGCACGATCGGAATGGCGGCGGACAGGCGCGCGCCGCGCTCGCCGTGGGGCACCTCGACCGCCGCGTACTCGGCGGGGAACTCGCCGCCGATGCCCACCGCGAACACGAAGCGCCCGTCGCACAGGCGGTCGATCGTCGCCACCTGCTTGGCCGCCAGCACCGGCGGACGCAGCGGCAGCAGGTAGACCGCGGTGCCGAGCGTCACGCCTTCGGTGTGGGCGGCCACCTGGGCCAGCTGCTGGAACGGGTCGAGGATCGGCATGGGGAAGGCCACGTGATCCCCGGTCCAGACCGAGTCGTAGCGGTGGCGCATGGCGAGCGCGGCCACGTCGCGCGCGCCCTGCCGGCTGGCCACGCCGGTGATGAAGCCGAAGCGCAGGTCCGGTTCGAGGGGCAGGTCCATCGCGACAGGGTACCCGCATGCGTCGGGCGCCGGCGATCGGGTAGGGTGTCCCCATGGACGCTGCCGCCCTGGGTCGGATCACGCTTCGCGACGCCGATCGCGCGCCGCACCGCCTGGGCGACCTGTGGGCCGAGCGGCCGGTCGTGCTGGTCTTCCTGCGCCACTTCGGCTGACTGCTCTGCCGCGAGCACGCCGCGCAGTTGCGCGACGCCATCGACGACATCCGGGAGCGCGGCGCCGGCTGCGTGGCGATCGGCACCGGTGGACCCGACGCCGCCCGCGACTTCGTGGAGCGCGAGCGCATTCCCTACCCGGTGCTGGCCGACGACGCCGGCGCGGCCGCGAAGGCGGCCTCGATCGAGCGGGCGGGGCCCCTGAAGCTCTTCCACCCGGCGTCGTGGAGCGGCACGCGCCGGGCCTGGCGGGCGGGCCACCGCATCGGCGTGTCGGGGCGCCGCGTCGACCAGCTCGGCGCCACCTTCGTCGTGGGTCCGGGGGACCGGGTTCGCTATTCCCACCGGGACGCGCACACTGCGGACCACGCGCCGCTGGACGAGGTCCTGGCGGCGCTCGACTGAACGAGGAGGAGGCCATGGGCCGTCTGGAGGGAAGGGTCGCGATCGTCACCGGCGCCGCGTCGGGCATCGGCCTGGAGAGCGCACTGCGGTTCGCCCGCGAGGGCGCCGTGGTGGTGGGCATGGACCTCGAGGAGTCGGCGGACTGGAAGCGGGTGGCCGACACCGCGCCGACGGCGGCGTTCCACGCGGTGGACGTGCGCGACGAGGCCGGCCAGGCCGAGGTGGCGCGCGCCACGGTGCAGGACCACGGCCGCATCGACGTGCTGGTGACGGCGGCCGGCGTGGCCGGCGGCGGTCCGGTGCACCTGCTCGACGTCGACGCCTGGCAGCACGTCCAGGACGTGAACCTGAAGGGCACCTTCCTGTCGGCGAAGGCAGTGCTGCCGCGCATGCTCGAGCAGAAGTCGGGAAGCATCGTCACCATCGCCAGCGTCGAGGGGCTCGAGGGCGGCGAGGGCGGCAGCACCTACAACGCCTCGAAGGGCGGTGTCATCCTGCTGACGAAGAACCTGGCCATGGACTACGGGCGCATGGGCATCCGCGCCAACGCCATCTGCCCGGGCTTCATCGAGACGCCCATGTTCCAGAGCGTGATGGGCAGCGCGACGCTGCCGCCGGAGATCCGCGAGGGCATCCGCCGCCAGCACGAGCTGGGGCGCTTCGGGAAGCCGGAGGAGGTGGCGGGGGCCGTCCTGTTCCTGGCTTCGGACGATGCTTCGTTCGTGAGCGGGGTGGCGCTGGCCGTGGACGGGGGGTTCACGGCGGGGCACCACGTGGGGATTGCGGAGTTGATGGGGCTCGGGGGCTGAACCGTTCGCGGGGGTCGGGGCGGGCCGGGGGCGTCGAGGGGTTGCGGCTCATGGCTCGCCGGAGCGCTACCCGGCGGCATCGCTCGCATCGTCTCCCGCAACGCACCCGTCGGTAGCGCCGTTGCCGGCTGCGCTTGACTTCGCCTCCACCCCTCGACGCCCCCGGCTTGCGGCGGGGGAGGGGCACGTAGAGCGTGCGCCGCGGCTTCCTAGGATTCTTTGTCGAGTTCGCCGAAGAAGCCGAGGACTCTTGTGACCTGGCCGGCTTCGTTGGTTTCGGTGACGTCGAAGCCGGGCATCAGGAGCTTTCCGTCGCGGTGGATGGCCCAGTGGTAGCGGTGCAGGCGGTGGTGGCTGTCGACGGCGCTGGCGCGCGAGTAGACGGCGCCGGGGATCTCGCCGTGGACGCGGTGGACCATGGCCTCGAAGGCATCGATGCCGGTGATGTCGTTGGCCGGGTCGACGAAGTGGACCTCGGGAGCGAGGGCACGCGTGAGGTGGCTGCGCACCTTCGCCGGGTCGGCCTCGTTCCAGGCGGCCAGCATGTGGTCGAGGCTCTCGGGGTGGGCTTCGGCCACGACTAGAGCACCACCGCCGGGTCGCCGATGTGGCGCGCCACCAGATTGCGGAAGGCCATGCGGCCCACGCCGTAGCGCACCAGGTAGATCGGAAG
>JBNLVK010000248.1:0-89366 GCA_050618055.1 Myxococcota bacterium
CGCCAGCTCCTCGGCGGCGCGCTGGAGGGGACCGCTCAGCGCCTTGCGGTTGGCGCACAGGATCTCGCTCCAGAGCTCCGGGTCGCTGTGGGCGATGCGGGTGAAGTCGCGGAAGCCGCTGCCGGCCACAGCGACCCGGAGCTCTGGAGCGAGATCCTGTGCGCCAACCGCAAGGCGCTGAGCGGTCCCCTCCAGCGCGCCGCCGAGGAGCTGGCGGCGCTGGCCCGCGCCATCGAGAGCGGCGACGCCGACGCCGGCGAGCGCGCCCTGGCGGCGGCCCGGGAGAGCCTGGCCGGCTTCGCGCCGGCCGCCGACGACGATTCCGATGCCCGATCCGGGGGCTTCGTACCTGGAAATCACCCCGCCCCGAGCGGGGACCCAAAGGAGTGAGTCAGCGAACTCATGAGTGAAGAAAGCAACCAACCGGCCGGCGAATCCTTCGCCGACCTTTTCGAGCAGACCCCGTCGCGCGTGCGCGAGGGGCAGGTGATCCAGGGCCGTGTGCTCTCGATCGAGGGGGACTACGTCCAGGTGGACGTGGGCTTCAAGTCCGAAGGCATGGTGGACTCGTGGGAGTTCATGGACGAGGACGGGACCATGCTGGTCAAGCCCGGCGACCAGGTGGACGTCCTGGTCGAGGAGTCGGAAGACCAGCAGGGCCGCATCGTCCTGTCCAAGGAGAAGGCCGACCGCCTGAAGATCTGGGACCAGATCAGCGCCGCCTACGAGGAGGACCGCGCCGTGGAGGGCGTGATCGTCTCGCGGGTGAAGGGAGGCCTGTCGGTGGACATCGGCGTGAAGGCCTTCCTGCCCGGGTCCCAGGTGGACCTGCGCCCGGTGCGCAACCTGGACGGCATGGTGGGCTCCCGCCACGACTTCAAGATCATCAAGTTCAACAAGCGGCGCGGCAACATCGTGCTGTCGCGGCGCGCGTTGCTCGAGACGGAGCGCAAGAAGCTCCGGGCCGAGACCCTGGAGACCCTGGAAGAGGGCCAGATCGTCGACGGCGTGATCAAGAACATCACCGACTACGGCGCGTTCATCGACCTGGGCGGCATCGACGGTCTGCTGCACGTCACCGACATGTCCTGGGGCCGGGTGAACCACCCCTCCGAGCTCTTCCACGTCGGCGACGAGATCAAGGTCAAGGTGCTGAAGTTCGACTCGGAGAGCGAGCGGGTGTCGCTGGGCCTGAAGCAGATCCAGCCGGATCCGTGGATCGATGCCTCCATGCGCTACCCGATCGGCAAGCGCATCGAGGGCCGCGTGGTGTCGCTGGCCGAGTACGGCGCCTTCGTCGAGCTCGAGCCGGGCATCGAGGGACTGATCCACGTCTCCGAGATGTCCTGGACCAAGCGCATCAAGCACCCGTCCAAGGTGGTCGCCATCGGCGACTCGGTCGAGGCGGTGGTCCTCGACGTGGACGAGCGCGAGCGCAAGATCTCGCTGGGCATGAAGCAGATCGAGCCCAACCCGTGGAGCGTGATCGAGGACAAGTACCCGGTCGGCACGCGCGTCTCGGGCCAGATCCGCAACATCACCAACTTCGGGATCTTCGTCGGCCTGGAGGAGGGCGTGGACGGCCTGGTGCACGTCTCCGACATCTCCTGGACCGAGCAGATCAAGCACCCGGGCGAGAAGTTCAACAAGGGCGACACCGTCGAGGCGGTGGTGCTGAAGATCGACCGGGAGAACGAGAAGTTCTCGCTGGGCATCAAGCAGCTCGAGGAGAACCCCTGGGACGAGATCCTCAAGAAGTACCCGGCGGGCAGCGAGGTGACGGGCACGGTCTCGAGCCTGGCCGACTTCGGTGCCTTCGTGAAGCTGGAGGAGGGGATCGAGGGCCTGATCTACAACTCGGAGCTCTCCGAGGATCGGGTCGACAACCCGTCCGAGGTGGTGAAGGAGGGTCAGGAGGTGACGGCGCTCGTCACCAAGATCGACCCGCTGGAGCAGAAGATCTCGCTGTCGATTCGCGCTCTCACCGATCGCGAGCAGCGGGAGGCCCTGAAGAAGGTCGCCGCCCAGCAGTCGGCGAAGCAGACGACCACCCTGGGCGATCTGCTGGCGACGAAGCTGGCCGAGAAGGCCGAAGGCGAGGACGAATGAGATGACGAAGAGCGGACTCATCGAGGCAGTCGCCGAGCGGACGCCCCACATCTCGAAGAAGGACACGGAGATCGTGGTCAACACGATCTTCGACTCGATGGCAGCGGCCCTGCGTGAGGGCGAGCGCATCGAGATCCGCGGCTTCGGGAGCTTCCAGGTCAAGGTGCGCGAGGCGCGCGAGGGCCGGAACCCGAAGACCGGCGAGCCGGTGCACATCTCGGCCAAGCGCACCCCGTTCTTCAAGGTGGGCAAGGAGCTGAAGGAGATGGTCGACGCCTCGCGGAGCAACGGCTCGGGCGACGGCTCTTCCAACTAGAACGGCGGAGGACCTCCCGGATGCGCTGGCTGCGCCGTCTGCTGCTGCTGGCCCTGATCGTCGCCGTGATGGTCGGGGGCTGGCGCTTTGCGTCGGAGAACCAGGAGCTGGTGAACGTCCACTACGTGGCGGGGGAGCTGGTCAACGTGCCCCTCTGGCAGGTGGTGCTGGTGCCGTTCGGCGCCGGCGCCGGCCTGGTGGCCATCTGGTTCCTGCTCGCGTCGGCGCGCAACGGTCTGGTCCATCGCCGCTACCGCAAGGAGATCGGCGGACTCGAAGCCGAGATCCATCAGCTCCGAAATCTCCCTCTCGCCCCCGAGTCCGATTCCCCAGGAGGACGGACCCCCGCCGGCTCGCTGCCGACGGGGGGCGCCTCCAGCGGGAACGGCTGACCCCGGAACCCGATGGCCTGGTGGCGACGCGCGCTCGGCCGCAGCCGACGTGCACCCGAAGATGCGGACGAGGCCCTGCGCGGCGCACTGCTCGCCGTGCTGGACCACGACCTCGACGAGGCGGAGCGCCTGCTGACGGCGGCGGTCCAGCTCGACTCGAGCGGCGTCGAGCCGTACCTCGCGCTGGCCCGGCTCTACCGCATGCGCGGCGAGATCGGGCGGGCGATCCGGGTGCACCAGAACCTGCTGCTGCGCCACGACCTCTCCGAGGAGCAGACGCGCGCCGCGCTGGCCGACCTGGCCCTCGACTTCCAGAAGGGCGGCTTCCTGCAGCGGGCGATCGCCTCCTGGGACGAGGTGCTCGCCCACGACCCGCGCCACGAGACGGCGCTGCGCGCGCTGGTGTCGCTGCTCCAGGACGTGCGCGACTACGACCGGGCCATCGAGGTGGCGCGCCGGCTGGCCAAGGTCGATCGCGAGGCCGCGGCCGAGGTGGCGAACGAAGCCGCGCTGCTGGTGAAGAGCGCCCAGGCGGCCCACGCCGAGGGGCGCAGCGACGACGCCCGCAAGGCGCTCAAGCGCGCCCTGCGCAGGGACGGAAGCCTGGTCTCCGCCTGGATCGCGCTGGGCGAGATCGAGGCCGAGCGCGGACGCAACAAGGCGGCCCTGGCGGCCTGGTCGAAGGTGCCGTCCCTCGACCCGAACGCCGGAGCGCAGGTCTACCCGAGGCTCGAGACGGCCTACGCCGCGGCCGATCGGGCGCGCGACTTCGAGGACTTCCTGTCCAAGCGGCTCGACGAGGCGCCGGACGACCGTCAGGCGAGGCTCGCGTTGGCCCGGACGCTGGCCGCGCGCGGCGCCGTCGACGAGGCGCTCGGCCAGCTGCGCGCCGTCGCCGAGGCCGACCCGGACGACCCGGAGCCGCTGATGGTGACCGGGCGCATCCTGCTGGCCGAGGGCCGCGACGGCGAGGCGAACAAGGCGCTGGCCGAGCTGCTGGACGTGCTGGAGCGCCGGCGGCTGCCGCGCCGCGGCGAGTCGCTGACATGAGTCGCAAGGCCCTCGAGACGCCGATGATGCGCCAGTTCCTGGCGATCAAGGCGGAGCACCCGGACGCGATCGTCTTCTACCGCATGGGCGACTTCTACGAGATGTTCCTGCGCGACGCCGAGATCGCGGCGCCGCTGCTCGACATCGCGCTCACCAGCCGCGACAAGGACAAGGACGATCCGGTGCCGATGTGCGGCGTGCCGGTGCACGCCGCGGACCAGCACCTGAAGCGCCTGGCCGAGCTGGGCCACCGGGTGGCGATCTGCGAGCAGGTCGAGGATCCGAAGGCGGTGGCCGGACGGCGGCTCGTGAAGCGCGAGGTGGTCGAGGTGGTGACGCCCGGCCTGGTGGGCGACCCGGAGCGCATCGAGTCGCGCAGCGAGCTGTCGCTGGTGGCGATCGCACCCGCGGAAGAAGACGCGGGGCGCGTGGGCATGGCCGTGATCGACGCGTCGACCGGCGAGTTCCGCGCCACCGAGGTGGCCCGCGACGCGGGCGAGCGACTGCCCGGCGTGCTGGTCGAGGAGCTCTGCCGCATCGATCCGCGCGAGGTGCTGCTGGCCGAGGAGTGCGCGTTCGAGCCGCAGCTGACCCTCCACCTGCCGCGCGCCGTGTTCAGCCGGCTGCCGGTGTCGGCCTTCGACGCGGACGACCTGCCGGACGAGACCCTGGGCCTGGCGGCCGGCGCGAAGGACGCCGCCTCGCGCGCGGCGGCGGCGCTGCTGCGCTACCTGACCACGAACCAGCCCTTCGCGCTCGCGCACACCGCGCGCCTGCGCCACTACACGCTGGGTGAGGCGATGGTGCTCGACGCCGCCACCTGCGCCCACCTGGAGCTGTTCCGCAACGGCGAGGACGGAACCCGGGCGCGCACGCTGCTCGAGCGCCTCGACGTGACGGTCACGCCGCTGGGAGCGCGCCGCCTGGCGCGCTGGCTCGCCTATCCGCTGGTGTCGCCGTCGGCGATCGGCGCGCGCCAGGACGCGGTGGCGGCCCTGGCCGACCGCGACCGGCCGCGCGCGCGGGTACGCGAGGCGCTGCGGCCGGTGCGCGACCTGGAGCGCCTGCTGGCCAAGGCCGCGCGCCCGACCGCCACCCCCCGCGACCTGGTGGCGCTGCGCGCCTCGCTGGAGGCGCTGCCCGGGGTGGAGACGGCGCTGCGCGAGCCCGACGAGGAGCGCCTGCCCGCCGGCGCGGAGACGCTTCCGTCGGGCATCCGGGTTCCGCAGGCGCTGCCGGATCCGGCCGGGCTGCTGCGCGAGGCGCTGGTGGACGAGCCGCCGGCCCTGGCCCGCGGCAGCCGGGGCGCCAACGAGACCGGCTTCATCCGCGAGGGCTTCCACGCGGAGCTCGACGGCCTGCGCGAGGGCGTGCGCAAGGGACGCGAGTGGATCGCGGGCCTCGAGGCGAGCGAGCGCGAAGGGACCGGCATTCCCAGCCTGAAGATCCGCTTCCACCCGGTGCACGGCTACTCGATCGAGGTGAGCAAGGCGCAGCTCGCGCGCGTGCCCGATCACTACGAGCGCAAGCAGACGCTGGCGAACGCCGAGCGCTTCACGACGTCCGAGCTGCGCGAGGTGGAGCAGACCGTGCGCGGCGGCAACGAGCGCGCCGCCGCCCTGGAGCGCGAGATCTTCGAGCGGGTGCGGCTCTCGGTGCTGGAGCACGCCGCCGCCATCCGGCAGGCCGCCGAGGCGGTGGCCGTGCTGGACGCCACCGCCGCGCTGGCCGAGGTGGCCCGCCGCGACGGCTGGACGCGTCCGGTGGTGGACGAGGGCGAGCGGCTGCTGATCCAGGCGGGGCGCCATCCGGTGATCGAGCCGCTGCTGGCGGCTCGCGGCGACGAGGCCTTCGTTCCCAACGACACCGAGCTCGACCCGAACGAGCGCCAGCTGCTGGTGCTGACCGGCCCGAACATGTCGGGCAAGAGCACCTACCTGCGCCAGGTGGCGTTGATCGTGCTGCTGGCCCAGATCGGCAGCTACGTCCCGGCTGCCAGCGCGCAGATCGGCGTGGTCGACCGCGTGTTCACGCGGGTCGGCGCGTCGGACCGGCTGGCGCGCGGCGAGTCGACCTTCATGGTGGAGATGCGCGAGACCGCCGAGATCCTCTCGCAGGCCACGCGTCGCAGCCTGATCATCCTGGACGAGATCGGTCGCGGCACCAGCACCTTCGACGGACTGTCGATCGCCTGGGCGGTGGCCGAGCACCTGCACGACGCGCCGGGCCTGGCCTGCCGCACGCTCTTCGCCACCCACTACCACGAGCTGGCGGACCTCGCCCGCACCAAGACGCGGGTCGCCAACGCCCACTTCGAGGCGCGCGAGTGGGGCGAGGAGGTGCTGTTCCTGCGGAGGCTGGTGCCGGGCAGCGCGAACCGCTCCTACGGGATCCAGGTGGCGCGCCTGGCCGGGCTGCCCGCCGAGCTGATCGCGCGCGCCCGCGAGATCCTGCGCAACCTGGAGGGGAGCGAGCTCGACGAGTCGGGCCGGCCGCGCCTGGCGCTGGGCGGCGCCCCGGTCGACCGGGAGGCGGCGGACGCCGACCAGCTCGGCCTGTTCTCCGCGCCGGGTCCGTCGCGGGGCGAGCGCGACGTGCTCGAGCGCCTGCGGCGGATCGACCCGGAGCAGACCACACCGATCGAGGCGCTGTCGCTGCTGGCCGACCTGCGCGCGCGCCTGGGAGACGAGTCGTGAGGCGTCGGCGCGCGATCGGACCGCTGCTGTGCCTGCTGCTCGCGCCGGCGCTGATGGGCGTCGAGCGGCCGCCGGGTCTGGGCGACGTCACCGAAGTGCGTCACTGGTCGTACCCCGACTACACGCGCGTGGTGATCGAGCTCGACCGGGCGGTGCGCATCAAGCGCGAGCCGCGGCGGCTGGCGGCCGACGCCCGCGCCGACCGGCCCGAGCGCCTCTACCTCGACCTCGAGGGCGTCTGGGTCGGGCGTCGCTTCCTCGACGGCATCGCCGTGCGCGACGGTCTGCTGGAGGGCGTGCGCATCGGCCAGAACACGCGCAGCTCCATCCGCGTCGTGGTCGACCTCCAGCGCTACGCGCGGCACCGCCTGATCACCCTGTCGCATCCGGACCGCCTGGTGCTCGACGTCTTCGGGCCGCGAAGCGGCGTGGGGTTACCGCACCGGCCCGGCGTCCCCCAGGAGCCGATGCTGCCCTCGTCGATCCGCGGCGTGCGCACGGTCGTGCTCGATCCGGGCCACGGCGGACGCGATCCAGGCGCCATCGGCGTCGGCGGGATCCAGGAGAAGCGGGTGACCCTCGCCATGGCGCGGGCGCTCGAGCAGGACCTGGCCGAGCGCGGCTTCCGGGTGGTGCTCACCCGCGACGGCGACGAGACGCTCACCCTGGAGGACCGCACCGCCCGGGCCGAGGCGGCGCGCGGCGACCTGTTCGTATCGCTCCACGCGAACGCGGCGCCGCGTCGCTCGGTGCGCGGGGTCGAGACCTACTACCTGGACGAGAACCACGAGCGCCACAGCCTGACCGTCGCCGCCCGCGAGAACGGCGTGAGCCGCAGCGAGGTGAACGCCCTCCAGCGCACGCTCGCGAAGCTCCGCGTGCACGAGGTCTCGCCGCTGTCGCGCAAGCTGGCCGAGCTGGTCCAGGGACAGATCGTCGGGGGCATGCCCCGTCCCTACGGTCCGGTGCCCGACCTGGGCGTGAAGAAGGGACCGTTCTACGTGCTCTTCCTGTCGACCATGCCGTCGGTGCTGGTGGAGGCGGGCTTCCTGACCAACAAGACCGAGGCGAAGCGGCTGCGCGATCGCGAGTACATCCACGCCATGGCGGAGCAGATCGCCGAGGCGCTGGTCCAGTACCGCGACTCGGGCTCGAGCCTCGCCTGGAACCCCCGGCCGTGAACGCTCCCCCGATCGACGACTTCCTCCACCCGTCGCTCGAGCTGCGCGCGGGCGGTGCCGACGCCGGCTTCGACGTCCCGGCGGCGGTGCGCGCCTACCTGAAGGCGTCCCGCGCGTACCTGCTCGAGCTGCACGCCCAGGTCGAGAGCGGGCGCATCGTCAACGAGACCCACTCCGACCTGATCGACCGCCTGCTGCGCCGGCTCTTCCAGCTCTCGGAGGAGTGCTACTTCGGCGAGGGCGGCGAGGGGCCGTCGGACCTGTGCGTCGTGGCGGTGGGCGGCTACGCACGGCGCGAGATGAGCATCCACTCGGACGTGGACATCCTGTTCCTGTACCGCGACCGCCTGACGGACCACGTGAAGGCGGTGGCGGAGCGCATGCAGTACTGGCTGTGGGACGCCCAGGTCACCGTGGGGGGCGCTACGCGGACGCTCCAGGAGACGCTCCAGCTCGCGACCCAGGACGAGTCGGTGCGCACGGCGGTGCTGGCGCCGCGCTACCTGGCCGGAAGCGGCGTGCTCTTCCACCAGTTCAACCACCTGCTCCAGAGCAAGCTGGTGGCGAAGCCGGAGCGCTTCATCTCGCGGCTGATCCTGGCGCAGCAGGAG
Organism: Myxococcota bacterium; assembly: GCA_050618055.1. Taxonomy (GTDB): domain Bacteria; phylum Myxococcota_A; class UBA9160; order UBA9160; family SMWR01; genus CALDCK01. Next base: position 8,356 of record JBNLVK010000248.1, read on the forward strand.
CGGCACACCCAGTTCGGCGACTCGCTCTACCTGCTCCAGCCGAACATCAAGGAGGGCGCCGGCGGCCTGCGCGACTACCACACCTGCTACTGGGCGATGCAGGCCTCCGAGTCGAGCGCCCGCGGCAAGAACGACTTCCTGCACCTGGGCCTGCTCACCGAGGAGGAGGCGGACCTCTTCTTCGGCGCGCTCGACTTCCTGTGGCGGGTGCGCAACGAGCTGCACCTGGTGGTGGGGCGCGAGCACGACCAGATGAGCTTCGAGCTCCAGGAGCAGGTGGCCCAGACGCTCGGCTACGGCGACGCCGAGGGCAGCCCGGGTCACGAGCTTCCCGTCGAGCGCTTCATGGGCGACTACTACCGCCACGCCCGCGCCGTGGCGAACTACAGCTCGCTCGTCATCGAGCAGTGCCTGGCGCGCGTGCGCAAGGTGCCGCGGCGCCGGCGCGTGCAGTACGTGGAGGGCGGCCTGCGCATCGCCAACGGCCAGCTCGAGATCCCGCACGCGCGCTTTCTGCGCGAGGACCCGGTCCAGCTGATCCGCACCTTCGCCATCGCCCAGGACCACGACGTGCCGCTCACCCGCAAGGCGCGACGGCTGATCCGCGAGCACCTGCACCTGATCGACGACGGCTACCGCAAGGACCCGGCGGCGGTGGACGCCTTCCTGCGGGTGCTCCGCGGCGAGCGCCGCGTCACCCGCTCGCTGATCGCGATGAACGAGGTGGGTCTGCTGGGGGCGTTCATGCCCGAGTGGGACCACATCGTCTGCCGCTGGCAGCACGTCATGTACCACACCTACACCGTCGACGTTCACAGCATCTTCCTGGTCGAAGAGCTGCGCCGGCTGGTGAAGGGCGACTACAAGGACGAGCTGCCCGCCCAGACCGAGTTGATCCGTGGCGTCGACGACCTGACCGTGGCGTACCTGGGCTGCCTGTTCCACGACATCGGCAAGGGGCTCGGCGGCAACCACTCGCCCAAGGGAGCGGTCCGCACCCGGGCCTGCCTCGAGCGCATGGGCCTGGACGCCGAGACCGTCGATCGGGTGGTGTTCCTGGTGGAGCAGCACCTGGTGATGTCCCACCTGGCGCAGCGCCGCGACCTCTCCGACCCCCGGCTCGTACTCGACTTCGCGCGGCTGGTGGGGGACCGGACCAACCTGCGGAACCTGTACCTGGTGACGATCGCCGACATCCGGGCGTCGTCGAAGCAGGCCTGGAGCGACTGGAAGGGGCGGCTGCTCAGCGAGCTCTTCGAGAAGACCGCCGAGTTCCTGGAGACCGGCGCCGACGACGCGGGGCGGGCGCGGGAGCTGATCGACCGCCGCGTCGAGGTGCGCCGCGAGGCGGCCGCCGTCGAGCTGGGCAAGCAGGGGGTCGACGCCGGCCTGGTCGAGCAGTACTTCGAGCTGATGCCGCGCCGCTACTTCACGGCGCACTCGCCGTCGCAGATCGCGCGCCACGCCCGCGTGGTGCTCGACTTCGAGCCGGAGAAGCGGCTGGCCATGTCGGTGCGATCGTTCCGGGGCGGCTTTTCCGAGCTGATCCTGTGCGCCCGCGACGAGCACGGACTGTTCTCGAAGGTGGCGGGCGTGTTGACCGCCCTGCACATCAACATCCTCGGGGCGCATGTCTACACCATGCGCTCCGGCCTGGCGCTCGAGGTCTACCGGGTGACCACGCCGGAGGGCGAGGAGAACGAGCAGTCGATCGGCTGGGAGACGCTGCGACGCACCCTGGAGGAGGTGCTCTCCGGCGAGGTCACGGTCGCGCAGCTGCTGAAGCGGCGCGGGCGCACCGTCCGCCGCACGCGGCCCCCGTCCTCGAAGCCGGAGGCGGTCACCGTCACCAACGAGGAGTCCGACTTCTACACGATCGCCGACGTGGCGGCGGACGACCGGCTGGGCCTGCTCCACGACCTGACCGCCGTGATCGCGGACCTGGACCTCGAGATCTACATCTCGAAGGCCGGCACCGTGCTGGATCAGGTGACCGACACCTTCTACCTGAAGGACGCGCAGGGCAAGAAGGTGCTCGACCGCAAGGTGCTCGCCGCCCTCGAGAAGCGGCTGCTGGCGGCGGCGCGCTCCGAAGGCCCGGGGAATGGCTGAGCGGGCCGACGTCGACGCCTGCGTCGACGCCTTCCTCACCCACGGAGCGGTGGAGCGCGGCCTGGCGCCGCGCACGCTCGAGGCCTACGGCCGCGACCTGGCGCGCTTCGCGGCGTACCTCGAAGGGCAGGGCGTGGCGCGCATGCGCGACGTCGGTCGCGAGCACCTGACCGGCTTCGTGGTCTCGCTCGAGGGCGACGGACTGTCGGCGCGCAGCCGCGCCCGGACCCTGGTGGCGGTGCGACGGCTGCTGCGCCACGCCGGCGAGTCGGGGGCGCTCTCCGGCGATCCGGCCGAGGGCCTGCTGGCGCCGCGCATGGCGCGCACGCTGCCGAAGGTGCTGCGCAGCGACGAGTCGGTGGCGCTGATCGAGGCCGCGGACGACGACACGCCGCTCGGCCTGCGCGACCGGGCCATGCTGGAGGTGCTCTACGGCTCGGGCCTGCGGGTGAGCGAGCTGGTGGGCCTGGTGCTCGGCGCCATCGACCGTCGGGGTGGACTGCTGCGGGTGGTCGGCAAGGGCAACAAGGAGCGCATCGTGCCGCTGGGGGAGCCCGCCCTGGCCGCGCTCGACGCGTACCTCGAGCGGGCGCGACCCTCGTTGCTGAAGGCGGCGAAGCGGACGGTCGACGCCGTCTTCCTGTCGAACCGGGGCGCGGCCATGACGCGCCAGAACTTCTTCCAGCGGCTGCGGGCCGTCGCGCGCCGCGCCGGCATCCCCCAGGACCGGGTCTCGCCCCACGTCCTGCGCCACGCCTTCGCCACCGACCTGCTGGAGGGCGGAGCCGACCTGCGCGCCGTCCAGTCGATGCTGGGCCACGCGGATCTCTCCACCACCCAGGTCTACACCCACGTGAGTCGCGCGCGGCTGCGCGAGACCGTCGAGGAACGGCATCCGCGCGGCGCCGGACGTTCGCGCAGCGGATGAAGCGGCCCCGCACCAGCGAGCTGTTGCGCGCCATTCCCGCGCCCGAGGCGGATCTGGTGCGCCGCGTGCTGGAGGCCGCCGAGGCGTCCGGCTGCGGCGTGCACCTGGTGGGCGGGCCGGTGCGCGACTGGCTGCTCGAGCGCCCGCTGCGCGACGTCGACCTGCTGGTCGAGCCGGGCGAGCCGTCGGCGGCGGACCTGGCGCGGGCGGCGGCCCCGCCGGACGCCGAGATCGAGGTGCACGAGCGCTTCGGCACGGTGGTGCTGCGCGGCGGCGGGGGCGTGGTCGACCTGGCCGGGTCGCGCCGCGAGACCTACGAGCACCCGGGCGCGCTGCCGGTGGTCGAGCCGGCGCCGCTGGAGGAGGACCTCTGGCGGCGCGACTTCTCGGTGAACGCGGTGGCGCTGCCGCTGTCGAAGGCGGCCCGCGCGCGGCACGCCGGGATCGTCGATCCCACCGGCGGCCTGGAGGACCTGAGCAAGCGCTCGCTGCGCGTGCTGCACCCCCAGAGCTTCCGCGACGATCCGACCCGCGCGCTGCGGGCGGCGCGTCTGGCGCCGCGGCTCGGCTTCTCGGTGAGCCGCGCCTCGCGCACGTCGCTGCGCGGGGCGCTGCGCGAGGGCGCCTTCGGGCGTGTGAGCGGCGAGCGCATGCGGCGCGAGCTCCAGAAGCTGTTCCAGGACGCCGAGCTCGGTCTCGACCCGGCCCGGGCCCTGCGGCTGCTCTCGGACTGGCACGTGCTGGGCGCCCTCGAGCCGGGACTGGTGTTCGACAAGAAGGCCTCGGCGGCGCTGCGCCGGGTGGGGCGTGCGGTGGCGGAGCCGCCCTGGCGCGCCGCGCGCTGGCGCGCCTGGGCCACCGGCTTCGCCGTCTGGCTGGCACCGCTGCCGCCCCCGCTGCGCCGCCGCGCGCTGCGGCGGGTCGCGGTGCGCGGCGGCGTCGCCGAGCGCATCGTCCAGATGCCGCGGGTGCGCGATCGCGCGCTGCGGGCGCTGGCGCGGGGGCGCGGGCGCGGTCCGGTGCACGCGGCGCTGCGCGACCTGCCGGAAGAGGAGCTCCACGCGCTCCACGCCTGGGCCGAGCCCGCGCTGCGCCGCCGGATCGCGCGCTACGCGGCCGAGGACCGGCACCGGCGGCTCCCGATCAACGGCCAGGACCTGGCGGCGCTGGGGCTCGCGGGTCCCACGCTGGGGCGGGCGCTCGAGCGGGTGCGGCTGGCGTTCCTGGACGGAGCCGTGAAGACGCGCGAGGAGGCCCTGGCGCTGGCCGCCGAGGTGGCTCGCGGCCGGCCGTCGCGGCGGCGCCGGTGAGAGGGGACCCGGCGTTGCCGGCGCGTAGGGGATTCTCCATACTCGCCCTGCCTCCCTCCTCCGCCTTCCGCGCCGACTGCTCGGAGCGCACATGACCGCGGCCCCGTCCGACGCTCTCGCGTCCGTGGACGCATCGCCCGTTTCCGGAGGCTCGACCTACGACGTCAAGCTCGGCGTCTTCGAGGGCCCGCTCGACCTGCTGCTCCACCTGATCCGGGTGAACGAGGTCGAGATCACCGACATCCCGGTGGCGGAGATCGCCTCCCAGTACATCGAGTACCTGGACCTGATGCGCGAGCTGAACCTGGACGTGGCCGGCGAGTACCTGGTCATGTCGGCGACGCTGGCGTGGATCAAGTCGCGCATGCTGCTGCCGGTCGAGTCGGAGGGCGAGGACGAGTCGGTCGACCCGCGCGCCGAGCTGGTGGCCCGGCTGCTCGAGTACCAGCGCTTCAAGGAGGTGGCCGGCGAGCTGGGCGACCGCCAGCTGCTGGGCCGCGACATCTTCGCCGCCCACGGTCCGGACCTCGAGCCGCCGCCCGAGAGCGAGCGCGAGATCGAGGTGGGGCTGTTCCAGCTGGTGGAGGCGCTGCGCACGGCGCTGCTGCGGGCCGGACCCTCCGGCGCTGCCCACGAGGTCGAGGTCGAGACGGTGACCGTCCACGAGCGCATGCTCGTGGTGATGCAGGCCCTGGCGGACCGCGAGTCGTGCGAGTTCGAGGGTCTGCTGAAGGAAGAGGGCGAGTACGCCAGCCGCCAGATCATCGTGGCCACCTTCCTGGCGATCCTCGAGCTGACCCGGCTGGAGGCGCTGGGCCTGTACCAGGGACTCGACGGCGAGGGGGTCCCCGCCGGCCCCATCCACCTGCGCCGCAAGGCCGCGCCCGACGACCAGGGCTGGGTCGAGCGCATCTCCGAACTCATGTGAGGACCGCCCCATGGACGCCGAACAGCAGAAGCGCATCGTCGAAGCCGTCGTGCTCGCCAGCCCCGAGCCGATCCCGCCCACGCGCATCGCCGAGCTCATTCCGCGCTGCAACCCCTCGAAGGTGCGCGCCCTGGTGAAGGAGCTGAACGCGGAGTACGCCGAGTCGCGGCGCGCGTTCGAGATCTGGGAGGTGGCCGGCGGCTTCCAGATGCGTTCGCTGCCCGAGTTCGCGCCGTACCTGAAGCAGATCCAGAAGACCCGCGCGCTGCGCCTCTCCCAGGCGGCCCTCGAGACCCTGGCGATCGTGGCCTACCGGCAGCCGGTGACGCGGGCCGAGGTGGAGCACGTGCGCGGCGTCGACGCCGGCGCGGTGCTGCGCAGCCTGCTCGAGCGCAACCTGGTCCGCATTGCCGGGCACCGCGAGGTGCCGGGCCGACCCATCGTGTACGCGACCTCGCGCCGCTTCCTCGAGGTCTTCGGGCTGCCCAAGCTGGGCGACCTGCCGGCGCTGCGCGAGGTGGCGGAGCTTCCGTCGGACGACGAGGACGCGCCGGTCACGCCGCTGGCCGAGCCCGAGGCCGGCGCCGAGCCCGCCGAGTCCGCCGGGTCCGAAGTGCCCGCCGAGGCGGGCGCCGCCGAAGGCGAGCCCGCCGCGCCGCCGCCCGTCACCCACTGAGCCGCCGGACAGCGATGGCCCGCGAGCGGCTGCAGAAGCTTCTGGCCGCCGCCGGCGTGGCGTCGCGTCGCGGCGCCGAGAGCCTCATCGAGGCCGGCCGGGTGTCGGTGAACGGCCGGACGGCGAAGCTCGGCGACGGCGCCGACCCGGAGCGCGACACCGTCGAGCTCGACGGCGAGCGGCTGCGCTTCGAGACGCATCGCTACTGGGTGGTGAACAAGCCGCGCGGCGTGCTCTCGACGGTGCGCGATCCGGAAGGGCGCCCGACCGTCCTCGACCTGCTGCCCGACCGCGGGACGCGCGCCTTCCCGGTGGGCCGGCTCGATCGCGACACCGAGGGGCTGCTGCTGCTCACCAACGACGGTGAGCTCACCCACGCGCTGCTGCATCCCTCCCACGAGGTGGAGCGCGAGTACCAGGTGACGGTGCGCGGCGAGCTGGGCGAGCGCGCGCAGAAGCGTCTGGCGCGGGGCGTGCGTCTCGAGGAGGGCATGACCGCGCCGGCGAAGCTCTCGCGGGTGCGCTTCGACGCCGAGGCGAACACCACGAGCTTCCACCTCACCCTGGTGGAGGGCCGCAAGCGACAGATCCGGCGCGCGCTGCTGGCGCTGGGTCACCCGGTGCGCGCGCTGCGCCGCATCCGCATGGGTCCGCTGCGCCTGGGAAGGCTGCCGCGCGGCGGCGTGCGGGCGCCGACCGCCGCCGAGCGGCGCGCGCTCGAGGCCCTGCGCGAGCGCGCCCGCGGCCTCGGCGATGTGCAGCCGACGGGCAGGAAGGCCTCCAAGAGGCGGCCGCGCAAGCGGAAGGCCGGATCCCGGAAGCGGCCCGCGCAATAGCTCTATCTAGTTGAAATATATAGGTTTTCTGTAGGTTCTGGAGTAGACTCGGGGCATGGCCGCGAGTTCCTCCCGCCTCCTCCTCCCGCTCGGCGTGGCCGCCCTGACGCTCGTGGGTGTCGGCCGCGCCGAGGCCATCAGCGGCGTCTGTCCGGACGGCAGCATCTTCATCGTGCGCGAGGCACGGGACATCCCGTGCAAGGCCGCGAAGCGCGTCGACCCGAACGACATTCCGCCGCTGGCGCCCGAGTTCCTGCCGCGCCCCTACGGCTGGGAGGCGTTCCACCGCGAGAGCGATCCGAACAACCCCTACAACCTGGTCGAGGTGGAGCCCCAGCAGCCGGTGCTGCCGCCGAAGGGCGAGGCGCCGGGCGTGAGCGCGCCGTCGACTCCGGCGCCGCCGCAGCCGGCCCCCACACCCCGCGTGGCGGCGGCACCGCCCGCGCTTCCGCAGCAGCCCGCCGCGCCGCTCGTGCTGTCGGCCCGCGAGATCGAGGACCTGGTGGCGATCGTCGAGGTGCTCCAGGACCGCGCCCCGGCCACGCTTGTGCAGCGCGACGCCGACCACGCGAGCACGCTCCAGGTGCGCTTCGCGCGCTCGCGCGCCTTCGAGACGCGCCTGGCCCGCGACCTGGCCGCGCGCGCTCTCGCGCCGGCCGGACCGGTGGTCGTGTTCCACGTGCGCGCCGACGCCCCCGGCGCGTTCTGGGGGAACCTCACCTTCGTGCAGGGCCACGTGGCCTTCTCGCCCAACGCGGCGGATCCGGCCGAGTTCGGGGTGGTCGACGGCGCGCTCGGACCGCTGGCCGCCGGCGAGCGGGTGGTGGGCTACGCGGTGCTGCCGGCGGGCGCCGACCCCGGCCAGCCCCTCGACGTCTACTGGAACGATCGCCGGCTCACGGCGGTGCTGACCCCCTAGGCGCGAGCCTTCGCCAGCCGCCCGACGCGTGCGGGCAGGTTCGGAAGCTCCAGGTAGTCGCACAGCTCCTCGAAGGCGTCCGAGGGCCCGCTCCAGCGCCAGTCGTCGACGTCGCCCAGGCCGGGCACGTCGGTCACGACCGTGGCGATCCGGCGGAACAGCAGCGCCTGGTCCCGCTCGCGTTCGAGGGTGGCCGCCAGCTTCGCCGCGCCGCGCACCTTCACGTCCCACTCGGCCGGGTCGGCCGGGATCGCCTCGATGTGGCCGTAGCGCGACAGCACCGTCGCGGCCGACTTGGCGCCCCAGCCGGGCAGTCCGGGAAAGCCGTCGGCGCTGTCGCCCACCAGCGCCAGGTAGTCGGCGATCGACTCCGGCGGGACGCCGAACTTCTCGACGACCCCCTTCTCGTCGTAGGTCACGCCCTTGCGCCGGTCGACCTGCACCACCCGCGGATCCTCCACGCACTGGGCCAGGTCCTTGTCGGGCGTGCAGATCTCGACGCGCTCGACCCGCGGGTCGGCGGCGGCGGTGGCGGCGGCGGTGGCGAGACCGTCGTCGGCCTCGTGCTCCACCATGGCGAACACGGCGAAGCCGGCGGCGCGCAGCACGTCCTCGAGCAGCTCGAACTGGTTGCGCAGCTCGGGCTCGATGCCCTCGCCGGTCTTGTAGCCGGGGTACAGCGCGTTGCGGAACGACTCGATCACGTGGTCGGTCGCGACACCCACGTGGCTGGCGCCGCCCTCCACCAGTCCCACCACCGACCCCAGGACGCCGCGGGTGGCGGCCACCTCCATGCCGTCCCGGTTCACGTGGTCGGGCAGGGCGAAGTGGTGGCGAAAGAGCTCGTAGGTCCCGTCGACGAGGTGGACGATCACCTACCGAGGATAGGTCACGTACACCTGGGTGTAGAGGAGCGTTCCGTCGGAGGTCCGGGCGATGCCGATGCCGGTGGCGTTGAAGACCGGCGAGAACAGGTTGCGCGCGTGGATCGGCGACCGCACCCAGCCGGAGACGATCTCGCGGTTGGGCTGGGCGCGGCTGGTGGCGCCGATGTTCTCGGCGGCCAGCGTGAAGCCGTCGAGCCGGGCCTGGGTCAGCCGGTCGACGGCGTTCGCGCCCTCCGGGCTCTCGTGGGCGATGTAGCCGCGCGCCGCCATGTCCCGGCTGTGGGCGCGGGCCACCGCGTCGAGCGCCTCGCTGCGCTGGAGCGGTCGCAGGTGCCGCTGGCTGCGCACGTCGTTCACCTGGCGCAGCAGCTCGGCCTCCAGCGGCGCGAGCTGGGGGTCGGGAACGCCCGGTCCGCTCGCCTGGATGCGCAGCGGCGAGAGCCAGAAGGCGAGGGCGATTCCCAGCAGGAAGCCCACCGCCTGGTGCAGGTCGCGGGGCACTAGTTGTGCTCCGTCAGCAGCGGCGCCGGCGCCAGCACCGACGCGTCGAGCACCTCGCGGCGCTTCAGGCGTCCGTCCTGGTAGTGGGAGATCACGTCGATGCGGCCGTCCCCGTCCGAGTCCTCCTCGAGGCGGGCCACCTGCTCGTTCGCGTCGTAGGTGCGCACCGCGTCGGCACGACCGTCGCCGTCGTCGTCCTGCTCCTCCCGGGCCAGGCGTCCGTTCTCGTAGTGGGAGACGCGGTCGCGGAAGCCGTCGCCGGTGGAGTCGCGCTCCAGGCGCGCCAGGGTGCCGCTGCGGAAGTAGCTCCAGGTGTCGACGTGGCCGTCGCCGTCGTCGTCGGCACGGCGGCGCAGGATGGCGCCGTCCTTCAGCTGGGTCCAGGTGTCGACGCGTCCGTCGTGGTTCGCGTCCTCCTCGATGGCGCGGATCTCGTGGGTGGCCAGGTCGTAGTGGAGCGTGCGGTCGGGACGTCCGTCGAAGTCCTCGTCGAGCAGCTCGCGCACGATCTCGCCGCGCTCGCGGAAGATCCACTGGTCGGTGGCGCCGTCGCCGTCGCGGTCGACGTGGCCGGACGCGGCGGCGAGCTGGGGGTTCGCGTCGGGTCGCGCCACGGCGGCGGTCGTCGCACGGGGCGCCGGCTGCTGGCGCTCGGGACGCGGCGTGGCGACCGGGGCGGGCACCCGGCGCAGGGCGGCCAGCTCCTCGGCGAAGGATCCGGCCTGGGGCGCCTGGGTCGGTGCGGCCTGCCGGGGCGGGTACGCGGGCGCGGCCTGGGGCGCGGGGGCGCCCTGGCGCCGGTTCAGCTCCTCCTCCATCTGGCGCAGGCGGGCCGTCTCGTAGTCGGTGGGCGCGGGGCCCGGGGGCGGCGGGGGCGGTGCGTTGTCGAGCGTCGGCACCTCCGGACCGGGCGTGGGCTCGCCGCGGACCTTGTCGGCGGCGTACACGAAGGGGGCCGCCACCACCGCGAAGGGCAGCGTCACGTACTTCCACCAGACCGGCGCCTCGTCGACCTTCTGGTGGACCTCCACCTCGGTGGTGTTGCCGCCGATCATGGTGATCGCCGACGACGGCGCCGGAGCGGGGGCGCCGCTGGTCGCACGCCGGCCGTAGGGATCGGGGCCCTGCGGCGGGACGGCGCCCTGCGGAGCCCCGTACGCGCCCTGGGGTGCCGGGGCCGGGCTCTGGGTGGGCGCCGGGGCCGGCGGGTACGACCCCTGCGGCGGCGCACCGGCCGGGTTCGCCTGCGGCGCGGGGGGTCCGTAGCTCCCCTTGCCGCTCACCTTCGGGTGGTACGCCCCCTGGTAGGTCGGAGCCGACTGCCCCGGATAGATGATCGATGCGCCCGCGCCGGTGTCGACGACGGGCGTGCGGTCGACGGTGTTGTCCTTGGTGTGGAAGGCGGGACAGCCGACGCTCGCGCCCGAAACGATCGCGACGGTGAGAAGAAGAAGGCGGCGTCGCCAGGTTCCAGCTCGATCTGCTGCTCGCATCCCGGTACCTCTCTGCAGTGACACGCGTGCGCTGCCATGAGTCTGCAAGAAGCGTGCGCGAGGGGCCCCGGGGACGGGTTCCGACCGCGGCGCGCCGGGTTGTCCCGTGCCACTGCGCACCGGCTGCGCATCCGCGATGCGGAAGCGCGCGCGCAGCCCGGGGCGGAAGCCTTCCGAAGAGTGGAAGCCGGCGACGCTCTAGGCGTCGGCGTCGGCGTCGGCGTCGTCGTCGTCGCCGGCGCCCGACAGGCGGCCGATCGCCACGGTGCCGAGCAGGCCGCCGGCGATCAGCGCCAGCGCGGCGGCGACCTGTCCGCCGCTCGGGTCGAAGCGGCGCACCGCCCAGTCGTCGGGCTCGAACTCGGCGCGGTTCTCGACGGTGACGGTGCGGCCCTTCAGCACGTCGCCCGGCTCGGGCTCGACGCCCACCTGGAAGGGCCACAGTCCCACCACCGCGCCGAGCAGCAGGCCCAGCAGGGCGCCCAGCGTGGCCTTCTCGTAGCGCTCGAGCAGCCACTTCAGCGCGTTGCTCACGCCGACCACGCCCGCCGCCACGCCGAGGCCCAGCGGAATCACCAGCGCGAGCGCGTCGATCACCAGCGTGAGGTCGAAGCCGGTGCCGGCGGTCGGGTCGCCCAGCAGGCCCAGCTTCAGCTGGTCGATGGTGCCCAGGATGTTCTCGTACTGGCCGAGCAGCAGCAGCAGGTAGCCGCCGCTCACGCCGGGCAGGATCATGGCGGAGGCGGCGGCGAGCCCGGAGACGAACAGCATGAAGGCGCTGGCCGCCGCGGCGCCCGAGCCCGAGCTGCCGAAGGCCATGGCGCACATGACGGCGAAGGCGGCGGCCGCGGCTCCGTACACCGCACCGCTGGCCGGCCGCGCCATGCGCCAGATGAGCGGCACACCGCCGAGGGTCAGCCCGATGAACAGGCTGTACATCACCCAGCGGTGTTCCACGACCAGCGACTTCACCGTGCCCGCCAGCAGCAGGATGCCGAGCGCCGCCGAGCCCACGATCGCCGCCAGCAGCACCAGCGAGCGCAGGCGGAAGCGCAGCGTGGTGACCTCGGCGATGCCGGCGATGAAGCCGGGGTAGACGCCGGCAGCCAGCAGCATGGTGCCGCCGCTGATGCCCGGCACCAGGTTCGCCAGGCCCATCAGCGTGCCGCCGATGACACCGCGGATCACCAGGACCGGCAGCGCCCCCTCGCGCGCGGGAGAACCGTTCTCGCTCGACATGCTCGTCTTTCTCCCAGGGGGGGCGGCGCGGTACTGTAGCAGCGTGTGCGGACGCTTCACGCTGACCTCCACACCGGAAGCGCTGGCGCTGCGCTTCGAGCTCGACGCTCCGCCCGAGCTGGCTCCGCGCTACAACGTGGCCCCCACCCAGGACGTGCTGGCGATCCGCGCGCAGGCGGGACGTCGCTCGGCCCGCTCGGCTGACTGGCTGCGCTGGGGACTCGTGCCGCCGTGGGCGAAGGACGCGTCGGTGGGGGTGCGCATGATCAACGCCCGCATCGAGTCGGTGACCTCGCGCAGCGCCTACCGCGAGGCGGTGACGGCGCGACGCTGCCTGGTGGCGGCCGACGGCTTCTACGAGTGGGCCGACCTGGGCGGCTTCAAGCAGCCCTACTACGCCACGCCCGCGGGCGGCGGACCGATCGGCTTCGCCGGCCTGTGGGAGCAGTGGCGCGACCCGGCGGGCCGCACGCTCGAGACCTGCACGATCCTCACCGCGGACGCGACGCCGGTGCTGCGCCGCGTCCACGACCGCATGCCGGTGGTGGTGGATCCGGCCGACCACGCGGCGTGGCTGGATCCGCGGCCCGGCGACGTCGATTCCCTGCTCGAGCGCCTGGGGGCGTCGAAGCCGGAGTGGCGTCTCCACCCGGTGAGCCCGCGGGTGAACCGGGCCGACGAGGACGACGCCTCCCTGGTGGCGCCGGTGCCCGAGCCGCCGCGGCAGGAAGCGCTGTTCTGAGCGGAGCGCGCGACACGGCAGCGGACCTGGCGGCGGACGTCCGGAGACGGCGGCTGCGGCGGCTGCTGCTGCTGGCGGTGGCGCTGCTCTACGCACTGTCGATCCCGTGGTACCGGACGGGCGGCGCGCAGGACGGCGACTGGCTGGGACTTCCCGGCTGGGTGGCGGTGGCGCTGCTCTGCTACGTGGGCGCGGCCTTCGCGAACGCGGGGGCCTGGCTGCTGACCGACGTGCGGGACGCGCCCCGCGAGCGGGCGGATCCGCCGGGTCCGGACGAGGGGGCGTCGTGAGCCTCGACGTGCTGGGCGTCGTCGGGCTCGGCGTCTACCTGACGACGCTGGCGGTGATCGCCGAAGTCGCGCGCCGCTCGCGCCGCAGCGGTAGCCCGGCCGACCACTTCCTGGCGAACCGCGAGCTCGGCACCTTCGTGGTGTTCCTCACCCTGTACGCCACCGCCTACAGCGGCAACTCGCTGCTCGGCTACCCGGGCGAGGCCTACCGGCGCGGCTTCTCGTGGATCATGGCCACCGGCTTCATGATGTCGATCATCGTGGTCTTCCACGCGCTGGTGCCGAAGCTGCGTCCGCTGGCGGTGGCCCACGGCTTCGTGACCCCCGGCGACTACGTGCGCCACCGCTTCGGCGACCGCGACGGCGGGCGTCCGCTCCAGCTGGCGGTGGCGCTGCTCATGATGGTCGCGCTGGCCAACTTCCTGTTCGCCCAGCTGAAGGCCATGGGCGTGATGGCGGAGCAGGTGACCGGCGGCATGGTCTCCTACGAGCTGGGGGTCGTGGTGCTGGCGGCCGTGATCCTGCTCTACGAGACCCTCGGCGGCATGCGCGCCGTCGCCTGGACCGACACCGGCCAGGGCCTGCTGATGCTGGTGGGACTGGCCGCGCTGCTGGCCTGGCTGGTGGGCGACTCGGGCGGCTTCTCCGCCATCACCCGCGACATCGCACGGGTGCGTCCCGACGCGGTGCGGGTGCCGGACACCGCCGAGCGCTTCAACTGGGCCAGCACGATCGTGCTGCTCGGGCTGGCGAGCGTCGTCTACCCCCAGGCGATCCAGCGCGTCTACGCGGCGCGCAGCGGCGAGACGCTGCGGCGGGCCTTCGCGCTCATGACCTTCATGCCGCTCACCACGACGCTGGTGGTGACGCTGATCGGCCTGGCGGCGATCCCGCGCTTCGAGGGGCTGGGGGAGGTCGCCGCCGACCGGGTGATGCCGCTGTTGCTGGGCGCCTGGGCGGCGGAGGGACCGATCCACGCGGGCGCGGCGGTGCTGGTCTTCCTGGGCGCGCTGGCCGCGATCATGTCCACCGCCGACTCGGTGCTGTTGTCCCTCGGCTCGATCGCCGCCGAGGACGTGGGGCGCCGCCGCCGCGACGATCCCGACACTACCCGCCTGGGCAAGCGCATCGCCGCGGTGGTGATGATCGGCATGGCGGGCGCCGCGCTGATCGCCCGCGACGTGACGCTCTGGGGGCTCATCGAGCTGAAGATGGAGCTGCTGATCCAATGCGTGCCCGCCTTCCTGCTGGCGCTCCACTGGCGGCGGCTGCGCGCCGACGCGGCCTGCGCCGGGCTGGTGGTGGGCGCGACGATCGCCGTGGCGGGGGTCTTCCTCGGCATGAAGCGCATCGAGGGCATCCACATCGGCGTGATCGGGCTGGCGGTGAACGCGACGATCTGCGGGCTCGGCTCGCTGCGCCGCGCGCGCTAGCGCCGGGCGCGGATCTCCGCCGCCAGCGCCGCGTTGCCCTGCTGCTCGGCCAGGACGATGGCGCGGTCTAAGGCGTCGCGGGCCTCGCCGCCGCGGCCGAGCTGGAGCAGCGCCAGCCCGCGCGACGACCAGGCGCCCGGCAGGTCGGGCAGGACCCCGAGGGCCTGGTCGGTGGCGGTGAGCGCCGCTTCTGCCTCGCCGCGCTCCAGGTGCACGAAGGCCAGGATCACCAGGGCCTCGGCGCGCTGGTGGCCGCGGGCCAGGCGGACGGCGTGGCGCGCGCGGCCCAGGGCCTCGGCGTGCTGGTCCGACAAGGCGAGCGCACGGGCCAGGCGCATGTGGGCCCCGGCGTCGCGGGGTCGCAGGCGCAGCGCGCGTTCGTAGTGGAGGATCGCCCGCGTCCAGTCGCGGCGCTCGGCGTACACGTCGGCCAGCCCGCGATGGGTCGCCGCCCACTCGGGCCGGAGCGCGGCGGATCGGCGGAAGGCCTGCTCTGCCTCTTCGACGGCGCCGCGCAGCAGCAGCTCGCTGCCCACCCACTGGTGGGCGAACCAGTTGTCCGGGTCGACCGCCACCGCGTGCCGGAAGAGCGTCTCGGTGTCGCGCCAGTGGCGCGTCTGGCGGTGGGCCGCGACGCCGAGCGCCAGCACGACGCAGAGCGCCGCGGCGCCGGCGGCGCGACGCGCCCCCGGCGAACGCACCGACCGGTCGACGCTCCACGCGAGGGCCAGGCAAAGACCGACGAGCGGCAGGTAGGTGTAGCGGTCCGCACGGCCCTGCATGCCCACCTGCACCAGGCCCAGCACCGGCACGAGCATGCCCAGGAACCAGAGCCAGCCGACCAGCAGCCAGGGGGCGCGGCGGCGCAGCGCGAGGCCCGCGGCACTGATGGCGAGCAGCAGCACGCCGCAGGCGGCGACGGCGGACCACGCGAGCGCGTCCTGCGGGTGCGGGTAGAAGACGCTCAGGCCGCTCGGCCAGAACGCGTCGCGCAGGTAGAGCACCACCGAGAGCACGGCGTTGCCCACGCGCAGCGCGGGGTCGAGCAGGTCGCCGTGGTCCATGGATCCGTAGCGCTGCTGGGCGTAGACCGTGGCGATGCTGGCCAGGGCGGCGAGCGCCAGCAGCGGCAGCTTCTCCAGCACGGCGAGGCGCCGCTGCGCGGGGGTCTTCAGGCGATCCAGCGGCCAGGCGTCGAGCAGCAGCAGTACGCAGGGAAGCGTCACCAGCATGGGCTTGGTCAGCAGGCCCAGCGCGGTGGCGGCGACCACCGTCAGGTAGCGCCCCGTCGAGGGCGCCCGGGCGTACCCCACGTGGAGCCACAGGGCGAGGGCGAAGAACACCGCCGACAGCGTGTCCTTGCGCTCGGAGACCCACGCCACCGACTCGACGTGCAGCGGGTGGACGGCGAAGACGGCGGCCACGAACGCCGCCGGGGCCGGATCGCCGGTGGCGCGCCACAGGGCCGCGTGCAGCAGCAGGCTCGCCAGCAGGTGGAGCGCCACGTTTGTGGCGTGGTAGCCGGCCGGGTCGAGCCCGTGCCAGGCGTGATCGATCTGGAGCGAGATCCAGGTGAGCGGGATCCAGTTGGCCTCGTAGGGCTCGGCGAAGGCCCGGGCCATGGCGTCCAGGGTCGGACCGCTGCGCAGCAGCGGGTTCTCGGTCACGTAGACCGGATCGTCCCAGCGCAGGAAGTCGTGGCCGGTGGTCTGCGCGAAGACGGCGAGCGTGGCAACCGCGATGGCCAGGGCCGCGAGGGCGGCCCTCATTCGGCGGGCTCGGCGGTGTAGCCCAGCGCCTCGAGCTGGCGGCGCTCCTGTTCGTCGACCGGGCGAAGGGGCGCCGCCGCCGCGGCCGTGCGCTCGTCGCGCAGCGCCCAGACCCGCTCGCGCAGCGCCGACGCCACGTGGGGGGCCGGCGCCGCCAGGTCGATCGACTCGTCGCCGCGACGGTGCAGGCGCGACGTCCAGACGCCGCTGCGAAGGGTGAGGATCAGCTTGTAGCCGTCGGCCACGATGCCGAGCCGCCGGTGGGGGTAGACGGCGAGGGTGGTGAGCAGCGGAACGCTCGCGCCCTGCGCCGCCTCCGGGGCGAGCAGGTCGCGGGTCGCGTCGGGCGAGGTCGGCGGCGCGTCGAGGAGCGCACCGAGCAGGGTGGGGTGCAGGTCCGCCAGGCGGGCGACGTCGCCGCGGCGCCCGGGCGCCAGGCCCGGCCAGCGCACGAAGAGCGGCACCCGCAGCAGCGGATCGGTCAGGTCGTTGCCGTGGGCGAACCAGTAGTCGTCTTCGCCCATCGACTCGCCGTGGTCGGCGGCGAACACCAGCCGCTCGCCCAGGCCCTTCTCGCGCAGCGCGTCGAGCAGGCGACCCAGCTCGCCGTCCAGGTAGGCGATCTCGCCGTCGTAGCCCGCCCGGTAGAAGGCGGCCTCGTCGTGCTCGTCGATCTGCTGGTAGCGCGGGATGCCGCCCTCGCCGTGGGAGCCGGCACCGGTGGGCAGGCGACGCGGGTCGCGGCTGCGCTCCGCCGCCAGGAAGCGCTCGCGCCAGCCCGGCGGCGGCGTGTACGGTCCGTGCGGATCCTGGTAGTGGACCCACAGGAAGAGCGGCGCGTCGGCGACCCGGGCGTCGCCCCGCCAGGTGTCGAGCAGGCGGATCGCCGCGTCGGTGGTGTCGGCGGCGATGCGCTCGGGCCAGCGCCGGATCGCCTCCTCCTGGAGCATGGTGTCGTCGTAGATCTCGAAGCCCTGGGCCACGTCTTCCCGGCCCCGTAGCACCGCGTTGCTCACCACCGCCGCCGTCTTCCAGCCGCGCTCGGCCAGCGCCTCGGCCAGCGTCAGCGCCTCGGGCGCCACCTCCGAGCTGTTGATCTGGAGACCCAGCGACAGCGGGTGGAGACCCGTGTGCAGCGACACCAGCGACGGCACCGTGAAGGGCGTAGGGGCGTAGGCCGCGTCGAAGACCAGGCTCTCGGCGGCCAGCGCGTCCAGGTTCGGGGTGAGGCCGCGCTCGCTGCCGTAGGCGCCCAGGCGATCGGCGCGCAGCGTGTCGACCGTGATCAGCACCAGCGCCGTCGGCGACGGCTCGTCGGTCGACCCGGGAGCGGAGCAGGCGAGCAGGGCCAGCGCGGCGGCGACGCAGGCGAGCGGCGCAGTGCGCATCAGGCGCCGTCCCCGGCGAGCCTCTCGAACAGCGCCTCCAGTGCCTCGGCCGTGCGCTCCGGATCGTGGCGCACCAGCGAGGTGCCCGACATGACCGGAGCGCGCACCACGTGGCGCACCCCGAGCCGGGCGAGCTCGTCCTCGTCGAGCTCCACCGGGTGGGCGGCCTCGGCCTCGTAGCGTGCGGTCAGCGCCGCCGGGATCTCGCCGCGGTTGGCGAGCACCGCGTCCGGCACGCGACCCGCGTAGCGCGCCAGCTCGGACACGTGGCGCGACGCCGGGTAGCCGCTGGTCTCCCCGTAGCGGGTCATCAGGTTCAGGATGTAGACGAGCCGCGCCGGCGTGCGGCGCAGCGCGTCGCCGATGCCGTCCACCAGCAGGTTCGGGATCGACGACGTGTAGAGGTCGCCCGGCGCCAGCACCACGAAGTCGCTGCTGGCGATGGCGTCGAGCGCGTCCGGGTTGGCGCGGGCCGGCGGCTCCAGGTAGACGCGCTCGATGGGCGCCGCGCTCGGCACGTCGGGCACGCCGATGTTCGCCTCGCCTTCCAGCAGCGTTCCGTCGGCCAGCTCGGCGTAGAGGTGGGGGTGGTCCCAGGTGACCGGCAGCACGCGCCCGCGCACGTCGAGCAGGCGCGAGAGGGCGTCGATGGCGGCCTTCTCCGAGCCCAGCGTGCGCGTGAGCGCCAGCACGAACAGGTTGCCGAAGCTCCTTCCCTCGAGCGGCGCCTCCTCGAAGCGGAAGCCGAACAGGTCGCGCAGCAGATCCGATTCGCCGGACAGCGCGACCAGGCAGCGCCGCAGGTCGCCCGGCGGCAGCAGGCCGAACTCGTCGCGCAGCCGGCCCGAGTCGCCGCCCGAGTCCATCATGGTCACGACCGAGCGGATCTCGAGGTCGGGCCGACGCCGCAGGCCGGAGAGCACGTGGAAGGATCCGGTGCCCCCGCCGATCACCGTGACCGCGCGCTTCACGGACGTCTAGCCGGTGGCCCAGTCCGCCAGCTCGGGCAGCAGCCGGGCTTCGGGAAGCTCCGCGCGCCACTGCTCGCAGAGCCACGCGACCGAGGTCTTGATGGCGGGCAGGGCGTCGGTGCCGGGGGTCATGGCGCCCACCGCCTCGCCGAGCCAGGCGAGCAGGCCGTCGAGGTCGGCGTGGGTTCCGTCGGAAAGGGCCTGGCGCAGGGCGGGCACCGTCGCGCTCTCGAACTCGACCTTGCGGTCCAGGTCGACGATGTCGGGCAGCAGCAGCGCCGCGGTTCCCAGCGAGGCGTCGATGCGCCCCAGCAGGTCGGCATAGATCTGCCGGGCGATCTCGTCGGCGCGCGCGCGGACGGCGCCCAGCAGGGCGGCCCCGCGCTCGGAGGGCGGCGCGTCGGCGGGCAGCAGCTGGCAGTAGAGCTTGAGCTTGGGCTCGGTGCCCGACGGCCGGATCGTCACCACGAATGCGTCGGTGGTGATCTGGATGACGTTGCGCGGCAGCCGGTCCGACGCGCTCACGAACGGGCCGAACTCCTTCTCGTCCCAGAAGTCGAGGACCTGGCGCACCGGCTCGCCCGCGACCGTGGTGGGCGGGCTCTCGCGCAGCGACTCCATGATCCGGTCCTTCTTCAGGATGCCCTCGGCGCCGAGCATGACGATGGAGCGGTTCACGTTGTCGTAGCTGCCCAGCCGCTCGAGGATGCCCACGTAGTAGTCGAGCAGCGTGCGGCCGCGTGCGCTCTCGCGCTGGTGCAGGGCCGCCAGGTACATGCAGGCCGGCGACGCATCCTTGTCGCGGATGCCCGGCAGCATGATCACGCCGTGGCTCTCCTCGGCGGCCAGGACCAGGCGGTCGGTGGGGACGCGGACGCCGCGGTAGTCCTCGCCGCGGTCCAGGCGCTTCAGCACGTCGGCCACGTACTTGAAGCCGACCAGCAGGTCGTCGATCACCACCGAGTCGCCGGCCTCCTCGACCACGCGGCCCAGCATCTTGGTGGTGACCAGCGTCTCGATCACCAGTCCCTTCCGCTGCGGACCCTCCGGGTCGAGCATCAGGTAGTAGGCCAGGATCGCCGCGATCTGGTTGCCGTCGAAGTGGAACCAGCTGCCGTCGGCCAGCCGGATCTCCAGGCCCACCCGGTCGGCGTCCGGATCGCTCGACAGCACGATGGTGGAGTCCTGGGTCTCGGCGTAGGCGCGGGCCGGGGCGGTCGCCTGGGCCACCTCCGGGTTGGGCGCGCGGAAGGGGATGGCCGCGAAGCTGCCGTCGGGCCGCTCGTCGTCGGGCACGCGCAGCGGAAAGCCCAGCCGCTCGAGCACGGCGCCCGCCGTGTTGAGCCCCACGCCGCACAGCGGCGTGAAGGTGATGGGGTCGTCGGTGGGCGTGTGGATGCCGCCGTAGAGCTTCTCGTAGAGGTCGACGTAGGTCTTGTGGCAGTGCTCCGGCACCGCCTTGACCAGCCCCTTCGACAGGGCGTCGGCGAAGGGCAAGGAGCTCACCTCGGTGGCGTTCTCCATCACGTCGATCAGCGCCTGGTCGTCCGGTGCGATGGGCTGGCTGCCGAAGCCGTCGTAGGTCTTCACGCCGTTGTCGTCCGGCGGGTTGTGGGAGGCGGAGAGGTTGATGCCGCCCAGCGCCTCGAGCTCGGCGATCAGGAAGGAGAGCTCCGGCGTGGCGAGCACCGAGGCGTCGTCCTCGGGGCTCGAGGTCCAGGCGGTGATGCCGTTGCCCGCGTAGATCTCGCAGGCCAGCCGCGCCAGCGACCGGGACGACACGCCCAGCAGCGGGTGGTCCCCGCCCAGGAAGCCGTAGGTGCCGGCCATGTCGCGGAACACACGCACGTCGTTGGCCACCACCACCTGCAGGTCGTCGCGGTCCGGATGGGCGGTCTTCAGGTAGTTGCAGTGGCCCTGGACCGTCATGGCGACGGTCGTCTCGTTCATGCGGTTGCTGCCGTAGCCCACGCGGCCGCGCCGCCCACCGGTGCCGAAGGGCAGCACCTGCCAGAAGGCGTCGAACAAGAGGTCCAGGTGGTCCGTGCCCAGGTGGCGTTCCAGGGTCTCCGGGTGGGCGTAGGGCAGGTCGCCCGAAATCCACTGGCGCAGGCGGCGGGCGGCGTCGTCGCCGCCGTCGCCGTAGCGCTCGCGCAGCGCGTCGCAGGTCCTGTCGAGTGCTTGGCTCATTCGCTTCCGATGGCTTGGGGTGGTCGTCTAGCGCAGGCCGAGGCGCTCGCGCTGGTAGGAGCCGCTCTGGACCGCCTCGCACCAGGCGCGGTGGGCCAGGTACCAGGCGACCGTCTCGGCGAGACCGGTCTCCAGGTCGTGGGCGGGCTCCCAGCCGAGGTCGCGCCGGGCGCGGCTGGCGTCGATGGCGTAGCGCCGGTCGTGGCCGGGACGGTCGTCGACGAAGGTCTTGAGCTCGGCGTAGCCGTCGACGCCCGCGCGCTGGAGCGCCTCGTTCTCGCGGGCCGGAAGCCGGCGCTCGAGCTCGGCGCACAGCGCGTCCACGATCTCCAGGTTGGTGCGCTCGGCGTTGCCGCCCAGGTTGTACTTCTCGCCGGGGGCGCCCTCGCGCAGCGCGCGCATCACGCCGGCGCAGTGGTCCTCGACGTAGATCCAGTCGCGCACGTTGCCGCCGTCGCCGTAGATCGGCAGCGGCTTGCCCTCCACCGCGTTCAGGATCATCAGCGGGATCAGCTTCTCCGGGAACTGGTAGGGCCCGTAGTTGTTGGAGCAGTTGGTGATGAGCGTCGGCAGGCCGTAGGTCTCGTGGTAGGCGCGGACCAGGTGGTCGGCGCCAGCCTTCGAGGCGGAGTAGGGCGAGTTGGGCTCGTAGGGGGTGGTCTCGGAGAAGGCGCCGGTCTCGCCCAGGCTGCCGTAGACCTCGTCGGTCGAGACGTGCAGCAGGCGGAAACGCTGCTTCTGGGCGTCGGAGAGCGAGGCCAGGTGGCGGCGGCACGCCTCCAGCACCTCGAAGGTGCCGGTCACGTTGGTGTGGATGAAGGCGGCCGGCCCGTCGATCGAGCGGTCGACGTGGGTCTCGGCGGCGAAGTTCAGCAGGGCCTGGGGCCGGTGGGCCGCCAGCGTCGCGTCGAGCCGGGTCGGATCGGCGATGTCGCCCTCGACGAACACGAAGTTCGCGTCGTCCGCCACGTCTTCCAGGCTCTTCAGGTTGCCGGCGTAGGTGAGCTTGTCGTAGACGACGACGCGCACGCCGTCGGCCAGGGCCATGCGGACGAAGTTGCTGCCGATGAAGCCGGCGCCGCCGGTGACGATCCAGGTGTCCATCTTCTAGACGTAGTTGCCGGCCTTGGGCATGGAGAGGCGGCTGTTGGCCTGCTTGTAGCGGGCGACTTCGTCGCGCAGGTCGCGGGTGGAGACCGGCGTCGACGTCTCGCCGGCCGCCTCGCAGCGGGCTTTGCGGCGGAGGGTCGCGTGCAGGATGTGCACCCAGTCGCCGGGCGCCGGGTGGTGGAAGTCGTGGGTGGCGGCGCGCCAGTCGATCTCCTCGAACAGCGGACGACCCGCCCGCTTCTCGGCCGCGGCTGCGTGGATGCGCAGCGCCTCGATGATGTCGTCCGGGAAGATGGGCGTCACCTCGACCACCCGCTCCAGGCGGCCCGGCTGGGCGAAGGCCTGGCGCAGCGTGTCCGGGTGCGCCGTCGACCCGACCACCAGCACGTTGTCGAGCGCGATGGTGCGGTCGAGCAGGTCGAGCAGGAAGTCCATCACCGGACCGACCGGCTGGTCGGGCCGCCGCGCGCCGATCTCCTCGGCCTGCGAGAACTCGAGCTCGTTGAAGAAGACGGTGACCGGCGGCATCTCGGAGAGCGTGTCGGACCAGGCGGTCACCAGGTCGCCCACCTTGCCGCCGCGGTGGATGACCTCGAGCACCAGGCGCGGGACGGTCACGCCCAGGAAGCCGGTCTCGGTGCGCGCGGCCAGCGAGCGGGCCAGCAGCCGCTTGCCCACGCTGCGCCCGCCGATCAGCAGCAGTCCCGAGGGCGGATGGGTTCCCCAGCGCGCGTACACGTCCGGATCGGTGGCCGCGCAGGCGTAGGTCTGGATCTCGTCCTTGGCCGAGGTGAGCCCGCCGATCTCCGACAGGTCCATGTCCGGCATCGGCTCGAGCGCGGTGGCCTGCTCGATCGGCGCGAACTTGCGCGCGAAGCTGGTCCAGAGGTTCTGGGCCCGTTCGCGGCGGACGTGGCGGTCTTCCATGGTGAGGCATTCTAGCCCGATGGGGTGGGCTCGGCCCCGCCGATCGGGTCGCCGAGCCGACAGCCGCGCCGTGCTAGCTCGTGGCGGCCCCGGAGGAGAAGAGATCGGCGATCTTGCCGTCCACCGAGGCGGGGCGCGCGCGGCCGCGGGACCAGTCCCGCAGCTCCTTGATGCGCTCCTCGTAGGTCTCGTAGATCGGGACCGTCTCCTCGATGGCGCGGATCAGGTCGGCGTCGGTGACCTCGCGACCGGCCGAGAAGGCGCCGTAGAGCGCGGCGGTCACCACCTGCTCGAGCTCGGCGCCGGTGAGCCGCTCGGACGCCAGCGACAGCTGCTCCAGGTCGAACTGGAGCGGATCGCGGCCGTGGCGGGCCAGGTGGATCGACAGCACCTCGGCGCGCTCGGCCTGGGTGGGCAGGTCGACGAAGAACAGGTCGTCGAAGCGGCCGCGGCGCAGCAGCTCCGGCGGGAGCCCGGCCACGTCGTTGGCCGTCGCCACCACGAACACCGGCGCCTGCTTCTCGGCCAGCCAGGTGAGGAAGGATCCCAGCACACGGGTGGCGGTGGTGTCCTCGGAGCTGGCGGCGAAGCCCTTCTCGATCTCGTCGATCCACAGCACGGCCGGCGCCACCGACTCGGCCACCTGCATCGCCTCGCGCAGCAGCGCCTCGGGGCGGGCGCCGCTGCCGCCGAAGGCGGAGGCCAGGTCGAGGCGCAGCAGCGGGAAGTGCCACTCTCGCGCCACCGCCTTGGCGGAGAGCGACTTTCCGCAGCCCTGCACGCCCAGTAGCAGCAGGCCGCGGGGCAGCGGCACGCCGAAGCGGCGTGCGTCGTCGGAGAAGGCGCGGCGGCGTTCTGCCAGCCAGCGCTTCAGCTCGCCCAGGCCGCCCACGTCCTGGAGCTCGGTGTCGTCGTCGTGGAAGGTGAGGGCGGGGGTGCGGCGCAGGGCGTGGCGCTTGTCGCGCACGATCTGCTGCACCGCCTCCTTGTCGAGGGCGCCCGACTGGCGCAGCGCCCGCCGCAGCATGCGCGTGGCCTCGGATCCGGTGAGCCCCAGCGCGCCGCGCACCGCCAGCGACAGCACCTCCTCGTCGACCGGCAGCTTCATCTGCTCGGTGACCCGGCGGAACAGGCGGTCCATCTCCGGCGCGTTGGGCAGCGGCAGGCTCACGCGCCCGACCTCGCGCACCAGCTCCATGGGCAGGTCGAAGGCCGGACCCACCAGCACGATGCACTGGCGCCGCGACGCCAGCGTCGGCAGCAGGTCGCGCAGGCGGCGCACCGCGATCGGATCCTCCAGCACCCGGTGGGCGTCGAGCATCACGAACACGGCGGGATCGTCCCGCTCCTCGATGGCCTGGAGGCCGGCGTCGAGGGATCCGTGGCCCTCGCCGCTGCTGCCCAGGCCGAGCGCCACCGACCAGGTCGTGCACGGGCGCTCCAGCGCCTCGGCCACCCGCTCGAGCAGCGACACGGCGCGCTCCTCCTCGAAGGTCTCCAGGGCCAGCAGGCGCCAGCCGGCGCGGATCAGCGCGCGAAGCTCTTCGGCGGGGGGCGTCATTCGGTGTCCGCCGTCACGCGGGCCACCTCTTCGAAGGTGGTGACGCCGTCTGCCAGCTTGCGCAGGGCCGCCTCGCGCAGGCTGTCCATGCCCTCGATGCGGCCGGCGTGGTGGATCTCGTTGGCGTCCTTGCCCTGGTTGATGAGCGTCCGGATGCGGCGGCCCACGTCGAGCATCTCGAACACGCCGCTGCGGCCGTAGAGGCCGGTGTGGCGGCAGTCGACGCAGCCCTCGCCCCAGCGGACCACCAGCTGCTCGCGCCGCTCCGCCGGGATCTTGATGCCGAGCGCGGTGACCTGGTCCGGGTTGAGCGTGCCCTCGACGCCGCAGCTCGGGCAGATCTTGCGGATCAGCCGCTGGGCGACCACGCCGCGCAGCACGCTGGAGAGCAGGAACGGCTCGACGCCCAGCTCGATCAGGCGGGCGACGGCGCCGGCCGCGTTGCGCGTGTGCAGGGTCGAGAACACCAGGTGGCCGGTGAGCGCCGCCTGCACCGCCATGTTGGCGGTGTCGCCGTCGCGCACCTCGCCCACCATGATGATGTCCGGGTCCTGGCGCAGGATCGTGCGCAGGGCCGTGGCGAAGGTGACGTCGATCTGCGGGTTCACCTGCACCTGGCAGAAGCGCGGGTCCACCATTTCGATCGGATCTTCGACGGTGGTGATGTTGATCTCGGGGCCGGACAGGTAGCGGAGGGTCGAGTAGAGCGTGGTCGTCTTGCCGGATCCGGTGGGGCCGGTGACCAGGATCAGCCCGTTCGGACAGGTGATCCACTTCTCGAAGCGCTCGCGCTCGTCGGCGGTGAGGCCCAGGTCCTGGAGGTCGGTCATCAGCACCGACGGATCGAACACGCGCACGACGATCTTCTCGCCGTAGGCGGTGGCCATGCTCGAGACGCGCAGCTCCACCTCGCCCTGGGCGCGCTGGGTCTTGATGCGCCCGTCCTGGGGGCGGCGCCGTTCGGCGATGTTCATGCCGGCCAGCACCTTCACCCGCGAGGTGATGGCGCCGTGCACCGGCAGCGGCACCTGCTCGATGTCGTGCAGGATGCCGTCGATGCGGAAGCGCACCACCGCGTCGTCGGCCCGCGGCTCCAGGTGGATGTCGCTGGCGCGCTGCTCGAAGGCGTAGTTCAGCAGGTAGTCGACCGCGGCGACCACGTGCTCGTCGTTCTGGCTGGCGGCCAGCTCGTCGCTGCTGCGCAGCTCGACCATCTGCACCAGGCGGCCGTGCTGCTGCGAGGCGCCCAGGCGCTCCTCGGCCCGGTCGACCTGGGAGCGGAAGCCGTAGACGCGGTCGATGACCTTGATGATGTCGCTCTTGGCCGAGACGACCGTGCGGATGGGAGCATCGATCGTCTGGGTGAGCTGCTCGCGGAGCGCCGTGTCGAAGGGGTCGGCGATGGCGAGGACGATGCCGTCCTTGTCGCGTCCGACCGGGATCACCACGTGGCGCCGCGCGAAGGGACGGGAGAGGGTCTTGGCGACCAGGTCGTTGTCGATCTTCAGCGAGTCGATCTTCAGGTAGGGCGAGCCGGACGCCTTCCCCAGGGCCTCGGCGATCTTGTCCTCGCCGATCATGCGGCCGTCCGGCGCCTTCAGGTTGGCGGCGGTCACCAGCTCGGCCGGCGACACGTCGTAGCGGCTGGCGGCCTGCGAGCGCACCGAGCCCACCCGGTCCTTCAGCACGGCACTGCGCAGGGTGGTGGAGCGCGCCTCGATCTTCCTGGCCTGCTCCGGGGCGAGCAGCTCCTGGCCCACCAGGTGCTCGAGCAGCTCCTCGAGGCCCAGGGCCGGGCGGATCCCGCTGCGTTGGATCTTGGCGGGCGCAGCGCCCGCGGCCTTCTCTGCCGTCGGATCGTTCTCCACGTCCCCGTATCGGTCGCACGCGGCCGGATCTCCAGTGGCGCGTGGGGCGTCAGCAGGGTGTCCGCAGGCTCCAGTATTCCCCGAGTGTTCGACGGCGCGCTGCCGGTATGCTGCCAGCCCGTGAGCCCCGCCAACACGACTCCCGCCCCTGCGCGCCTCGACGCCCCCACCCTCGCGCGGGCGCGCCGCCACCTGATGCGCCGCGACCCGAAGCTGGCGGAGATCTGCCGCGAGGTGGGCGCCTGCTCGATGGAGCAGCGGGGCGATCCCTACCGGGCGCTGGTGCGCTCGGTGGTCTTCCAGCAGCTGGCCGGAAGCGCGGCCCGCGCCATCGACGCCCGGCTGCGCGCGCCGCACCGGGGTCGCTACCCGAAGCCGGCCGACCTGCTGGCGCTGCGCACCGCCGACCTGCGCAAGGCGGGCCTTTCGCGCCAGAAGATCGCCGCCGTGCGCGCGGTCGCCGAGGCGTTCGACTCGGGCGAGCTCGACAACCGGAGGCTGCGGCGCATGGACGACGACGCGGTGGTGGAGGCCGTCACCCGGGTGAAGGGCATCGGCACCTGGACCGCCCACATGCTGCTGATGTTCTCGCTGGGGCGGCCCGACGTGCTGCCGGTGGGCGACTACGGCGTGCGCAAGGGCGCCATGCTGCTCTACGGCCTGCCGGAGCTGCCGAAGGCCGACGCGCTCGGCGCGCTGGCCGAGCCCTGGCGCCCCTACCGGAGCGTCGCGTCCTGGTACCTGTGGCGCGCGACCGAGACGATCACGCCGTAGCCCGAAGGGCTAGCGCGAGCAGGTCACTCCGGCCGGCTGGTAGAGGATCTTGTCGCCCTCGCCGTAGATGCAGCTGCCGCCCTTCTTGCGGGGCGCTGCGGGTGCCGCGTTCGGATCGGTCAGGCCCAGGCGGTCCATGCCCTTGTCGAGCTGGCGCTCGCGGTGCTGGTAGTACCGCTCGCTCTGCTCCTTCTGGTGCTCCTGCCACTCCCGGCGGGCCTGCTCCCGCTCCTCCCGGTAGCGCTCCTCACGCTCCTCCCGCTCCCATTCCTCCGCGTAGTTGCGGCGGCGGCTGCTGCGGGCGTCGGCGGGCTCGGGGAGCACGAAGGTGGCCACCACGACCAGTCCGAAGGCGACGCTGAGGGTTCGAAGAAACGTGTCCATGGGGGGTCTCCCAAGGCAGTTGGGGTGAGTTTCCTACGTATCGCCCTGTGTCGCAGGTCACTGAAGGGGGAAACCCCGGGCCTGGCACGGTGCCCCCGCGGGGCGCTTGGGATGGCCTGAGGGAGCCGTACAAGGGAGGGCGGGCCACTACACTGCCGCAGTTCTGCCAACGGATGAGAGAGGTGAGGATCGAGGCATGAAGTCGACGCCGCTGCGCACCCTGGGAACGCTCCTCTGCCTGCTGGCCTGGGTCGCCTGCGGCGACCACGAGCACGCCGGTCACGCCGGTCACACGAACCCCATGCCCGCAGCCACCCACGACGCACCCATGGAGGACGGCGTCGCCGTGTTCTCCGAGCTGCCCGAGTTCGCGCTGGTGGACCAGGACGGCGCCCCCTACGACCGCACGTCGCTCACCCGCGCGATCACCGTCGCCGACTTCGTCTTCACGACGTGCCCCGACTTCTGTCCCCTGCTGACCAGCGCGATGGCGAAGCTCCAGAGGGAGCTGGCCGCCGACCCGACGCTGCGCGACGTGCGCCTGGTGAGCTTCAGCGTCGATCCCGAGACCGACACGCCGGAGGCCTTCACCGCGTACGCCGGCCGCTACGACGCGGACCTGTCGCGCTGGAGCTTCGTCACCGGCGAGCGCCCGGCGCTGATCGAGCTGATCGAGAAGGGCTACAAGCTGCCCGTCATGAAGAACCCGGACGCCGAAGGGTCTCCGTTCCTGCACAGCGACCGGTTCGTGCTGACCGACACCCAGGGCCGCATCCGCGGCTACTACGCGGCGCTCGAGGACGAGGGGCGCGCGCAGCTGCTGGCCGACCTGCGCAGGCTGGCCGCCGCCGCGCCGTCCGCCGCCGCGCTCGAGCGCCCGGCCGACCGCGGCCCGGGTCAGTGGGCGGCGACGCGGGCGGTGAACGCGCGACGGACGATGGCGCAGCCCTCCGCATCGCCCTCGCAGATGCCGAACTTCGCGTGGCCGCCGAGGGTGGCCGCCTCCTCGCCGTCCAGCACGTAGTCGGCCCCGAACTCGAACGCGTCCCGGGTGTCCAGGAGGGCGGCGTCGCGGTGCTGCTCGGCCGGGTCGACGCGGCAGTCGGCGTTGGCGTCGAAGCGCAGCGAGACGGGCGCGTCGTCGGCCAGGTGCCAGTCGCCGCGGGTCTCGACGCGCACGCGCAGGCTTCCGTCGGTGCCTTCCGGACCCGGCCCGGTCCCGAGCCAGACCGCGAAGCGCGCTTCTTCGACGAGGAGCTGCGGTTCGCCGGCCGGCGTGGTCTCGCCGGCTCCGCAGGCGAGGGCGGCGAGTATGACGAGAAGGGCCGGGCGTCTCACCCGCGCGCCGCCAGCCGGTCCGTCGACGAGGGGTCGGGCACCACGGCCGCGCAGTATAGCCCGGCGAGGGGTTCCACCCGCGCAGCCGTCGCCGGCGCGCCTGTGCCAGACTGGTCCGCGGAGACCCGCCGGCTACCGGCTGATCGAAGAGTGCGTCGGCTGGCTGGGCGCCCGGGCGATCCGGTGGGTGCTGCTCTTCGCGGAGGGAAAGCCGGTGAGGTCGGACGCGCGGTGAGCACGGCCACGATCCACTACCTCGTCCGCTCCGCCTACGCCTACACGCTGACGGAATGGATCGACTCCTATTCCGCCTGGAAGCCACGCATCCGGATCGTCCCCTACGAGAGCCTGGGCGGCTGGCTCGGCCCGGGCGTCTTCGTCTTCACGGACCTCGAGCGGCTCTCCCCGCCGCTCCGGCGCCGGGCGGCTGCGGTGCGCGAGGCCGCGATGCGGGCCGGGTGCCCGGTGCAGAACGATCCGCTGCGCTCGATGGGTCGCTTCGATCTCCAGCAGGTCCTGAGCAACGACTTCCGCGTCCACCGGGCGGAGGGCGGCGACGCGAGCATGCTCTCCGACGTGCGCTTTCCGGTCTTCCTGCGCGACGAGGACGAGCACGGCGGACAGTCCGAGCTGATCCGCGACCGGACCCGCCTCGAACGCGCGCTGGCCAAGCGTCCGGGCAGCCTGGTGGTCGAGTTCCTGGACACCTCCGACGCGAACGGCCTGTTTCGCAAGTACGCGGCCACGCGCATCGGCGACGCGCTGTTCGCGCGCCACCTCTTCTACAACCGGCGCTGGAAGGTGCGCCAGGCGCGGGTCTTCGGCGAGGAGCTGGCCCGCGAGGAGCTCGACTACGTGCGCGACTTCCCGCACCGCGAAGAGGTCGCGGCGGCCTTCGAGAAGGCCCGCATCGAGTTCGGGCGCATCGACTACGCCTTCTACGAGGGCCGCCTCCCGATCTGGGCGATCAACACCAACCCGCACCTGAAGACCGCCGTGCTCTCCACCAACGACCACGGCCGCGAAGCCCACGCGCTCGCCGACGCCTACGTCGACCGAGCCTTCGAGGCCCTGCTCGCGAAGGTCCCGGCCGACGCGGAGCGCGTCTGGTGCGGATCCCGCCTGCGCGCCGCGGCCGGCGCCATGCGAACGGGCCGCCCGCGCATCCGACGCTAGCGGCGCGGTATGGGGCGGCACGTGGCGTCCCCAACGGGAGTCGCTCCAGAGCGATGGAGGGGAAGCCGACATCGCGACGAACGCCGCGTTGGGGAACCCATGTCGCCGCAGGGCAGCGGCAAGGCGTCCCCAACGGGAGTCGCTCCAGAGCGATGGAGGGGAAGCCGACATCGCGACGAACGCCGCGTTGGGGAACCCATGTCGCCGCAGGGCGGCGGCATGGCGTCCCCAACGGGAGTCGAACCCGTGTTGCCGCCTTGAAAGGGCGGAGTCCTAGGCCTCTAGACGATGGGGACGCGACCGGGCTTCCGTCGCCTGCCAAGCGGCCTTGCGGGGCCGGGACAGGGTGGGGCGGCGCGGGCGGGCGAGGATAACGCGGGGCCGTTTCCGGGCCACCCCGCGGCGCCCCGGCCGTCGTAGGATGGGCGCGCGCAGGGAAGGAGCGGACATGTCGGGCTGGACGGGCTCGCGGGCGGTGCGCACCGCCGCGGCGGCGCTTTGCGCGCTGGCCGTCACGGGGCTGGGCTGTGCGGGAAGCGGGCAGGGCCAGGGCAGCGGCGGACGCGTGGCCACCGGCTTCCCCGAGCGTGCCACGCTCGACCGGCTGGCCGCGGCGCCGGCGCCCGACGTGGCCGAGTTCACGCTGGGCTACCGGGACGCCGGCGAGTGGGACCTCTCCGGCCCGTTCCCGGACGTGGTCGACCTCAGCCCGCGAGAGGGCGACCTGCCCTGGGACGGGCTGGTCGACCGCATCGTCGCCTCGCGCGCCGGGCTGGTGGTGGCCAGCGAGGGCATGGAGTGCTTCGCCCGCGAGGCGGGGAGCTTCCTGGTGGAGCACGACGCGCTGCCCGGACTCGGCCTCCAGCGCTTCTTCGCCGGACGCTGCGGCGTCGCCACCGGCACCCCGCAGCTCTTCACGCTGAACTGGACGACGCCGGTTCCCTACTCGTTGGACCAGGCCATCGCCGAGCTGGACGAGCAGATCGACGGTCACCTGCGCGAGCGCGTGGTGGGCGGTCCGCTCGACGTGGGCCTGTGGATGACCACCGGCGCCGACCGGGTCGACCTGGTGGTGGCCACCGGCAAGCGCCTGGTGCGCGTCGACCCGGTGCCGACCACGCCCCGCGACGGCCGCGTGGTGCTGCGGGGCGAGGTGCTCACCACGGCCCGCGGCATCGAGGCCCTGGTGACGCGCGGCCGCCTGGCCTGGAACGAGTGCGAGGCCGACGGGAACGTGCGGCTACCGCGCTTCGCGATCACCTGCCAGGTCGACCCGGACGACCGCACCGCCTGGGTGAGCCTGGCGCTCTACCGCCACGGCTCGATCCTGGGACGCACCGCGCTGGAGGTGCTGGTCCGGCCCCGGGGCGACCCGGTGCGCGGCTACCGGCGCCACGCCTACACCGGGCCGCGACCCGTCGACGGTCCGGAGGCCATGTCGAGTGCCTTCCTCGAGGTGCTGAACGCGGTGCGCGGCGAGGCCGACGCGCCGCCGCTGGTCTACGAGGTGGAGCAGAGCGCGACGGCCACCGAGGTGGCGCCCCACTACTTCCAGGCGCTGATGGATCCGGCGGCGGAGCGGGCGGCCGAGGTGGTGGCGCTGGGCATGATGGCCGGCTGGGAGGTGGACGCGCTGGTGCAGGAGGGCCGCTTCACGTCGATGTGGCTGATCGAGAGCGGCGACGTGGCCAGCATGCTCTCCGACGCCCTCGAGTTCCCGAGCGTGCGTCGCGCGCTTCTGGCGCCCGAGACGGCGCGCCTGGCGGTGGGTCCGCTGTCGATCGAGGAGGAGGGCGTGCGCGCCATTGCGGCGATCGCCGCCACCTACCGCCTCTTCTCCGAGTCGGACCACCGCAAGCACGCCGCCTACGTCCACGACCGTCTGGCGGTGGCGCGGGTCGAGCGGAAGCGGCTGATCCCGCGCGAGATCGATCGGGTGCGCCCGCTGGCGCTGGACGCGGCGCGGCGGGTCCAGGCGGGGCTGGACCCGAAGCAGGCGCTGGGCGACTGGATCGAGGAGACGGTCCAGGTGCTCGGCCGCTCGGTCACCGGCTGGTACGCCGAGGTCCAGGACCTGGACGAGATCGTCTTCCCCGACAGCTTCCTCGACCCCCGGCGCCTGGAGGTCTCCATCTCGGTGGCCCTGCGGCGGCCGCCCGACGAGCCCTGGGGCCGCTACGTGGTGATGATGGTCGGCAGCGAGCCCGAGGCGCGCCGGCTCTAGCGGGGCACGCTATACTTACCGCATGGTAAGTAGCACGGCCCCCGCCGAGACCTCGGTCCCCCGGGCGCTGCCGGTCTGGGGCGTGGCTCGCGTCTGGCTGCGGCACCTGCTCTCGCTCTACATCCCGGCGGTCAGCCTGGGCTTCCTCTACACCGGGCCCCACGTCTGGTACCTGGCCATCCCCTGGATGTTCCCCCTCGTGGTGGCCCACCAGCTCGACTGCGCGCCCTGGTCCGAGCGGCGCCAGCCCGACGAGACCCTGCCCGACTGGCCCTTCGACCTGCTGGTCTACGTGCTGGCCGGCCTCCAGCTCTGGATCGTGGCGGCGACCGTCGAGCTGTTCACGCGCCAGGCCGTCTTCTCGGTCGACATGGCCATGGTGCTGCTGCTGGTGGGTGGCGCCTCGGGCTTCTCGATCATCACCGCCCACGAGCTGATCCACCGCAAGCGCAAGGCCGAGCAGTGGCTCGGCCGGCTGCTGCTCTCGACCGTGCTCTACGAGCACTTCTACACCGAGCACCTGCGCGGTCACCACGTGCGCGTGGGCACGCCCGCCGATCCGGCGACGGCGCGCTTCGGCGAGTCGTACGAGCCGTTCTTCCGCCGGACGGTGCCGGCCCAGTTCCGCAGCGCCTGGCGCCTCGAGGCCCGCCGCCTGGGCGACGAGGACATGCCGCTCCTCGACCCGCGCCACCTGCGCAACCGGGTGCTTCACGGGCTGGTCTTCGAGTGGGGCCTGGCCTTCGGCGTGCTCTTCGTGTTCGGCGTGCCGTCGTTCGTGGCCTTCCTGCTGCAGGCCTTCATGGCGGTGCGGCTGCTCGAGGCGGTGAACTACTTCGAGCACTGGGGCCTCCAGCGACGCGCCGCCCGGGTGCGGCCGGTCGACTCGTGGGACACCCACAGCGCCTTCACCTACTACGGGCTGGTGGGGCTCTCGCGCCATGCCGACCACCACGCCTGGCCGGCGCGCCCCTACCCGCAGCTGCGCGTCTTCGACGAGGCGCCGCTGCTGCCCATCGGCTACGTGGGGCTGGTCGACCAGGTGATGGCCCAGAACCAGGAGTTCATGCACACGGCCACCGACGAGCTGGCGCGGCGCCGGCTGGGTCCGTTCACCCCGGAAGAGGGCGAGCCGACCACGCCGCTCGCCCGCGACGAGGCGCGCGCGAAGCTGGCCGAGGCCCAGCGCGCCGAGGCGTCGAAGAAGCCGGCGCGCAAGAGCCGCCTGCGGCTCTGGCACGTGCTGCTGGGGATCGTGCTCTTCACGGCGCTGGGGGCCCACCTGGAGAGCGGGGGCATGCCGTTGCTGGCCCGGGTGGCGCTGCACGGCTGGATCCTGGCGGTGGTGGCCCTGGTGATCTGGATGCAGCGCCGCATCCGCGAGCACCTCGACTACGAAACCCTGGCCTTCGGCGTGGGCTTCGCGGTGATGATTGCACTGGGCCTGCTGACCGACGGGGTGCTGGCGGCCCTCTGAGCCGCTCCCGGCCCCTCAAGGGCCACGCCGGGCCGGCCGACCCAGCCTGCATGGACCCGAAGACCGATCGCGGCAGCGCCGTCGACCTGCGCGACCTGCGGGCCGACGCCCACGCGCTGTCGGCCGAGGCCTTCGAGGACCGCCACGGCAGCGCCTTCCTGCTGCTCACGGCCGCCGAGCTCAGCGTGCCGTCCGGACCGTCCACCACCCAGGTGCGGCTGCTCGACGACGAGGAGCACCCGTGCGAGTCGACCGCCAGCCTTTCGCTGGTGGCCTTCCCGGTGCGCCGCACTGGCCGCTCGGTGGGCCACCTGGTGACGATCGGCCGCGCGTCGAACAACGACCTGGCCGTGCCCGACGTCAGCATCTCCCGCTTCCACGCCTTCCTGAAGGTGGGCGCGGACGGCGCGTGGCAGATCCAGGACGCAGGCTCGACCAACGGCACGACGGTGAACGGCGACCATGTCCCGCAGCAGGGCCACGGAGCCGCCGTCTCGCTCAAGGCCGGCGACACCGTGCGCTTCGGTCAGGTGGAGCTCACGTTCCTGGGCGCGGCGGAGATGCAGGGCTTCGTGAAGAAGCTCGAGCGCTAGCGGTCGCACCCGCCGGTCGCTCGACCCGGTAGCGGTACCCCGCGGCGAACGGACCCGTGAGCACGCTGGTCTCACCGGTCGACCAGCGGATCTCCACGCGCGAGACGCTCTCGTGCAGGCCCAGGCCGAAGTGGGCGATCGGCGCGTCGAAGGAGACGTAGCCGCCGCCGGCCTTGATCTCGCGCATCTGCCGGCGCTCGCCCCCGGCGCCGTAGTGCACGTCGATGCGGCTGCCCACGCCGAAGCGGTTGCCGCGGTGGTCGACCAGCTCGAAGGCGAGGGCGTGGCCGTCGCCGCCCCGGTTCTCGTGCAGCCAGAGCGGCCCATCGGTGTTCGACGTCACCAGGTCGAGATCGCCGTCGTTCTCCAGGTCGAAGGCCACCCAGCCCAGGGCGTCCAGGTGGCTCTTCAGCCCCACCTCGCTGGTGGCGTTCTCGAAGCCGCGGCCCGCGAGGTTGCGGTAGTAGAGGTTCGACTCGCGCTTCTCCGAGCTGAAGAAGCCGTTCACCAGGTAGAGGTCCTGCCACTCGTCGTTGTCGAAGTCGGCGAACCTGGCGTTCCAGGTCCAGCCGCCCACGTGGATGCCTAGGTCGCGCGCCCGGTCGGCGAAGGTGCCGTCGGGCTGGCGCACCAGCAGGAAGTTGCGGCCCCGGTCCTGGCGGATCGCCTGGCGCCGCGGCATGCCGTCGTCCGAGGGCTTGCGGAAGTGCTGCTGGCAGACGAAGGACAGCGGCTCCCAGTGCCCGGGAATGCGCCGGCACTCCTCGATGTCGTTCCGGCGCAGCGCGTAGAGCATCATCGTGTAGGCCACGCAGTCGCCGCGGTCGACCGGGTTCGCGATGGAGAGACACACGCTGGCGTCGCCCTGGCGGCGCGCGTCGCGCAGGGTGGCGTGGGCGCGCATGTTGGACTCGCAGCGCTCCTTCCAGTCGGCGTCGCTGTGGTCGTCGCAGACCTGGTCGGTCTCCACCTGGTAGCCCTCGAGCGTCTCGTTGGGGCGCCGTCCGGTGATCTGCCCGATGTAGAGCTCGGGCACGCCGTCGTTGTCGATGTCGGCGGTGTCGAAGCTCATGGTGGAGTCGCCGGAGCGGGGGATCACGCCGTCGTTGCGCAGCGACGGCTCGAGCCGGCGCCCGCCGGCGCCGAAGTAGAAGTCGTCCGCCACCTCCTTGAAGCCGTTGCCGACCATCAGGTCGAGGAGCCCGTCGCCGTCCAGGTCGGAGAGCAGGGTGGTGAGCGTCTCACCCGGCGTGCCCGGCAGCGGCACCGCCGTGTAGCCCCCGGCGTCGGCGTAGAGCACCTGGTTGCGCGACGCCTCCGGCGGCTCGGCGGTCCAGCGACCCGAGGTCCAGTTGCCGAGCACCACGTCCAGGCGGCCGTCCCGGTCGATGTCGCCAAAGGCCATGGCATCCGCCAGGTTGGCGTCGGTTTCGTGAAGCGGCTCGAGCTTCTCGGCCGAGAAGCGGCCGCCCTGGTTCCAGAGCACGTGGTTGCCGCTCCGGTAGGCCGAGAACACGACGTCGAGCCAGCCGTCGTCGTCCAGGTCCACCAGCGCCGCGTTCCCCACGAACAGCTCTTCCAGCGCCGGCGCCGCCAGGTCCTGGCGGGCGAAGCGTCCGTCGCCCAGGTTCGCGTAGAGCTGCGGACCCCGATCCGAGCCCACCAGCACGTCGACGTAGCCGTCGCCGTGCACGTCTCCGGCGGCGATCGGCCAGTTGCTGAAGAAGGGCCGCTGGAACTTGTAGAGCGGCGGCATGCTGTCGATGCGCTCGAGGCCCACCGTGTCGCCGTAGCGGGTGTCGAAGAGCGGTCCGTCGCCCGCCCGGCGCGGGGCGAAGGCCGTGCGCGAGACGCGCAGGCCGTCGGCGTCGGCCAGCGGGGCCGGCTCGAACGCCGGCGCGTGGGCGCGCAGGGCCGGCAGCAGGTCGTCGGCCGGACGCGGCGGAGCCACCGGGCGCGGGTCGGGTCGCGGCGGTGGCGGGGCGTCGCGCAGCGCGGCGAAGACCGCGAGCTGACGCGCGCCGTCGCGGCGCTCGAGCTGCTCGGCGGCGATGCCGAGCCCCACCGAGAGCGCCAGCAGCCCCACCGAGAGCGTCGCCGCCACGCGCAGCGACGCCGCCTGCCAGACGATCAGGAAGGAGTAGACGCTGAAGATGCCCAGGCTGAACAGCAGCACCATCACGTAGGCGGTGGGCATGCCGGCGGCCAGCAGCGCGGCCGAAACCACCACGTCGAAGGCGATCGGCACCGGCAGCAGCAGACCGAAGAGCGCGACCCCGACCATCCAGCCGTAGGCGAGCCAGCTCTCGTCGCGCGGCAGCGACGCCACCAGCACGTCCCAGGGCAGGACCGTCACGGCGACGGCGCCGATCAGCCCGGCGGCCAGCATCAGCGGCACCGTGTTCTTCACGATGAACCAGAGGTTCCCGGCGAAGTCGCGCGCCACCCAGACCAGCGCCTGGCCGAAGCCCTCGGACGTCTCGAAGAGCGGCTCGTCGAGCGCGCGCCCCTGACCGGTCGGCACGTCGGCCAGCTGCGACGGATCCACCCCGGCCAGCCGCTCCCGGCGGAACACGAACCTCGCCAGCAGCGGCAGCACGATCAGGGTGAAGGCCAGCCCACCGCCCAGCTTCAGCAGCACGAGCTGGGTGGGGAACATGGCGAACATCATGCCCACCACCACGAAGTTGAGCGTCGGCGAGCTGATCATGGCGGCCAGCGACGTCTCGAGGCGCAGCCCCGAGGCGTGCATGCCGCGGGCGATGGGCGCGGCGCAGTTCACGCACACGCCCAGCGGCGCGCCGATCAGCACGCCGAGCAGCGAGTTCGAGAACGAGCCGCGGAAGCCGCTGCGCCCGATGCGGCGGAAGAGCGTCATGAAGCCGGCGGCCAGCAGCAGGCCGAAGGTCATGCCGCGCTGGTTGGTGGAGATCCAGTTGAGCGTGGTCTGGGCGACGCGCACCAGCGGCGGATCCAGCTCGTCCACCTGGGCCAGGGCCTCGAAGCCCAGCGGATCCTCCAGCACCACGCCGCCGCCCATCGAGGCCTTCTCGTTCAGGTTCGGGTAGCGCGAGCCGGACCAGAAGGTGACGGCGATGCCCAGGCACAGCAGGGCGGCCAGCAGTGCGCGACGGTCGCGAAGGAGGGGGCCCAACGCGGTGGCTCAGAGCAGGCGCAGCGCCATGGCGTCGTAGCGGTCCTGGAGGGCCTGCATGCCCTCGGGCATCTCGATGCGGTGCGGCGTGTACCAGGGCGTGTAGGTGGGAAGCACCCGGGCCAGCAGCTTCGGAGCGCGCGTCCGGATCTGCTCCCAGGCGCGCCGCCGGCGTCCCGCCGCACCGCCGTGGCGCTCGAGCAGGCCGCGGTCGGCGCCCAGCATGTAGCGCTGCGCGCGCAGGCACCAGCGCAGCATGTGCCATTGGGCGAACAGGCCCACCCGCAGCCGGTAGAGGTAGTCGCCCACCACGTGCTCGTAGACGTCGAAGGCCACGGTGCGGTGCTCGAACTCCTCCACCAGGTGCCAGGTGTAGAGCTCGCGCAGGGCCGGGTGCATCTCGTCCATGCCCCTCTCGAACGACACGCGCGCCATGGCGGTGGTGAAGGCCTCGAAG
Organism: Myxococcota bacterium; assembly: GCA_050618055.1. GTDB lineage: Bacteria > Myxococcota_A > UBA9160 > UBA9160 > SMWR01 > CALDCK01. The sequence goes on from JBNLVK010000248.1 coordinate 46,011, forward strand.
CCTTCGGCGTAGGCCAGGTTGAAGCGGAGCGCCTTCTCGCGGCTGAAGCGCTGGTAGTCGTCGTCCAGGTCCTTCTCGATGGCCAGCAGCTCCGGGAAGCCCTGCGCCCTCACGATCTCGTTGAAGCGCGCGTGCTGCTTGTAGTGCTGTCCCTCCTGGGCGTTGAACTTCCCCAGGTCCTCCAGCAGCGCCTCGTCGGTGACGTGGCGGCGCGCCTCCTTCATGGTGCGAATGAGGTAGGGCTCGAGGTACGGCAGCAGCAGCGAGAAGGCGAGGAAGAAGAACGACTCCTCCGGCTTCCCGGGTACGACCACCGGGTCCATGTCGTCGGGGAACGCGAGGCTCATCTGACGAACGGTGATCGTGTCCATGCGGCGTCTCCGAGTGTCCCCTGCGGGCTCCGGCCCCGTCAATCCCGGCGGATGCGGTAGCGGTGGCCGGCCTCGAAGGGGCCGCGCAGGCGCGTCGCCTCGCCGGTCGGCCAGCGGACCTCCACCTCGTCCACCCGCGCGTGCGGTCCCAGCCCGAAGTGGACCCGCGGCGCGTCGCTGGAGACGTAGCCGCCGCCGGTCTTCAGCTCGCGGAGCTGGGAGAGGCCGTCGCCGTAGGCGATGCGCACCCGGCTGCCCACGCCGAAGTGGTTGCCGCGGGCGTCGGCCAGCTCGAAGACGACGGCGTGTCCGTCGCGGGTCTGGTTGCGGTAGACCCACAGCGGACCGTCGAAGGTGGCGGTCACGATGTCGAGGTCGCCGTCCAGGTCGAAGTCGACGTAGACGTAGGCGCCGGCCGTGAGGTAGCTCTCCAGGCCCGACGTCGCGGTCTCGTCGTCGAAGCCCTGACCCTGGCGGTTGCGGTAGAAGTAGTTCGACTCGCGCCGCTTCGACGCGTAGAAGCCGTTGGCGATGTAGAGGTCCTGCCACTGGTCGTTGTCGACGTCGGCGAAGCGGGCGGTCCAGCTCCAGCCGCCGCGCACCACGCCCAGCGCCTTGGCGCGATCCTCGTAGCGTCCGTCCGCGCCGCGCACCAGCAGCACGTTGCGGTTGCGCAGCTGGCGGATGCCGCGCTTCTCCTCCTTCTTCGAGCCGGCCTGGGGCTCGAAGCCCAGCCGGCACAGGTGGGCCAGGCCGCTCCAGCGGGGCGGGAAGGCGTCGCAACGCGACGCGTCCCGGTCGTCGGTCAGCGTGAAGCGCAGCATGGCGAAGGCGATGCAGTCGGAGCGCCGGGTGCCGTCGGCGATGGACAGGCAGCTGATGGCGCCCGCGCGCCGGCGCGCCGCGCGCAGCGTGTCGTGCAGGGCCATGCGCTCCTCGCAGCGTTCGCGCCAGGCCGGGTCGTCGTGCTCCCGGCAGACGTCCTCCACACCGCGGGCGAGGTCCTGCGACGAGCCCCGCGGACTGCGCGCCACCTGGGCGATGTAGACCTCGAGGTCGCCGTCGTTGTCGACGTCGGCCGAGTCGATGCTCATGGTGTTGGCCGTGGAGGCGGGGATCACGTCGTCCTTGCGCGTCAGCTTGCGCAGCTTCCCCTCCGGACCGCCCCAGTAGAAGTAGTCGGGCGTGGCGAAGTCGTTGCCGATCAGCACCTCCGGGTGTCCGTCGGCGTCCAGGTCCGAGACCAGGCTCGACAGGGTCTGGCCCGGATCGCCGGGCAGCGGCTCGACCGCGAAGTCGTCGCCGCGGCTGCGCAGCAGGAAGTTCCGCGAGCGCTCCGGCGGGCGCATCGACCAGGAGCCGCCGGTGTAGCCGCCGAGCACCACGTCGAGGCGGCCGTCCGCGTCCAGGTCGCCGAAGGCCACGCCGTTGGCGATGGTGGCCGGCACCTCGGGAAGCTCTCGCACCGCGTCCTGCGGGAAGCGTCCGCCGCGGTTGTGCAGCACGTGGTTGCCCTCGCCGATGGTCGATACGAACACGTCGAGCCAGCCGTCGTCGTCCAGGTCGACCAGCGCCAGGTTGGCCGCGTGGGAGCGCCCGGCGGTGGGCTGCGCGATCTCCTGGAGCACGAAGCGCTCGCCGCCCAGGTTCGCGTAGAGGAAGACGCCCTGGTCCGAGCCCACCACCAGGTCGGGCCAGCCGTCGCCGTGGACGTCGCCGGCGGCGACGGGCCAGGCCCGGTACCAGGGGCTCGTGAACTTGTAGGCCAGCGGCACGTGGTCCGGCCGGACCAGGCCGAAGGCCTCGCCGTAGTGGCGGGCGAACGTGGGCTCGCCGGCGCCGACCGGCGGGGCGAAGGCGCTGCGCTCGACGGCAACGCCCGGCGGCGCGGTGACGGCGAAGGGCTCCCAGCGGCGGGCGGCGTCGCCCAGCGCCGGCAACAGCGCGTCCGCCGACTGCGCGTCGGGCAGCGTCGGTGCGGGCAGCGTCTCGGCGTCGGCCAGCCCGGCGAACAGGGCCAGCTGCCGCGATCCGTCCCAGGCCTCGTAGCGCTGCGCGGCCACGCCCAGGCCCACCGACAGCACCAGCAGGCAGAACGACAGCGTGGCGGCGACGCGCAGCGAGACCGCCTCCCACACGACGAGGAACGAGTAGATGCTGAAGATGCCCAGGCTGAACAGCAGCACCATCACGTAGTGGCCCGGCATGCCGGCCCCGAACAGGGCCGCCGCCAGCACCACGTCGAAGGCGATGGGTACGGGCAGCAGCAGGCCGAAGGCGGCGATGGCGACCATCCAGCCCACGGCGTTCCAGGAGTCGTCGTGGGGAAGGGCGGCCAGCAGCGTGTCCCAGGGAAGCAGGGTCACGGCCAGGGCGCCCAGGGCGCCGGCCAGCAGCATCAGCGGCACCGTGTACTTCACGATGAACCACAGGTTCTTCGCGAACTCGCGCACCAGCCAGAGCGCGGCCTCGCCGAAGCCCTGCGATCGCTCGAAGAGCGCCTCGTTTGCCGCCGGCCCCAGACCCTCGCCGGCGGCGGCCAGCCGGCTCGCCTCGACGCCGGCCCGCACCTCGCGCCGGAACACCAGGCGCGACAGCAGCGGAATGCCCGCCACCACGAACACCAGGCCGGTCACCACCTTGAAGGCGGCCATGTAGGCCGGCAGCATCGAGAAGAGCATCGCCAGCACCACGAAGTTCAGCGTCGGCGAGCTGATCATGGCCGCCAGCGACGTCTCCAGGCGCGTGCCGGCGGCGTGCAGTCCGCGGGCGATGGGCGCCGCGCAGTTCACGCACACGCCGAGTGGGGCTCCGATCACCACGCCCAGCAGGGTGTTCGAGAAGGCGCCCTCGAAGCTGCGCCGCCCGAGCCTTCGCAGCAGCGTCATGAAGGCGGCCGCGAGCGCGATGCCGAAGATCATGCCCCGCTGGTTCGTCGACACCCAGTTGATCGTGGTGTCGAACAGGCGGACGCCGAAGCGGTCGGCCGGGTCGACGGGCCGCGCCGCCTCGAAGCCCAACGGATCTTCCAGGATCGTGCCGCCGCCCATGGCGGCCTTCTCGCCCAGGTCCGGGTAGCGCGAGCCCGACCAGAACGCGACGGTGATCAGCAGGCACAGCAGCGCGGCCAGCAGGGCGCGCTCGTCGCGCGCGATGTCACCCAGGGCTCCCATCGGGCCGTACCCTGACCGCCCGGGAGCCCGGCTGCAAGCCTCGCGACCGGGGGGTCAGGACCCGGGGGACCAGGGGAGGGCGGCCGGGGCCTCCGCGTCGGGCAGCTCCTGCCAGTCGATGCCGTCGCCGGCCGGGACGGGCGCCTCGGGCTCGGGCAGGTCGCAGCGGGCGTACGGGATCTCGCTGTTGCGGCGGGCGTGGAAGACCTTGGCCCCCACGCGCTTCAGCATCAGCGTGAGGCCCTGCTCCTGGTCCAGCGAGATCGGCACCTCGTAGGCCGGCGTGCTGTCGATGCGCAGCTGGTAGTCGCCGCCCGGCAGGCGCAGGGGCTCGGGGCTGCCCAGGGTGCCGGTGGCCAGGGTGCGACCTTCCTGGAGCACGGCGAAGGGCGTGCCCACCGTGGTGGCCAGCGCGTCGCGCAGCTCCTCGGCGCTGCCGGCGGTGACGAAGCGTCCGCCCGTGGCGGCGGCGATGGCCCGCAGGCTGGCGAGATCCACGTCGCCCTCGCCGTCGAGCCCGAAGCCGATCACGTGCACCGGGATCGTGCCCGTGCGCTGGAGCTCGCGGGCGGCGGCGATCGGGTCGCCGTCGCAGCTCTCGATGCCGTCGGTCACCAGCACCACGGCGCGCTCGCCGCGGAAGCTGCCCAGGTCGGCCTGGATCTGGCGCAGGGCGTAGGCGATGGGCGTCTGGCCGCGGGGCTTGAGCCCGGCCATGGCCTGGCGGACCGCGTCGCCGCCGGCGCGGGTCGGCGGGACCAGCAGCTGCGAGTCGTGGCAGTCGCGCCTGGCGTGGGGCCGCTGGTGGCCGTAGGCGCGCAGGGCCAGCGACACGTCGTCGGGCAGGGCGACCAGCGCCTCGGACAGGGTGCGCTGGGCGACCGTGATCTTGGGCTCGCCCTGCATGCGTCCCCACATGCTGTTCGAGGCGTCGAACACGATCTCGATGGCGCGGTCCGACAGCGAGATGGCGGGCTCCTCGCCGCGCATGGCCTCGATCTGGAGCTCGGCGCAGCCGGGCGCGCGCGCTGCCACCACCACCTGGTCGCGGGCCGTGCGGCCGTCGACGCTGGTGGCGATCGCGGTCAGCCGGTGCTCGCCGTCGCCGAGCGGCACGTGGCCCTCGAAGCGGCCCCCCGAAAGGACCGTCGGCAGCAGCTCGCCGTCGTCCACCTGGAGCCAGACCTCGCGGACGCCGGCGTCCGCCGGCTCGGCACCGATCTCCTCGAGCGCCACGTCCCAGGTGCTGGCGCTGCCCTGCACGAGCAGCGGAGCCTCGTCGGCCGGATGCTCGCTGCCGTCGGCCGGCGTCGCGATCGAGACGCGCAGCGGACCGGACAGCACCACGTCCACGTGGGTGCGGGCGATCTCCCCGTCCAGGCTCGTGGCGGTGGCCTCGATGCGGTTTCGTCCGGGCCGCAGCGTCACCGGCGCGGTGAACGATCCCCCCACCAGGTGCGCCGTCACCGGCGGCTGGTCGCCCACGCGCACGCTCACCCGGTCGACGCCGGTGGTGCGCAGGGTCAGGAAGGCGTCGGCCAGGCGGGTCGGGTCGGTCACGGCCGCGAAGCTGGCGTCGGTGCCGTCTGCGATCTGGCGCAGCAGGGCCTCGCCCTCGTCGACGTCGCCCAGCAGCAGGGTGTGGACGGCGACGCCGGCCGCGCGGGCCTCGCGCGCGGCCTCGAGGGCCTTCTTCTCGTCCGACTTCCCGTCGGTGAAGAGCAGCGCCACCTTGGACGCGCCGGGGCGCCCGCGCTCGGCGAAGCCGGACAGGGCGGCGCGGATGCCGGCGGCCAGGTCGGTCTCGCCCTTCTGGTCCAGGGTCTCGAGCGCGGCGACCACCGCCGAGCGGTCCGGCGTGAGCGGCTGGAGGAGCGTCGCCTTGCGGTCGAAGTCGACCACGCCCACGTGGATGTTGGCCTTGGGGTGGAGGCTGCGCACCAGGTTCACGACGCCGCGGGTGCGGTGGTCGTCGCGATCGGTGCGGCGCAGGCTCTCGGAGCTGTCGAGCACCAGGAACAGGTCGAGGGCCGACACGCCCCCGTAGATCGAGGCGCCGCCGACGACCTCCAGCCGGGCCTGGTCGGGGCCGACCACCCGGCCGGCGGTCGGCTCGTGGATCTCGACCGAGAGGCGTCCCTCGGCGCGGGCGCCGCCCGAGAGCGGCAGGAGTCCGACGAGCGCGAGCAGCCCGGCGGCGAGCAGGCGGAAACCGGTGTGCATCGAGGTCTTATCGAAGGTCCGGGGAGCGGGCTTGACCTAAAGAAGCGCCGGAGGTCGGCCGTAGCTCCGAGGACGGACCGCTGCCGGTCCGTGGGAAGACGATGTCCAGACCGCCCCAGCACGATCCCGATCGCGACAGCGACGCGCCCCCGGCCGAGTCCCCGGCCACACCGCGTGAACGCGAGCGGCGGGTCGAGTCGGAGTGGCTCCACGAGGTCCACGACCTGCTGGGCAGCGAGCGGAAGCCGCGCCCCCGACGGCCTCCCCAGCGCAGGCGGGCCGCCGTCGGACCGCGGGTGGTGGTCTGCGACGAGGGCGAGCTCGACGACGTCTGCCAGCTGCTCGGCCGACTGGGCGAGACGCCGCTGCGCCTGCGTCCCGCCGACCTGTCCGAGCTGCGCGACTGGGAGCGCCCCAGCCGCCTGCTGGTGACACCGGTGCGGGTCGCGCTCTCCGAGAACCTGCCGCTGTCCAACGGCCCGGACGCCAGCGTGTCGATCGCGGTCGCCGACAGCGACGCCCAGTCCCAGTGCACGGCCATGCTGCGCCGCGGCTTCGACTACGTGGTGCGCCGGCCGGTACACCCCGAGGCGCTGCGCCTGCTGGTCATGCAGGTACTGTGGCGGGGTCGCGAGCACCGGGGCGTGGCTCGCTTTCCGTTCGGCGCCGACATCCGCTGGCGCCAGGGCCTGCACACCGGTCGCTGCACGATGATCGAGATCTCGGCCCACGGCTGTCGACTGATGACCCGCCAGCCGTTCAAGCTGGGCGATCGCATCCACCTGCGCGTGCCGGCCGCGCTCACCGGATCGCGCAGCCTGCGCCTGCGGGGCCGCGTCGTGCGGCGCGATCGGCTGACGAGCGACGGCGGTCCGGAGCCGCGGGTGGCCGTGCAGTTCGAGCGACTCTCGGCGCGCAACGTGGCCCACCTGGACGCGCTGCTCGCGGAGCGCGCCAGCGGTCCGGCGGTGATGGGCGGAGACCCGGCGGCCGGCGGGCTGCGCCGCGAGCTCGGTCGGCGGCGCTCCGGCTTCCTCAGCCTGGGCCAGAGCGAGGAGCCCGAGGCGGCGGAGCCGCCCCAGGCCCAGGCGCCGGATCTCGAGCGGCGCCGCCAGCCGCGGGGCGCCTGGCCGCACGAGCTGGTGTCGCTGGATCGGGAGACCGACCGGGTGCTCCACACGCTGCTCGGCTCGGACCTGTCGGTGGGCGGCGTGCGCGTCGAGCCGAACCCGCTGCTGCGCCTGGGCGACCGGCTGCGTCTCGCCCTCTACGACGCCGGCAGCGCCGAGCCGCTGGTGGTCGAGGCGCGGGTGGCCCACGACGGCGGTCGCTCCGGTGTCGGCCTGGTGTTCCTGGATCCGCCCGACGCGATCCGCGAGCGGCTGCGCGCCATGGTCGAGTCGTTGCCGCCGGTGTCCTCGCTGTCGAAGGACGACGCGAAGCCCGAGGGTGTGGTGCTGGGCGAGATCATGACCACCGGGACCCTGCCCGGCGCCGCCTCAGCCGCCGGCCAGGACGATGCGCGACAGGCCGAGCACGGCGATGGCGCAGCCGAGCACCACGACGAAGAAGCCGAGCCCGCCCGCGACGAACCAGCGCAGGACTGAGCGGCGCTCCCCTTCCAGGAGCTGGATGTGGAGCGCCACCGGGTGGATCCACCAGCGCCCGGGCAACGGCCCGTGCGGACGCAGCGCCCGGTAGAGCGCGACGTGGTACCAGAAGCCGGTGGGGACGCCGACTGCCAGGCCCGCGGCGGTGACGATGCCGCCGGCCTGGAGCAGCACGTCGGGCGGCACCAGGGTGCCCGCCAGCGTGGCGCCGCCCAGCAGCGCGAGGGTGCCCAGGACGAGCAGGGTCTCGATCACCCGAGCCGGATCGACGCCGCGCGCGTCCGGCTGAAGGACCTACAGCCGCTCGATGTGCAGGCGGCGGCCGCTCTCGTCCCAGGCCTCCACGCCCAGCCAGCGCCCGCGCGTGCGCAGGATCTGCTGGAGCTGCCAGCCCACCCACGCGGCACACAGCAGGAAGCCCCCGCTGGCGGCCTGGAGCGCCTGGGCCTCCGGAGTGACGTCGAGCAGGCCCAGCAGCCAGGCCGCCCCGGCGAAGGCCGACGCCAGCGCCGCTAGCGCGCCCTGGCGCAGGCGACCGCGCGGCGATCCGAGGGACGTGGGCCAGGCGAAGGGCGCCGCCGGCGACAGCACGCGTGCGCCGGTGGAGGCCACGGCCTGGGGCGCGTTGCGCGCGGCCGAGGCCCGCGACTCGCGCATCAGGGCGCCGCTGCCGCACTGCGGGCAGATCTTCTGACGGCGCAGGTGACGCCACCAGCAGTAGACGAGACCGGGCACGGCCAGGCAGGCCCACGCCAGCAGCTCCACCCGGTCCGAGCCCTCGAGCAGGGTGTCGGGCGTGCCTACGTGGAGGCAGTCGGTGCAGAGCATGCGGAGTGCCACGGTCGGTCCTCGATCCCGTCGATCCTGCTGTGAAGTGTCATTGAAACCGCGTTTGTGGCCCGATCGGCGCGGGCCGCTCCCCGTGTTCGCACCTGCCTTCATCGCTGAACCCCCTCTGTATGCGATGGCTGCTTCAGCGATCGGCAGGCCGGGCCCCGAACTTTTGGGTCTTCTTCGGAAAAATCCGCTCGGCCGGGCAGCCCTGCCCCGGGGGGCCGCGGTTGCCGGCGGGCCGGGGCCCCCATAGCCTTTGGCCCTTCGAACCGCGGAAGGAGGGGGACGTGGAGCGGAACTACGTGCGTGGGGTGCGCCTGGCTGCACTGGTGGCCTTCGCCTTGTCGACGACGGCCTGCGTGATCATCGAGGACGGCGAGGTGGGCGTCCTGAAGAGCTTCGGCGCGATCTCGGACGAGCCGGTGGGGCAGGGGGTCTCGTTCCAGATCCCGGTGGCCCGCCAGATCGAGACCTGGAACGTGAAGCTCCAGGAGATCAAGGAGACGGCCCAGGTGCCGTCGTCCGAGGGCCTGATCGTGGGCCTCGACGCCTCGCTGTTGTTCCGGGTGCGCGCAGACAGCGCTCCGCTGATCCGCAAGACGATCGGCTGGAACTACGTCGATCGCGTGATCACGCCCTACTTCCGCAACGGCCTGCGCGACGTGGTCAGCGGCTACCAGGTGAAGAACATCTACGCCGAAGAGGGCCGCCGCGAGATCGCCGCCAAGCTGAGCGAGTTCCTGAAGACCAACCTGGAGCCCAATGGCATCGACGTGGTCGACGTGCTGCTGCGCGACGTGAAGCTGCCCCAGCGCTTCCGCGAGAGCATCGAGGCCAAGCTCACCGCCGAGCAGAAGGTGGCCCAGAAGCAGTTCGAGCTGGAGCAGGCGAAGAAGGAGGCCGAGATCGAGATCGCGCGGGCCGAGGGTGCCGCCAAGGCCCAGGAGATCGTGCGCTCGACCCTGTCGGACTCGTACCTCTCGTACCTGTGGATCAAGACGCTGAACGAGAACCCCAACGTGATCTACGTGGCGACCGAGGCGAACATGCCGCTGTTCCGCACGACGATGGGGCAGAAGTAGCGGCGAGCCCGCCCATGCTTCAGCGCGCGGCCGGTCCGGTGGCGCTGGCCGTGCTCTTCCTGGGTCTGCTGGCGACCAGCTTCCGCAAGTGGACGGACGTGCACGTCGACTTCGGGAGCGAGCTGTACATCGCCTGGCGGATCGCCGAAGGCGAGCACCTCTACCGCGACCTCGCCCATCGCAACGGTCCGCTGTCCCACTACTGGAACGGGCTGCTGTTCCGCACCTTCGGCGTGTCGCTCACCACGCTGGTCGTAGCGAACCTGGCGGTGCTGGCGGGCATTGCCGCCATGCTCTGGCGCGGCATCGCCCGCGCCTGCGACCGCACCACCGCCACGGCCTGCGTGGCCGTGATGCTGGGCGTCTTCGCCTTCGGCCAGTACAGCCAGATCGGCAACTACAACTACGTCACGCCCTACCACCACCACCAGACCCACGGCCTGGCCCTGGGGCTGGCGACGCTGCTGTGCTTCGACGCCGCCACCCGCCGCGCGTCGCTGCGCTGGCTGGCCCTCGCCGGACTCTGCACCGGTGCCGTCTTCCTGACCAAGGCCGAGCTGTTCGTGCCGCTGGCGGGCGCGGCGGCGGTGGCCTTCGCCGCGCGGGGTCTGGGCGTCTGGCGGACCCGGGCGGGCGCGGGCTGCGAGCTCGCCGTCTTCGCCGGCGCGGCGCTGCTGCCGGTGGTGGGCCTGGGGCTCTGGCTCGCCGCGCAGATGCCGCCCTCCCAGGCGCTGCGGGGCCTGGCGGGAAACTGGGTGCACCTCGCGGGCGTCGGCAGCGACACCTTCTACCGGCACAACGCCGGCCTGGACCACCCGGTGGGCAACGCCCGGCGCGTGCTGGCCGCGACCGGCGTGCTGGTCGTGACCGGGGGCCTCCTCTACGCGCTCGACCGGCTGGCGGCGCCGCTGCGGGACCGGCGCTGGCTGCCCGCGGCCGCCGGTCTCGCACTCTTCGCGGCGCTGCTGGCCGCACCCGTTCCGTGGTGGAAGGCGGCGCCGGCGCTGCCGGTGGTGGGGACCGTCGCCGTCGCGGCGCTGGCTCTCGCGTGCCTGCGCACGGCCGACTCGGAGCGCCGCCAGCATCTTCTTCCGCAGCTCCTGTTCGCGGTCTACGCCACCGGACTGCTCGGCAAGATCGCGCTCGCGTCGCGCTTCGACTGGTACGGCTTCGTGCTGGCCATGCCGGCGACCCTGCTGCTGGTGGCGGCCGGCGTCCACGGGCTGCCCGCCTGGCGGCGCGAGCGGGCCGGCGCCGGGCGGGTGGCGCGGGCGCTGGCGCTGGCCACCGTGGCGGCGGCCGGCGTGTTCTTCGTGACCGTGTCGGGCCGCCACTACGCCGCGCGCACCTTCGTGCTGGGAAGCGGGGGCGACCGGATGCTGGCGCGCGGTCCGGACCGCTCGCCGCGCCCCGCGCTGCGGGCCCGCACCCTGGACGACCTGGCCAGACGCGCCCGGCCGGGCGAGACGCTTCTGGTACTGCCTGAGGGGGTGTCTCTCAACTACTGGCTGCGAATGCGGAATCCGTCCCGGTTCCATCTCTTCCTGCCGACCGAGATCGCGGCCTTCGGCGAGCCCGCCATGCTGGCCGACCTGGCGGCCCACCCGCCCGACTACGTGGTGCTCGTGCACCGCCTGTGGAAGGAGTTCGGCACCGGGCCGTTCGGCCAGGATCCGCGCAACGGGAAGGCCCTGCGCGCCTGGGTCGACGCGAACTACCGGCGCGTCTCGGGCTTCGGTGCCGAGCCCTTCGGCCCCGACGGCTTCGGCACGGTCGTGCTCGAGCGCTCCGACCGGTAGAGCGCCCAGTAGAAGCCGGAGATCGCGGCGTGGTCGTACTCGCGGACCAGGCGGAAGCGGCGACCCTCGCTGTCGCGGATCGCCGGCCGCGGCCGCTCGGGGCGCTGCGCCGCGTGCAGGATCCACCACTCCACCCCGTCGCGCTGGGCGCGCGCCCGCGGCACGTACGCGATGCGACCGCGGGCCTCCGGCAGGCGCGCCGCGTAGAAGCGCAGCACCGATCCGGTGCGGAAGTCGTGGTCGCTCGAGACGCGCGCCGGCGCGTCGGGTCCGGCCTCGCGCGCAATGAGCTGCGTGGCCTCGCGGAAGCCGCCCCGGCCGTGCTCGAGGAAGGCCAGCGTGTGCGCCGTGTTTCCCACCACGAACAGCAGCGCGCCGGCACCGAACGCCACGCGTGCGCCGCGCCCGCGCAGCCCCGCTTCGGGCAGCAGCTCGCAGAGCGCCACGATCCACAGCGTGAGACCGATCAGGAAGTAGCGGACGGCCACGACCTCGGGCTGGAGGACCGCGAAGACCAGGGCGGGCGCCAGCACCACGGTCACCCCGTCGCCGAGCCAGCGCCCGTCGCCGGCGCGGAAGCGGCGGCGCAGCGCGACGGCGAAGCCCAGCGCGAAGAGCGCGCCCACCGGGAGCGCCAGCCAGGGCGTGAGCGGAGCTCCGAAGGCGAAGCCGAAGGTGCGCGTCGCCAGGGCCACCGCGTCGGTCGGGTTTCCCGCCCCGACGAACAGGTGGCGCAGGTCCACCCAGGCGAGCGCGGCGAGCACGACCGCGGGCAGGGCGTGCAGGGCGACGAGCCGTCGCAGCGGTCGGCCCGCGGCCAGGCGGCGCACCTCCCAGACCGACTGGGCCAGCGCGCCCGCCCAGTAGAACGCGAAGCCCAGATGGGCGAGCAGGCCCAGGGCGACGCAGGCTCCGAAGCCCAGCGCGGGCGCGCTGCTGCCGGTGGCCAGCGCGCGGCGCAGGCAGAGCTGCGCCGCCAGGGCGAAGGCCACGGCCAGGGCGTAGCCGCGCGCCTCGACCGCGAAGTGGACGAGCGGGAACGAGAGCAGGGTCGCGACCGCGGCCGCCCGTGCCGCACGGCGGCTGGTCGGCCAGGCCAGGGCCGCGGCCAGCGGGATCGTCGCCACGCCGGCCAGGAACGACGGCAGGCGGTGGAGCAGTGGATCCGCCTCGGGGCCGAGGGCCACCATCCAGAGCGTCACCAGGTGGTGGTTGTTCGAGTGGTGGATGCCGGTGAAGACGCCGGCCCAGCCGTCGAGCCCGGCCGCCAGGTCGATGCTCCAGATCTCGTCGAGCCAGAAGTCGGCGGGCAGCACCAGGGCGCGCAGGACGGCGCCCAGCAGCGTGGCCAGCGCGATGGCGGCGACCGAGCGCCGCGGATCGTCCCGGTTCCAGGTCATCGCACCCGCTCGAACACGACGACCCGCGGCGCGCGCGGCGACGCGGGACGGAAGCGGTGCAGCGCCGGGTCCTCCCGGTTCTCGAAGGGCAGGTCGGGCGCGTCCAGCCGGTGGCGCACGAAGGCGTCGGGCCGGCGCCCGATCTCCGCCGCGAAGGCCTCCTTCCACTCGCGATCGGCGCGGGTGTTGGTGTGGTGCCGGGGAATGATCCAGCGGGCCGACGCCAGCTCGTCGCGGCCCTCGCCGGTGAGCCCGCCGATCACCCGGTGGCGCGTATGGAACTTGAGCGGCAGGTCGCCGTAGCTGATGGCGACGACGTCCTCCGCGTCGGCGTTCTCGCGCAGGAAGGCCAGGATGCCCTGGATCGGACCGTCCACGTCGCGGGCGGCGAGGGCGCGCAGGTGGTCGGGCAGGGCCGACGTCGCGACCAGGGCCAGCGCCGCGCCGACCGCCAGCACGCGCGACATGCGAAACAGCGTGGCCCAGAGCAGGCCGCCCAGCACGAACAGCGGCGGCGCCAGCGGCGCCAGGTAGCGGTAGAACAGGAGCGGCGAGAGCGCCGCCAGCAGCGCGATGCTCGCCGCGCACAGCACGAGCACCAGCGCGACGTTCGAGCGCAGCCGGGCGTCGAGCGCGAAGAGCGCCTGGCCGCGGCGCCAGCGCAGCGCGACGGCGACGACGGGCACGAGCAGCCACGCGGGCGACAGGAAGCGGCCCAGCAGCCCCACGTAGTCGAGGCTGAAGCGCAGCCACTTGCCCGCGTCGAGGACGCTCGCCAGGTAGCCGTCGCCGCCCGGTCGCACGCCGGCGAACCAGACCACCCAGGGCAGGTTCAGCACGGCGACGGCGACGCCCACCCGGGCCAGCGTCCGCAGGCGGCCCCTCTCGAAGCAGGCGGCGTGCACCGCCAGCCCGACCAGCAGCGTCGCGCAGTAGACGTAGTGGGTGTGGAAGAGCAGGAACGCGCAGGCGAACAGGGCCAGGCCCGCGCGCCGCGTGCGGCCCGGCCCGAGGGCGCTGTAGGCCCAGGCGCCGCCCAGGAAGAGCGCCGCCGCCAGCGTGTAGTAGCGGCTCTGGCGGCTGAAGATCAGGAACGGGACCGAGACGGCGCACAGCGCGGCGCCCGCGCCGGCGGCCAGCCGGTCCCGCCACCAGGCGCGGCCCGTGAGGTAGCAGAGGGCGGTGCACAGGATGCCGGCCAGCGCGAAGGGGAGGCGGGCCGCGAGCGCCGTCTCGCCCAGCAGCGCGAGGGAGGCGGCCGTCACGTAGAACGAGAGCCAGGTGTGCCAGCGCCACAGGTGGTCGGCGGCGTACTCCTTGCCGAGCTCCTGGGAGAAGAAGTTCGTGCCGTCGGTTCCGCGCGGGAGCCCGCCGTCCAGGATCGTGCGCGACACCAGCGCGGTCTGCGCCTCGTCCTGCCAGAGCGGCTGTGCCCCCAGTGCCGGCAGCGTGAGCGCCGCGGCCAGCGCGCACAGTGCCAGGCAGATCGCGCGATCCCGCGCATCGCTCGCTTCGGAGGCCACGGCGCCGCGCAGCATAGCAGCGCGCCGATGCTAAGGTCCCTGGCGCCGCCGCAGCGCGGTGGCGCGATCGCCATGACACCGAACCGTGCCGCCGCCCGCTGGATCCGGTTCGCGACGCCGGTCGGTCTGTTCGCCCTGGCGTGGATCGTCCGCGCCGGACCTTGGCGCGACGTGTTCGCGGGCGGCGTGGCGGTGCCGGCCGGCAACGACGCCTTCTACCACCTGCGCCGCATCGTCCACGCGCTGGCCGGCGGCGGCGTCCTCGAGTTCGACCGCTACCTGAACCACCCGACCGGCGCGCGCCCCATCTGGCCGCCGCTGTTCGACCGGCTGTGCGCCGCCGTGCTCGCGCCGTTCGCGTCGGACCCGGCGGGCGCCGGCCAGCCGCGGATCGAGGCGCTCGCCATGTGGATCCCGCCGCTGCTGGGCGGGCTGGCGGTGGTCGCCACCTGGGCGACGACCCGGCGCCACTGGGGCGACGCCGCCGGCCTGCTGGCGGGCGGGCTGCTCGCGCTGCTGTCGGGACACTTCTGGTACAGCCAGGTCGGCTTCCTCGACCACCACGCGGCGGTGGCGCTGGCGGCGGTCGGCGTGCTGGGGGCGGGGCTCTCGCTGGTCGCGGCCCACGAGGGCGGCGCCGCGTCCTGGGCGCGGGCGGTCTGGCTGGGCGCCCTCGCGGCCCTGGCCCTGGCCCTCTGGCCCGGCAGCCTGCTGCACGTGGGTCTGGTCTTCGCGGGTCTGCTCGGCGTGCTGCTCGCGTGCCCCGTGGCAGAGGCGGCCCGGCGCCTCGCCTTCGCGCTGGCCTGCGCGTGTGGCGTGGCCGCGCTCCTGCTGGCACCCGCCGGCTGGAACGCCTCCTGGCCCCAGTGGGGCGCCTGGTCGCCGGTCGTGCTGTCGCGCTTCCAGCCGCTGCTGTTCGCAGCGGCGGCGCTGGTGCTGGCGGGCTGCGGCGTGCTGGGGTCGGATCGGGGGCGCCGCGCCGCGGTGCTGGTCGCGGGGTCGGCGGTGGTGGGCGCGGGCCTGCTGCTCGCGGTTCCCGGCCTGCGCGAAGGCCTGGACGACGCCTGGCGCTGGCTCGCCAAGGCCGAGTCGTTCCAGTCCGGGGTGGCCGAGTCGCAGCCGCTGCTCTCCGACGGCGGCGTCTTCACGCTGGCCATCGCGACGGCCAGGCTCTCGTGGCTGGGCCTGGCGCTCCCGCTGCTGGCCGCCTTCGTGCTGTGGCGGAAGCGTCGCGATCCCGCGTTCGCGCGAACCGCCGTGGCGGCGGCCTTCGCGCTGGGCCTGCTCGGCGTGACGCTCCTCCAGAAGCGCTTCTTCAACAGCGCGTCGATCGGCGTGGCGATGATGGGCGCCGTGGCGATCGTCGAGCTGTGGCGGGCCCTCCCGCGCCGCCCGCAGCGGGTGGCGCTCGTCGGGGTCGCGCTGCTCGGCACATGGCCGGCGTTGGCTCCCTACGGGCGCTTCCTCGCCAACGAGGCGCGTGCGCTGCGCGGCGAGAAGCACGCCGTCACGGGTGGCTTCATGCAGCAGCGTCGCGCGGTGGAGACGGCGCTCTGGCTGCGCGACCACACGCCGGCGACGAGCGGCTGGCTCGACCCGGCCCAGGCACCCGAGTACGCGGTGCTGGCGCCCTGGCCGCTGGGACACGCGCTCCAGTACGTGGCCCGGCGCCCGACGCTGGTCGACAACTTCGGCGACGACCTGGGCGGCGACGGCTTCGCCTTCGTGGACGGCTACTACCGGGCACCCGAGTCGGCGGAGCGGGTCGAGGCCGCGCGCGCGCGGGGTCCGCTACGTGGTGGCCCAGCCCGGTGCCGCCCACCTGACCGCACCGGCGCGGCCCGGCTCGCTGGCCCACGCGCTCGTGCACTGGGGCGACCCGGGCGAGGGCGCGCCGCTGGTCCGTCACCACCGGCTCGTCTTCGCGTCGGGCGGTATCGGCGGACGGCCCGACGATCCGCCGCTCTACCGGGTCTACGAACTGGTGCCGGGAGCCCTGGTCGAGGGGCGGGCCGCTCCCGGGGCCCGCGTGGAGCTGCGCATCGGCGTGGGCGAACGACCCGGCACACGCTCCTTCCACCGCGACGCGACGGTCGCCGACGCCGAGGGCCGCTACCGCTTCCGCGTTCCCCATCCCACGGGTCCCACGGGTGCCGGCGGCGCCCTGGGCGGCGTCCAGGCGGCGCCGCTCTACCGCCTGGCCTGCGCGGGCGAGGTGCGCGGGGTCGCCGTGCCGGAAGCGGCCGTGCGCTCGGGCGCGACCGTGGTCGGACCGCGCCTCTGCGCCACGCTATAGGTAGGTCATGAGCCAGCGTTTCGACTGCATCATCGTGGGGGGAGGTCCGGGCGGCTACGTGGCGGCGATCCGCGCCCGCCAGCTCGGACTGGAGACCGCGCTCGTCGAGCGCGAGCACCTGGGCGGGATCTGCCTGAACTGGGGCTGCATTCCGACCAAGGCCCTGCTGCGCGCGTCCGAGATCCGCCACCTGATGCGCGAGGCCGAGACGTTCGGCTTCGAGGTGGGCGACGTGCGCGTCGACCTGCCCAAGGTGGTGGACCGCTCGCGCAAGGTGGCGAAGAGGCTCTCGGGCGGCGTGCGCTCGCTGATGAAGAAGAACGGCGTGCAGGTCGTCGAGGGACACGGGCGGCTGGCCGGACCCGGGCGCGTGGCGGTGACCGACGCGAACGGCGGCGTGCAGGAGCTGGAGGCGCCCCACGTCGTGCTGGCCACCGGTGCGCGCGCGCGCACGCTGCCCGGCCTCGAGCCCGACGGCGAGCGCATCTGGAGCTACCGCGAGGCGATGGTGCCCGAGTCCATGCCCGCCAGCGTGCTGGTGGTGGGCTCCGGCGCGATCGGCGTGGAGTTCGCGAGCTTCTACCGCGACCTGGGCGCCGAGGTGACGATCGTCGAGCTGCTGCCCCAGATCCTGCCCGCCGAGGACGAGGAGATCGCGAAGTTCGCGCGCCGCGCGTTCGAGAAGCAGGGCATCGCCATCCACACCGGGGCCCAGGTGAAGGGCGCGAGGCCCACGGCGTCGGGCATCGAGGCCGAGATCGCCACGTCCGACGGCCAGCTGAGCCGCCTCGAGGTGGAGCGCCTGATCGTCGCCGTCGGCATCACCGGCAACGTCGAGGACCTGGGTCTCGAGGGGACGGGCGTGCGCGTCGAGCGCGGGGAGATCCAGGTGGACGCCTGGGGCGCCACCGGCGAGCCGGGCGTGTACGCCATCGGCGACGTGGCCGGTCCGCCGCACCTGGCCCACAAGGCGAACCACGAGGGCGTGGCCTGCATCGAGCGCATCGCGGGGGTCGACGGCGTGCACCCCCTCGACCGCGACGCGGTGCCCGGCTGCACCTACTGCCGCCCGCAGATCGCCAGCGTGGGGCTCACCGAGCGGGCAGCGCGCGAGGCCGGACGCGAGATCCGCGTGGGCCGCTTCCCGTTCCAGGGCAACGGCAAGGCGCTGGCCTACGGCGACACCCAGGGACTGGTGAAGACGGTCTTCGACGCCCACAGCGGCGAGCTGCTGGGCGCCCACATGGTGGGCCCCGAGGTCACCGAGATGATCCAGGGCTTCGCCATCGCCCGCACGCTCGAGACCACCGAGGCGGAGCTCATGCGCACCATCTTCCCGCACCCGACCCTGTCCGAGTCGATGCACGAAGCGGTGCTCGCGGCCTACGACCGCGCGCTCCACATCTAGGGCTGGGGGCTAGACGCCCTCGAAGGTGACTGCGACCTCGGTGCCGTCGGGGCCGGTCGCCACCGTCACGTTCGCGGTCCGCTTGCCCTTCTTCGCCTTCAGCATCGAGCGGAGGTCGTCCTCCTCGGTCTCGACGGTCCAGCCCTGGCCGGACATCTCGCTCTTGTAGTGGGCGAACACGTCGGCGCGCGACGACTGGGAGACGAACGTCACCAGGCCACCCTGGTTCGGGAT
Source organism: Myxococcota bacterium (assembly GCA_050618055.1). GTDB lineage: Bacteria > Myxococcota_A > UBA9160 > UBA9160 > SMWR01 > CALDCK01. The sequence continues at coordinate 63,964 of JBNLVK010000248.1, forward strand.
GATCATCGCGTTGCGCGGCTCGGACTCGGGCGGCGAGGGGATGTCGTCGGGGAAGCCCTCCGGGATCTCGCCCGTGCCGAGCAGCGCCTTCTGCGGATCGGCCTCGGTGCCGGGCAGCGTCACCACGCGGGTGCCCCGCGCTTCGGTGGGTGTGGACGCCTCCGTGCCGGTCGAGTCGTCTCCGCCACCGCAGGCGACCAGGGCCAGCAGGAAGAGGGAGCAGACGCCGGCCAGCGCAGAACGAGTCAGGAGTCCGGGATGGAAACCCATGTGGGAGAGACCTCCAATGCGTAGGGCCCGCATCCTACCGTCCAGCGGCGCTGTGCGCCCGCCCTGATCTCAATCGGCGGCCGCGCCCGGCAGGCCGAGGGGCGGATGGAACCACTGGAGGATGCGCGGGTTCTCGTCTCGTGGATAGGTGTGCGACAGGTCCTCGATCTCGCGGAACACCAGCTCGGCCCCGGCGCGCCTCAGCTCGTCGGCGGCGGCCCGCGCCAGGTCGATGGGGAACATCCAGTCGAGCGCGCCGTGGACCCAGTAGATTGGCACGCCGCGCGCCCGCTCCATGTTGCCGTTGCCGAAGTTGTCCGGGTGGAGCACGCCCGAGACCGGCGCCAGCGCCGTGACCGGGGCGTTCGCGCGCAGGCCGTAGAGCAGCGCGTAGGTCGCGCCGTCCGACAGACCCGTCACCAGCACGTGTCGCCGGTCGACCGCCCACCGCTCGCCCACGAACTCGATCATCGAATCGAGTGGGGCGGCGTCGAGGTCGGGCCCCATCAGCGACCAGGTGGGACCGCGCGACGTGGGCGCCAGCAGGAGGAAGCGCCGGCTGCGGGCCTCGCGCAGCCAGGTCCACAGGAAGTCGCCGCCGTGGCCGGATCCGCCGTGCAGCGCGACCACCAGCGGCAGGGGCTCGCCCACGTACGACTCGGGCACGAACAGGGTGAACCCCCCGCGCTGGTAGGGCGCGTTGTGAGCCTCGTGCAGGCCGACCCGGTGGCTGCCGGTGTCGGCCGGATCGAGCTCGTCGACGCGCTCCCAGACGGCGCGCTCGAAGAAGTAGCGGTTGAAGGGGGGCAGGGCGCCGCGCAGCGGGTAGAGCGCCGCCTGGGCGCGGGCCGCGTTGCGCATGGACCCCAGGATGCGCGCCGTGGCGTCGCCGCCGCCCGGGGTGACGAATCCCTCGAGCGCTTCGCGCGCCAGCTGCGTGGCGCGGTCGAGCTGCTCGGCGAAGGCGCGCAGCTCGTCGGGCGGCGGCGCGTCGGCCAGCGCGTCGGCGGCGCGCTCGAGCGGACCCAGCACCGACGCGAGCACGCGCCGCAGCTCGCCGATCATGGGCGGGTGCAGGTGGCGCTGCGCCTTCTCCAGCGCGTCCAGGCCGTGCAGCAGCGCCGGGCCGAGCTCCCCGATCGCGTCGAGGTACGGATGTTCGGCTTGCATGGGGGCCCCCGGCGCGCGCCCGGCGAAGGTACCCGAAGCCGGCGTCAGGCCGCGGTCTGCCAGAGCAGCAGGGCCGCGTAGGCGCGCCAGGGACGCCAGGCCTCGGCGGCCTCGAGAAGCCGACGGGGCGTGGTGTCCAGGGCGCGCAGCAGGCCCAGGTCGCTGGCGGGGAACGCGTCGGGCTCGCGCAGCGCGCGCATGGCGACGTACTCCGCGGTCCAGGGACCGATGCCCGGCAGCGCCATCAGCCGCTCGCGCAGCCCGTCCGGATCGGCCGAGGGCTCGAGCGACAGGCGCCCGGACGCCACCTGCTCGGCCAGCGTGCGGATCGCCTTCTCGCGGGCCCGGGGGAGCCCGCTCCCGCGCAGGTCGTGCGCGGCCACCGCGGATGCGGTCGGGAACAGGCAGCCCGGGCCCTCGGCGTCGGTCGGGTCCTCGGGGAGCTTCTCGCCGCAGGCCTCGGCCAGCCGGCCGGCCAGGGTGGTCGCCGCCGCCACCGAGACCTGCTGGCCCAGGATGGCGCGGACCGCCAGCTCGAAGCCGTCCCAGGCCCCCGGCACCCGTACGCCGGGGAGCGTCCGCAGCGAGCGCCGCAGTCGCGGGTCGCGGCCCAGTACGCGGCCGATCTCGTCCGGGTCCGCCTCCAGGTCGAACAGCGAGCGCAGCCGCTCCGCCACCTGGATCAGCAGCAGCGGACCGGCGTAGCGGACCGTCGCCCGCAGGGCGTTGCGCTCCGGGACCCAGCGCACGTCGATGCGCCCCGCCGCTTCTCCCAGGCGGAAGGTTCGCCGATAGGACTCGGAGGTGACCCGTTCGACGCCCCGCGTCGCCCGGGCGCCCAGGAACCCGAGCACCGCCTGCCAGGGGTAGGGCGGTCGATAGGCCAGATGCAGCACCAGTCCGCGTTCGCAGCTCCCGGCTTTGCCACCCGTCACCGACCGGTGGCGGCCGTCGCGACGCAGCTCGCGCGGTGCGCGGCCGTAGCTCTCGCGGAAGGCGTCGTTGAAGCGGCGGACGCTGGAGAAGCCCGACGCCAGGGCGATCTCGGCCATCGGCAGCCGAGTCTCGTCGATCAGCTTCTTGGCGAACAGCAGTCGCCGCGTCTGGGCGACGGCCACCGGCGACGCGCCCAGGTGTTCGAGGAACAGGCGCCGCAGGTGGCGCGATCCGATGCCGAGGCGGTCGGCCAGGTCGTCGACGCCGGCGCCGTCGAGCGCGCCGTCGCCGATCAGGCGCAGCGCCCGGGAGACGGTTGCCGAGGTGCCCTGCCAGGCGGGCGTGCCCGGCGAGGCTTCGGGCCGGCAGCGCAGGCAGGGCCGGTAGCCGGCCTCCTGGGCGGCGGCGGCACAGGGCAGGACCAGGCAGTTCTCGCGGCGCGGCGTGCGCGCCGGGCAGACGGGCCGGCAGTAGACGCCGGTGGAGCGCACGGCGGTGAAGAAGCGCCCGTCGAAGCGGGCGTCCCGCGACGCCAGCGCGCGGTAGCAGACGTCGTCGTCGAGCTGCATGGTGCCCTCGTGGATAGCCCGCGTCCGGCCCGGGGACTGGCCGTTTTCGGACATGATGCCACGGCGCCTTGTTCCGGTGCCGGGCCCTGTGGGAGACTCCGGTCCCCGTGACGAGCCGCCCGGTCCTCGACTCGATTCGCGCCATGCGGCCCCACCAGTGGACGAAGAACCTGCTCGTCTTCGTGCCGCTGGCCCTGACGCCGGGCGAGGTGGGCGACGTCGCCAAGCAGGCGACGGCCCTGCTGGCGTTCGTGGCGCTCAGCCTGGTGGCCTCGGCCGGCTACGTGGTGAACGACCTGCTCGACCTGGAGGCGGACCGGGCGCACCCGGTGAAGCGCAGGCGGCCGTTCGCCAGCGGCGCGCTGTCGCCGGGCTGGGGCATCGGCCTGGCGGCGCTGCTGGCCGCGGTCGGCGCGGCGCTGGCCTGGCGCTTCACGCCCCCCGGCTACTGGGCCGTGATCGGCCTGTACCTCGCGCTCACGTTCGCCTACTCGTTCTTCTTCAAGCGCCAGCTGATGCTCGACGTGATCGTGCTGGCCGGCCTGTACACGCTGCGGGTGATCGGCGGCGCCCAGGCCGTGCAGATCGGCCTCACGCCCTGGCTGCTGGCCTTCTCGCTGTTCATCTTCCTGAGCCTGGCGTTCGCGAAGCGCTACTCGGAGCTCCAGCTCATGGCGTCGCGCAACGAGAGCCAGGTGCGGGGGCGCGCCTACCAGGTGGTCGATCTCGAGCTGGTGGCCGTGCTCGGCTCGACCAGCGGCTACCTGTCGGTGCTGGTGCTCTGCCTCTACATCAACAGCGACCTGGTGCGCGGCCTCTACCAGAGCGTCTGGGGCCTGTGGTTCCTGGTGCCGATCCTGCTCTACTGGATCAGCCGCATCTGGTTCCTGGCCAAGCGCGGCGAGCTTCCCGGCGATCCGGTGGCATTCGCGGTGCGCGACCGGGTGAGCTGGATCTCCGGCGCGCTGATGGGCCTGGTGATCCTGCTCTCGGTGTGAGCGCTCAGGCGCTCAGCGGACGCGCCTGCTGGTCCGCGATCTCCTTGGCCTTCTGCTCGAGCGTCGAGGGCAGCACGGGGCGCTCCTGGCGGGCGAAGGCGGCGAGCAGCGCGCGGTCGGCCAGCAGGTTGATCATGCGCGGACAGCCGCCGGAGAAGGCGTGGAAGATCACGTCGCAGCCCGGTGCGAACACGTCGGCGTAGGTCCCCCCCGCGACCTCGATGCGGTGGTGCAGGTAGTCGCCGATCTCGTCCTCGCGCAGCGGCTCGACGTGGTGCTCCAGCGCGATGCGCTGGCGCAGCGGCGCCAGCTCGGGACGCGACAGCATCTGGCGCAGCTCCGGCTGCCCGGTCAGCACGATCTGGAGCAGCTTCTCGGTGTTGGTCTCCAGGTTCGAGAGCAGGCGGATCTGCTCGAGCATGGGCGGCTCGAGGTTCTGGGCCTCGTCGATGATCAGCACCGTGTTGAGTCCCCGCTCCAGGCGCGCCAGCAGGAAGCGGTTCAGCGCGATCAGGTAGTCGGCCTTCGACTCGAACGGCCCCTCGAGCTGGAAGTCGGCGGCGATCAGCTTGAACAGGTCGACCCCCGAGAGGTCGGCCGTGTTCATCAGCAGCGCCGTGTCGACGTCCGACGGGATCTGGTCGAGGACCGCGCGCAGCAGCGTGGTCTTGCCGGCCCCCACCTCGCCGGTCAGCAGCAGGAAGCCCTTCCGGCGCGTGATGCCGTAGTAGAGCGTCGCGAAGCCCTCCTGGTGGGTCTCCGACGGCCACAGGAACCGGGGATCCGGCGACAGATCGAAGGCGGGCTCGCGAAGATCGAAGAAAGACTCGTACATGCGCGATCTTGGGGGCTGCGGGGGCGATCCGGACGGATTACCGCCAGGGGTCCCCGGCGAGGGTAGCGGGCCGGGGTCCACAACCCACGAGTGCACCGCGGGGCCGCTCAGGTGACACCGACAAGAGGCCTTGCCCCCGCGCCGCGCCCCCGGATCGGCTCGAATCGGCCAGATCGGCACACCGGGCCTCCCAAGATCCGGGGATTTCGGCGTCCGGAAGGCGACAAAACGGCGTTTTTCAGTTGCTTAGGTCGGGATACAAACTGACAATGAGGTTGTAAAAGCCCGAAACGCAAGAGGTTCGCTGCCTTGCCCCAGGAGTCGCCGCCCCGCGATGGGGGCGTGTTACCAATGCCCCGCAGGCGGTTACTCACCCGGGCAGGCCAACTTCCTGGCGCTGTCGTAGACGAGCCTGGTGCCCCTCGCCGGCTCCGGAAAAAGCTGCTGTGCTGAGATCCCACGCGAAGCTGATTCGCTCCCTGCTGCTGACCCTCGACGTGTTGGTTTCGGCTCTCGTGTTCGTGGCCGCCGCCTCCACGCCGCAACTGCTCACCACCACGACCGGCAGCGCCGACGCAGCGAGCCTGCTGGTGCCGGCGCTGGTGGCGTGCCTGGCCTGGCCGCTGATCCTCGAGCAGCTCGACCTCTACGAGTCGCAGCGCCGCCGCGACACGGCCCACGTGCTGGGAAGGCTCGCACTGGCGGGAAGCATCTCGACGGCGCTGGTGGCCGCCGCGGCCGGCATCTCCGGCGCGCCGGTGCGGCCGCTGTTCGCGCTGGTGGTGGGCGCCGGCCAGTTCGTGCTGCTCTCGACGCTTCGCGTCACCGCGCTCTCCGGCATTCGCCTGATGCGCCGCCGCGGACACAACTACCGCAACGTGCTGATCGTCGGCACGGGCACGCGGGCGCGTCACGTGCTCTACCAGCTCCAGCGCCACCCGGAGTGGGGCCTGCGCGTGATCGGCTTCATGGACGAGCACGACACGCCCCACGACGCGCGCATCCCCGCCACGCGCGTGTTCAAGTTCGTCGACCTCCAGGACATCATCCGCGAGAAGGTCGTCGACGAGGTGATCGTCGCCTGCCCGCGCTCGATGCTGGCGTCGATCGGCCCGGTGGTGGCCGTCTGCGCGACCGCCGGCATTCCGATGACGCTGCTCTCCGACCTCTACGGCGACTACCTGCCGCCGCCGCGCGTCACCCACTTCGGCTCGCTGGCCGCGCTCTCCTTCGCGCCGGTCCACCACAGCCGCACCAAGCTGGTGGTGAAGCGGGTGATCGACGTGGTGGGCGCCTCCGTCGCGCTGGTCGTGTCGGCGCCGATCATCGGGCTGGCCGCCATCGCCATCAAGCTCGACTCGCCGGGCCCGGTGCTGTTCCGCCAGATCCGCTGCGGCATGAACGGGCGCCACTTCAAGATCTGCAAGCTGCGCACGATGTTCGTGGACGCCGAGGAGCAGAAGGCGGAGCTGATGGGCCTGAACGAGATGGACGGCCCGGTGTTCAAGATCCGCGACGACCCGCGCGTGACCCGCGTGGGCCGCGTCCTGCGCCGCCTGTCGCTGGACGAGCTGCCCCAGTTCTGGAACGTGCTGGTGGGCGACATGAGCCTGGTCGGACCGCGTCCGCCGGTGCCGATCGAGGTGGCCGAGTACGCGACCTTCGACCGGCGCCGCCTGTCCATGCGACCCGGCATCACCTGCCTGTGGCAGGTGAACGGCCGCAACAGCATCGGGTTCGCCGACTGGGTGAAGCTCGACCTCGAGTACATCGACACCTGGTCGCTGTCCCAGGACGTGAAGATCCTGGCCAAGACGGTCCCGGCCATCGTGAGGGGCACCGGCTCCTGACCGACCCCCGGGCGCTTTCGGGTGGCGCTCGGGTGGCCATGCGTCCACCCTTGGCCGGGTGAGGGGTCCGGCGTCCCGGCGAGCTGTGTGCGGGGTGGTGCTGTGTGCGCTGCTCGCCGCCTGCGGCGACCTGGATCGCACCCGGCTGCGCGCCCGCTTCGGGAACGTCGCGGCGCAGCTGGCGCTGGGCCGCGCCTACGCCGAAGGCGAGGGCGTCGAGGCCGACGTGCAGGAGGCCGCCCGCTGGTACGGCGAGGCCGCCGACCAGGGCCGACCCGAGGCGCTGATCGCGCTGGTGGTGCTGTACGCGACCGGCGGCGCGGCGGGCGACGCGGACCCGGAGCAGGCGAAGGCCTGGGCCGAGCGCGCCGCGCGCGAGGGCCGCACGCAGGAGCTGCTCGCGCTGGCCGCGCGCCACCGGGAGGGCGACGGCATGCGCGCCGATCCGCGCACCTCGGCGGCGATCCTGCGGGCGCTGGCCGACGCCGGCGACGCCGAGGCCCAGTTCCGCCTGGGACGCCAGTACGCCATGGGAGAGGGAATGCTGCTCGACCTGGGCGCCGCCGCCAACTGGTACGAGAAGGCCGCGCTCCAGGGCCACGCCGAGGCGCAGAATTTCCTGGGCTTCCTCTACGTGATCGACGCCGGGCCGCCGCGCGACTACCCGAAGGCGTCCGGCTGGTTCGAGAAGGCGGCGGAGCAGGGGCAGCTCGAGGCGATGCTCAACCTGGGCCGCATGTACGAGAAGGGCCTGGGCGTCGAGGCCGATGCGGCGAAGGCCGACGCGCTGATCCAGCGGGCGGCCGAGGGTGGCGTGGCCGAGGCCGAGTACCAGTGGGCGCTGCGGCCGCCGGAGGGCGCGGACGCCGACGCCCACCTGCTGGAGTGGGCGGGCCGGGCCGCAGCCCAGGGGCACAGCGGGGCCGCGCTGCGTCTGGCCGCCTGGCACGCCGACGGCGAGGGCGGCCAGCCGGACGCCGCCGAGGCGCTGCGGTGGTACCGCGTCGGCGCGGAGGCGGGCGATCCCCGGTCGCAGTACGAGCTCGCGGATCGTCTCGCCGACGGCATCGGCGCGGACGCGGACCCCGAGGAGGCCTTCGCCTGGATGCGCAAGGCGGCGGGCCAGGGGCACGTCCCAGCGATGAACAAGATGGGCATCCTCTACCAGTACGGCATCGGTACGGAGGCCAGTCCGTCGGAAGCCGTCGTCTGGTACGAGCGTGCTGCGCAGCGGGGGAGCAGCGAAGGCATGCTGAACCTCGCACTCGCCATGGCGCGGGGCGACGCCGGCAGGCAAGACGACTTCGCGGGGGCGTATCCGTGGATCCGACGCGCCGCGGAGGCCGGCCTGGCGGACGCGCAGCTGGTGCTGGGACTCTGGCTGCGCGCCGGCCGCGGAACCGAAGCGGATCCGGACGAGGCCTTCGTCTGGATCGAACGCGCGGCGCGCCAGAACCACCCGGTCGCGCTGACCCAGCTGGGCGCCAGCTTCGAGAAGGGGGTCGGCGTCGAGGCCGACCCGGTACGCGCCCACATGGCCTACGCGCTGGCCGTGGACGCGGGCCTGGACGACGCCCGCGGCGATCGCGACCGGCTGGCGCGGCGGCTGTCCGCGGCGCAGCGATCCCGTTCGGCGGCACTCGCCGGCCAGTGGGCCGAGGCCGGGGAGGCCACGCCCGCCGAATGACCGCGGACGCGAACGAGCCGGCCCGGAGCTGGGATCCGGAGGCCGCCTACCGCAGCGAGCGCGCGGCGCGCGAGGCCACCGCCGAGGCCGCCGAGCGCCGTGGGTCCCTCGTGTCCCACGCGCGTCTGCTCGTGTTCCTGGCCGGCATCGCCGCCAGCTTCGCGGTGTTCGCGACCGAAACGCTGTCGGGGGCCTGGCTCGCCCCGATCGCGCTGGCCTTCATGGTGCTCGTCGTCTGGCACGACCGCATCCTGCGCGAAGCGGGGGCGGCGCGCCGCGCGCAGGCCTTCTACGAGGCCGGCCTCGCGCGCCTCGAGGACCGCTTCGTCGACCTGCCCTGCGGCGATCCCGGACGCGACACGCGCGATCACCCCTCCGCCGACGACCTCGACTGCCTGGGCCCGGGCTCGCTGTTCCACCGCATCGACACCGCGCGCACCCGGGTGGGTCAGGAGGTGCTGGCCGACTGGCTGCTCGCCGGCGCCGACCCGGCGACCGTGCGCGCACGGCAATCGGCAGTGGCCGACCTGCGTCCGCGCCTGGTGCTGCGCGAAGGGCTCGGCACGCTCGGCGAGGACGAGCGCGAGGCCGTGGAGTCCGAGGCACTGGTGCACTGGGGGCAGACGCGGGCCACCCGCTTCGCTCCCGCCGAGCGCTGGATGGCGCAGCTGCTGCCGCTGCTCAGCCTGGGGACGATCGCGGGCTGGTGGTTCGGCGGGTTGCCGCTGCTGCTGCTGGCCGTCGCGTTCGGCGTGCAGATCGGCTTCGCGGCGCGCCTGCGCCCCCGCGTGCGGGCGGTGATCCAGGGCGTCGAGGCGCCGGCCCGCGACCTCTCGCTGCTGGCCGACCTGCTGTCGACGGTCGAGTCCGAGGACTTCCAGGCCGAGCGGCTGAGCGCGCTCCAGCAGGAGCTGGTCGGGGCGGAGACCGGGGCGTCGCGACGCATCGCGGCGCTGCGCCGCCAGGTCGACCTGCTCGACGCCCGGCGCAACCAGCTGTTCGCCCCGTTCGCCGGGCTGCTGCTGTGGGCCACCCATCGCGCCTTCGCGATCGAGGCCTGGCGCGCCCGCAGCGGTCCGCAGCTGCACGACTGGATCCACGCCTTCGGCGAGGTGGAGGCGCTGGTCTCGCTGGCCTCCTATGCCTACGAGCGTCCCGGCGATCCGTTCCCGGAGCTGCGCGACGGCGGTCCGGCGTACTTCGCGGCGGAGGGGCTGGGGCACCCGCTGCTGCCGGCGGCCAGCTGTGTGCGCAACGACCTGCGCCTGGACGACGCCTGCCGGCTGGTGCTGATCAGCGGCTCGAACATGTCGGGCAAGAGCACGTTGCTGCGGGCGGTGGGCGTGAACGCGGTGCTCGCGCTGGCGGGCGGCCCGGTGTGCGCGCGGCGCCTGGAGATCTCGCCACTCCAGATCGGAGCGTCCGTGCAGCTGCGCGACTCGCTGCTGGGCGGCCAGTCGCGCTTCTACGCCGAGATCCAGCGCCTGGAGCGGGTCTTCGAGCTGTCGCAGCGCGAGAGCCCGCCGGTGCTCTTCCTGCTCGACGAGATCCTGCACGGCACCAACGCCCAGGAGCGTCGCGCTGGCGCCGAGGCGGTGGTCCGGGGGCTGCTCGAGCGGGGCGGGGCCGGCCTGGTCACGACCCACGACCTGGCTCTGGCATCGATGGTCGAGGAGCACGCGCCCCGCGCGGTGAACCGCCACTTCGCCGATCAGGTGGATGGCGACGCCCTGCACTTCGACTACAAGCTGCGCGAAGGCGTGGCGGGCCAGGGCAATGCCCTGGCCCTGATGCGGGCGGTGGGTCTGCCCGTCTGAGGACGGGAGCTAGCGGACCTGGACCAGGTCGAAGCGCTCGCTCAGGTCGAACAGCGGGATGCGGGCGGCGAACTCCTCGTAGCTCGGGAAGATCGCGCTGACGGAGCGGGTTTCGAGATCCTGGACCAGGATCGCGCGGCCCACCATGTCGAGCGGATCGCCGACGCCGCGCACCGCCAGGCGATCGTCGCCGGGAAGTCCCGGCAGGGTCACCGAGCGTCGCAGCTCGCCCAGGTTCTGGCGGCGGCCCGCGCGGAGATAGGTGATCGTGAGATCGCCACCGGCGTTCTGCCAGACCGGATCGGCGTGACCGTCGTCGTTGAAGTCGGAGAGCGCCACGACGTCGCCGTCGGCCCCCGTCGCGATGCTGAGCAGCACCGTGGGCACGCCCCCGAAGGCCGGCTTCCAGGCCTCGATGTGGCCGGGCTCATCGGTCTGCCACCAGATGTCCGGCCCGCCGTCGGCGTCCACGTCCGCCAGACCCGCGAACGACCAGTCGGGATCCACCTCGATGCCGCCGCGGTGCACGAGAGCGCCACCGTCGAGGCCCCAGGTCTCGAGCCTGCTGCCGCTCGCGTCGCGCACGAGCAGCTCGGGCGGCGCCACGCCGTCGATCTCCGCGACCGCGAGAGCCCGCGAGCCGGCCAGGCTCGGGCTGTTCGATGCGGCGACGATCCCCTCGGAGCCCTGGCCGAAGGAGAGCACGACGATCGCGCCCGTGTCCTCGTGCTGCCAGATCTCGTCGAGGGGACCCGCGAACGAAGCGATCTCGACCAGGTGCCAGGGTTCGGGCAGCGCGGGCACTTCGGCCGCCGGCCAGGCGTTCGACAGGGGCCGGAACTGGGTCCGGGAACAAGGCGAACAGTGCAGGAAAAGCAGCTCGTCGGCGGGGATCTCCGGTGCGTTGCTGAAGACGATGGTCGGTGACGAGGGGGAGAAGTCGCTCGCCACCAGGGGGTCGCTCGGCGAAGGATTGCCGATCGCGCGCACGCGGATCACCACGCGATCGCCGATCTCCCCGTCGATGCGGAACGAGGGATCCGTGACGAAGCCAGCCGGGTACTCGTCGCCGCCATTGCGTGAGGCGAACACCATGTAGCCGTAGATCGACGGTTCGTTCGGCGGCGGCCACGCGAGGGTCGCCTCCGTCACGCCGCGGAGGACGACCAGCTCGGCCTCGGCGGCTTGCCCGATGCCGATGCAGGCTGCGATTGCCGTCAGGAGCAGCGACGCCCGGGTCGCGATCGTTCCAAGCCTCACCTCGAATTCCCCCATGAGCATCGAGAAGCGGGGGCAGTCTAGGAGGCGTTGCCGGTGGCTGATGTGACCGCGGTCACCGGTACCGACGGGTCAGCGACTACACGCCGGCGAGGTGGTCGGTGTGGTTGAAGCGCAGGAGGCTGGGGCTCGGGTGGAGCCGGAGCTCGCTGACGGCGCAGTTGTCCATCACGCGCTTCCACTGGGTGTAGTCGCCGTCGAGGAGCTGTGCGAAGGCCATGGACAGGGCGCCGCCGTGGGCCACCACGACCACCCGCTCCTCCGCGTGCGACGCGGCGATCCGCTCCAGGGCCTCGGTGAAGCGCAGCGTGACCGCCAATGGCGACTCGCCGCCGTGGGGCGCGAAGTGGGGGTCCTCGCGCATGTGGTGCCAGAGCCGCTGCACCTCGAAGAGCTCCCGGTAGGTCTTGCCCTCCCAGCCGCCCAGGTCGTATTCGCGCAGGGCGGGCTCGAGGCGCGGCGCCAGGCCCAGCGCCTCCGCGATCGGCCGGGCGGTGTGGTGGGCGCGCTGGAGGTCGCTGCTGTAGAGGGCCGTCGCGTCCGGGTAGGTCTCCGCCACGAACCGGGCGACGCGGGCCGCCTGGGCGTGACCGCGTTCGGTGAGCGGGGTGTCGGTGGATCCGTGCCAGACGCCGTCCAGGTTGGCCGACGTCTCGCCGTGCCGGACCACGACGAGGCACGCGCTAGAGGTCGACATCGTCCTCGTCGAGTTCCTCGACGCGCACCGGGTGGGGCGCGTACTCGGATCCGTCGTGCCAGCCCTCGATGGCCTCGGCCTGGAGCATCCAGGACGCGGCCAGGTCGTCGTCGACCACCACGCCGCCGCCGTCGAAGCCCTCGGTGACCGCGTCCCACAGGTCCTGGCCGCCGTTCTCCCACCAGGCGCGGGACGAGAACTCGTAGTCGATCGCCAGCTTCTTCACGCCCGGTGGCTCAGCCTGCGACGTAGACGAGACGCCCGTCGTCGTCGTGGTAGCGCTCGGCCTGACCGGCGATGCGCAGGTGCTCCAGGTGGGCGTAGGTCTCGCTCTCGGCCATCGACCCCCAGCTGCGCGGCTTGAACAGCTGCTGCGAGAACTGCTGGACCGTGGCGGGTCCCAGCTCCTTCGAGATCTCCTTCACCGTGTCGAGGCGCTCCACGTGGTGGCGCTTGATGGCCTCGGTGCGTCCGGGCAGGTCCTCGAAGGGGTGGCCGTGGGCCGGCAGCACCCGCTCCACACCCTTGATCTCGGCCACGCGGTCGAGGGAGTAGAAGAACGAGGCCAGCGGATCCGGCGAGGACGCGATGCCCGAGATGTGCGGCGTGATCGTCGGCAGCACGTGGTCGCCGGCCAGCATGACCCGGCCCTGCGGGTCGTGCAGGCAGAAGTGGTCCGAGGTGTGGCCCGGGGTGTGGACCACGAACCACTCCCGCCCGGCCAGCATCAGCACGTCGCCGTGCTCGACCGGGTGGGTGATGGTCGGAATGAAGGTGCCGCCCAGCAGCCGCATGGCCTGCCAGCGCAGGCGGGTCCAGAGCGGCGGTCGCGGGCGCTCGCCGCCCCAGGGTGTGGTGCCCTCGGCGCGGGCGCGCAGCAGGATCCGGTTCGCCTCCTCCACGGCCTCGCGCAGCGACTCGGGGATCTCGCCCTCGTCGTCGTCCTCGTCGTCCGGTCCGTGGGTGTGCCGGTGGTGGAGCGCCAGCTCGTCGACGCACACGTCCGGCTCGTCGGCGGCGGCGTAGGGCCCGAAGTGGAAGCTCCGGTGGGCCACGATCTTCGCCCCCGACTCCTTCGCGAAGCGGACCGCGCAGCCGAAGTGGTCGGGGTGGGAGTGGGTGACCACGACGGTGTGGACGTCCGAGGCCTGGAGCCCCGCCTGGCCGAGGCGCTCCTGGAGCGTCTTCCACGTCCCCGGCCCGGGCAGGCCCGGGTCGACGACCGCCGCCCCCTCGGAGTCGGTGATCGCGTAGCAGTTCACGTGTCCGAGCCCCGGCAGGTGGATCGGAAGCTCCATCCGAAGGACGTTCGGAGCCACCTCGGTCACTTCGGAGCGCGCGGGCTCCTTCTCTTGTCGTCGTGCCACGGGGCCGCAGGCTAGCGGGGTCCGGGCTCCGGGCAAAATGCGGGCCCGGCAGCCAGGTCCACGACCGCGTTGAGTTTTCGGCCGGATTCGCCGAGAATGCCGCCACGGTGCGCGCCCGCGACACCGGCTGGAGGATCTTCATGCGAAAGCTCGCGCTCTGGCTCGTGTTTCTCCTCACCTTCGCGCCGGCTTCGGCCGTCTTCGCGGACGACGAGGAGGAGTCGGCCGACACCGCCGCCGTCGAAGAGGAGGCGGACTTCGAGGACGAGGACGACGACTGGGACGACTTCGACTTCGGAGACGAAGAGGAGAGCGGCTTCGCCGCGTACGGCAGCAGCGTGGGCAACCGCTACCTGATCGGAATCAACTCCTTCGCCACCTTCCTGGCCGACCCGGTGATGAGCACGGCCGAGCCCGACGAGGAGTTCGACGAGCTTCCCGGGGCGACCGTCACCAAGTACCCGGTGGGCTTCTTCCAGGGCACCCTGCTCGGCGCCTACCGGGCGACCACCGGCGTGCTCGACGTGGTGCTCGCGCCGCTGACGCCGTTCAAGATGCTGAGTCCCGAGCCCCGCTACCTGCTCTTCGAGAACGCGGAGCACGAGGAGTACTGATCCTCCTTGGGGCCCTGGATCGCCGCCTGTTAGAATCGGCCGCGAAGGGGGGACGGCATGATCCTTGGGCTGTCCGGCACGAACGGCGCGGGGAAGGGCGAGGTGCTCGCCTACCTCCAGGCGCGCAGCTTCTACGCCCATTCGCTCTCCGACGTGATCCGCGACGTCCTGCGCGAGCGCGGCGAGGAAGAGACCAGCGAGGGCATGATCGAGGCCGGAAACGCCATCCGCGCCGCGCGGGGTCCGGGAGGCCTGGCCCAGGTGCTCGCCGAGCGCCTGGTTCCCGACCGCAACTACGTGATCGACTCGATCCGCCACCCGGCCGAGGTCGAGGTGCTGCGCGGGCAGACCAACGCCTTCCAGCTCATCTGGGTGACGGCGGACGAGCAGGTGCGGCTCGAGCGCATCCGCGCGCGGGGCCGCAGCGGCGACCCGCAGACGATCGAGGACCTGCGCCGCCTGGAGGGGCTCGAGCTGGCGAGCGACGATCCGACCGCCCAGCAGCTCCTCGCCGTGCGCGACCTGGCCGACTTCACCATCGAGAACGACGGCAGCCTGGAAGAGCTCCAGGCCAAGGTGCAGGAGGTGCTGGAGCGCTCGTATTTTTTCGAGCGACCTAGCTGGGACGAGTACTTCATGTCGATTGCGCGCGTGGTGGCGTCGCGCAGCAACTGCGTGAAGCGGAAGGTGGCCGCGGTCATCACCAAGGACCGCCGCATCATCTCGACCGGCTACAACGGCACGCCCCGCGGCACGCCCAACTGCAACGAGGGCGGCTGCCCCCGCTGCAACGGGTTCGCCGAGGGCGGCACGCGCCTCGACGAGTGCCTGTGCTCCCACGGCGAGGAGAACGCCATCACCCAGGCGGCCTACCACGGCGTCAGCGTGGCCGGCGGCACCATCCACACCACCTTCAGCCCCTGCCTGACCTGCACCAAGATGATCATCAACGCCGGCCTGACCGAGGTCGTCTACAACGTCGACTACCCCCTGGGCGAAGTCGCCCTCGACCTCCTCCGCGAAGCGGGAGTGAAGGTCCGGCAGGTGACCCTGCCCGCGGGATAGTGGTCCCTCGCTAGCGAGCGACGCGCGGGGATCTCTCGTCCGTGGCACCGGTTTCGAGCGCCGGCCGGCGAACCGCCCAGACCAGGCCGACCGCTTCCAGGGCCCGAATGACGAGACCGCTGAGATCGATCTCGCTCGGGCGGAATCCGTGGATCGCGGCTGAGGGCTGGGCATGGTGGTTGTTGTGCCAACCCTCGCCCAGCGCGAAGAACGCCATGATGGGGTTGTTCCGGCTCGTGTCGCCGGTTTCGTGGCGGGCGGTTCCGAAGCTGTGGCAGAGGCTGTTGACGGCCCAGGTCACGTGCTGGATCAGGAAGATGCGCGCGAGGCCGGCCCAGACCAGGCCGGCGAGGGCGCCGGTTGCCGTTCCGGAGACGAGGAACGCAATCGCAGCTGGCAGGCCCAGTGAGATTGCGACCCACAGCGGGTACTGGCGGTCGATCCATCGCAGGGTCGGGTCGCGGACGAGATCGCTCGCGTAGCGGCGGATCGCGGTCTTCTCGACATCGAACAGCCATCCGACGTGCGCGTGCCAGAGGCCGCCCAGCGCGCTCTCTCGGGAGGCACTCGGCGAGTGAGGGTCGCCAGGCAGGTCCGAGAACGCATGGTGGCGTCGATGATCGCCGACCCAGCGAATCACCGGCCCCTGGACCGCCAGTGCGCCTGCGATCGCGAGTGCGGCTCGCAGGGGCGCAGAGGTCTCGAAGGCCCGGTGCGTGAAGTAGCGGTGGTAGCCGATCGTGATGCCGAACCCGCTGAGCAGATACATGGCGACGAGGAGGAGGTGATCGAACACGGTGAGGTGGCCAGTGACCAGCATGCCCAGGCCGACGGCGACGCCGATCGCGGGAAGCGCGATCATGAGGACGACGACCGTGTTCTCGATGTGCCTGGCGCGAGCATCGCGGATCGTCGTGACAGGCGTTCTTCGAGGGCTGTCTGCCTGCTGGGCGGGGGAGGGACTTGCCATTGGCTACGCAGCTCCTGCTCAGTTCCGGGCTGCACGCTCCCTGGAGCGCGGCTGATCGATTCGCCTCATCGTGATGCGCAGAAGGTTCGTGGCCCGTAGCTGCCATCCTCGCACACTCAGGTCCAGATACTGCTCCCATTTGTCGGTGAGATCGGGGCCAGCGGCGGCGACCGCCGCGTCGCGGTTCTTTCTGAGTCGGGCAAGCCACTCCTGACACGTGCGGCCGTAGTCCTCGGGATCGTTCCGGAGCCGGACGATCTCGAAGAGGAACTCGCTCCCCTCGACCAGCTCCGCCAGACGAACGAAGTCGCTCTCGGGAAAGATCTCCTGGGAGACGAAGCCGCCGCGGATGTCGTCTCGGAGGAGATTGCCGTAGGCGATTGCCTGAACCGAGAGGTATCCACCGGGTCGCAGCCAGTCGTGGCAGAGCGAGAAGAACCGCCGGTAGTTGTCGATCTTCTCGTCGACGGGCTGGTCGATGCGCGCGAAATGCTCGAGCGCTCCGATGGAAATGATCGCGTCGTAGGGCTCCGTGGGCTCGTGGTCGCCCCAGCCCTCTACCCGAACTTCGATGCCGGGTCGCTTCTGGTCCTCGATCCAACGTGCCTGCTCGGGGCTCAGAGTCAGCCCGACGGCGTGACGAACGCCCTGATGGGAAACGAGACGATCGAGCATCGAGCCCCACCCGCAGCCGATGTCGAGGACACGCGCTGCCCCCGTTGCACGTGCTTCATTCGCGTGGTAATCGAGCTTGCGTTCCTGGGCCTGCTCCAGATCGTGGGCGTTTTCCCACATCGCGCCCGAGTAGGTCAGCGAGTCGTCCAGCCACGTGCGGTAGAAGTCGTTCCCGACATCGTAGTGGTGCTGAATGGCTTCGGGGGAAGCTCCCCTGCGCTCTTGCTGCACTTTGCGTGTCTCCAAATGCCCACATCGGGTGTTTTTTGTCTTCCTGTTGAAAACCGAGACCTTACGAACGACTCTGCCAGCTGGTTCCGCCAGGAACGAACACGGTTTGTTGTCTGACGGTGTAGCGCGTGAGAGGCTGCGTCGCCTGGGGAACCAGGCCCCCCGGCTAGCCGCCCCAAGGAGATCGTGAGTTCGATGGAGATGGATCGACAGAGGAGCTCGACGCAGCGAGCAGCCGCCGAAGGCCCCGATCTCGGTCGCATCCATCGAACGGCCTTCACGAGTGTCGACGAGATCGTGCGGGTGCTCTCGAAGGTCGGAGCCAGTGGAACGCCTTTCCACGGCGGCCTCGGTCGGCTCCTGGATCGCGAGACCGCGCATCTCGAAGCGGTGGATGCCGAGTCGGTCACGTTCTCGACGGAGAACTTCGACCTGGACCAGCGCTCGATGGTGGCACTGACGTTCCGCCACGATGGCGATCTCTACCTCATGAGCAGCGCGTTGCTCGACGCCGACTCCGATTCCCTGCGGATTCGAGTGGCGACGCCGCCCGCACTGTTCCGGGTCGAGCGGCGCGACAGGGAGAGGCGGCAGGGTGGGCTCGACGGTGTGACGCCCAGCCGGGCGACCGTCCGCTGGAAGCAGGTGGTGATCGACGATGCGAAGGTGGTCGACTACTCCGGCGATGGGGTGGCGTTGGAAGTCCCGGCAACGCATGCGGAACGACTGGACGACCCGATCGAGGTGCAGTTCGCCGACGGTCCGGATGCGGGACTCGTTCAGCACGGTCTCGTTTGCCATCGCAAGCCCTACGCCGTCGGCTCGGACGAAGTCGGGCTATCGATCTCGGCAGCGGCCCCCGGCCCGCTGATCCCGATCGAGCGGCGATCCCAGGTGATTCCTCGCTCCGCAGCGGCGGGTCTCCGGAACCGCTGGAAGGTCGTCCGATCGGGGGCGCGGCTGATGGCCGGGCGGGCTCTCTCGGGGCTGGGGCTCTCCTCGACGCGCAGCCCCCAGCCGGATCTGGTGCGTTTCGAGAACGATCGGGGCGAGGAGATCGTCGCCCTGCGCGACGCCTGGCGCCCGGAACCCGGCGCTCCCTGCGTCGTGATCCCGCCCGCCTGGGCCAAGACCAAGGAGACGCTGCTTCCTCTCGCGCGAACGATCGTCGCGACCTTCGAGCAAGCCGATGTGCCTGTGCAGGTGCTTCGCCTCGACGGCATCCGGCGCAGAGGCGAGTCGCACAACGATCCCGAGAACCGCGTTCCGGGTCACGAATGCCATCACATGACGTTCTCGCAGGGCGTGCACGACATCGAGGCGACACTGGAGTTCCTCGCGTCGAGTCCCGACTACATGCCGTCCAAGGTGGTCCTCGTGACCTTCAGCGGAGCCTCCATCGAGGCGCG
This sequence comes from Myxococcota bacterium, assembly GCA_050618055.1. Taxonomy (GTDB): domain Bacteria; phylum Myxococcota_A; class UBA9160; order UBA9160; family SMWR01; genus CALDCK01. Next base: position 82,402 of record JBNLVK010000248.1, read on the forward strand.
GAAGGCGCTGGCCGACGACCGTTCCGGGAGAGTCGCCGGATGGGTGAGCGTGGTGGGCGCGGCGGATCTGCTCAGTGGGCTCCGCGTCGTTTCCGGCGGGCAGGACTACATCGGGGGGTACGAGCGAGGCGTTCGATTCGGCATCCAGCGCGTTCTGGGGATCGAAACCGATGCGGACCTCGTCTGCGACGACGCGTTGCAGCACCAACTGGCCCACCTCGAAGACGCCCGACGGCAGATGGCCCGGATCTCTGCTCCCATCGCCTGGATCCAGGGCGAGCACGACGCCTGGATCGACCCGGACCGAGTCCGCGAGGTGCTTTCGTGCGGGGACGCGAGTCACCGTCGACTGATCGAGGTTCCGACCGGGCACCAGCTTCGAACCAGCTCCGAAGCGCTGGACGTCTTCCAGTTGATCGCCAGCGAAGTCGGCCGGTTCCTCACCGGGGCGCCCCTGGCCCCCGAGATGCCCGACCTGGCGGACCTCGAGCGGCGTCGTCTCGCCGAGCGAGCGCGGTTGCCGACGCCCGAGGTCGACCTCAAGCAGTTCTGGAGCGACTACCTGTTGGGTCGCGTCGAAATGCCGGGAATGGAGCTGCTCACCGGAACGGTGGCCTACCAGCAACTCATGGAGATGCAGGCGGAGTTGCTGGCCATGTGTCCCGGCCACCGCATCGCCGACCTGGGCTCCGGCATCGGGCCGTTCCCGCTTCAGCTCGCTGCGAACGATGCGGTGGCCCCGGACGTGAAGATCCACGAGTTCGACTTCCTCCTCAGCGCCTTGCAGCATTGCGAGAGACGACTCGCAGAGCGACCCAGCCGGCTGGAGGTAGGGTTTCTCGCTTGCGATCTCTCGTTGGGCGGCGGCGGTGCGTTCATACCGGTTCAGGACGGCACCTACGATTCGGTCATCGCGTCCCTCCTGCTCAACTACGTCGACGAGCCGGAGGCGCTCCTGCGGGAAGCTCGACGCATGTTGCGGCCTGGAGGGCGGCTCGTGATCTCCGCCCTGCGCAGGGACATCGACATCTCGACGATCTACGTCGATGCCGCGAACGAGATCCGCCTGAAGAAGGCGAGCGGACTCTATGCTGATCTCTCCTTGGAGACCCTCGAGTCGGCGGTGCGCTCGTTCCTGAACGAGGCCGCGCGACTGGTCGATCTCGAGGAGCAGGGTCTGTTCCATTTCTGGAGCGCCGACGAGCTCGCGGACCTGGTCCGGGCCGCGGGCTTCTCGGACATCCGGGTCCGCACGGGGTTCGGCGACCCGCCCCAGGCGATCGTCGTCTCCGCCCTCGCAGCCAGCTGATCGGTCCACGCAAGATGTCCGGACAACGCTCCCGCGCGTGGCTTCCCGAACTCCTGGTCGCCGCTTCGATCCGACACCCGGTTCGTTGCCTTCTCGTCTGGGGGTGCGTGCTGGGCATCATGGTGTTCGGCCTTGCGAGGCTGAGCATCGACACGACGACAGACAGCGTCCTGGACACACAGAGCCCCGACTGGGCCTTCTATCAGTCCAGCCAGGAGCTCTTCGGAGGCGACGAGATCGTCGTCGTGGCCTTGCCTGGAGATCGCGCATTCGATCGTTCGCTGCTTTCGCGGGTAGAGGATCTGAACCGCGCGCTGGAACGAATACCGGGCGTGCGCCGCGTAGACAGCCTGGCATCCGTGCCCGTGATCCGACTGAATGCGGAGGGCGACCTGGAGCTCACGCCGGCACTGGATGGGGATGCCTCCAGCACCGAGATCCGGCGACTCGTTTCGGGCGATCGCATCGCGCCGAGAGCCCTCGTCTCGGAGGATGGGCGGGTAGCCGCCCTCAACGTGCTCATCGATCAGGATCATTCCGACTACGACGCGGTCGTGGAGCAGGTGCGCGCAGCGCTCGGCGAGACGGAAGGCTGGGTATCCGGCGTACCGGTGTTTCGGAGCGCAGCCAGCGCTCGAACGGGCAGGGAGATCCTCCTCTTCGTCCCGCTCACGGTGGTCGCGATCGGGCTGCTGATCTCCATCGGCTACGGGTCCGCTCGCATGACCGGGGTCGCGATGGCCGTCGGGCTGGCGGGTTCCTGGGTGATGGTGGGGCTGATGGGGTTCACCGGCACGCCGTTGAGCCTGGTGACGATGATCCTCCCGTCGGTGATGCTCGCGCTGGGATGCGCGTATGTGATGCACGTCCTGTCCGCGGCGCGCGGCGACGGCCACGCGGACGGCATGGCCGCCCGGTTGAAGGAGGTGGCGCTTCCGGTCCTGCTCTCGAGCTTGACGACGGCCATCGGCTTCTCGGCCATCGGCACCGTCGGAATCGACGAAGTCCGGTTCGTGGGGGGATTCGGTGCGGTCGGAGCGTTGGTTCTCGGAGTGGCCGCGCTGACGCTGGCCCCGGCGATCCTGGTCCTGTCGCCGCCCCCGGAGCGGAGCCGTTCGCGCGAGGTCGAGGGGCGCACGAGCGCGCTCCTGTTCCGCATCGCGCAGAAGCATCGCTGGAGCGTGCTCGCCATCTGGGTGCTGCTTCTGGGCGGCGTGTCCGCCGGGATCCAGCGTCTGGACGTCGTCACGGATGCGACACAGTGGTTCCCGAAGGGGAACGAGGTCCGCGACTCGTACGACTCGATCGGCGCTCGGCTCTCGGGGATCAGTCCGGTCAACGTCGTGATGGAGTCGGTCGACGGAGAAGCGGTGACGCTCCCGGAGCCGCTGGCGGCGCTGGACGGCCTGACGGAACACCTGGCGTCGCTGGAGCAGGTGGGAAAGGCGTTGTCGGTTCGCGACCCCCTCCGCCAGATCCATGGCGCGTTCGCCGGGGATCCATCCATGCCGTTGCCCATCGGGGCGAACCTGGCGGAGCAGTACCTGTTGTTGCTGGAGTCGGTCGATCAGATCGGGGATCTCGTCACCGACGACCGGATGTTCGCGAACATCACGCTACGCGTGAACGACAACGGCTCCGAGGCCCTGCTCGACGTCGCCAGGCAGGCCGAGGCATGGTGGGCTGCCAACGGGGTGGACGGGTTCGAGATCCGAGCCACCGGAATCATGTACGAGTTCGCACGTGCCGAGGATGCGATCGCGCTCGGGCAGCTCAAGGGCCTCCTCCTGGCGCTGGTGGCAATCGGGACGACGATGCTCCTGGCGCTCCGCAACGTTCGCCTGGCGTTGATCTCGATGGTCCCGAACGTAGTCCCGACGGCCATGGCGTTCGGCCTGATGGGATGGGCCGGTATTCCACTCGATGCCGGAACCGTAGTCGTCGGTAGCCTCGCACTCGGGGTTGCGGTAGACGACACGATCCATCTCGTGAGCGCCTTTCATGAACGCCGAACCGCCGGCGCCCGGGTCGAGGACGCCCTGAGGCGCGCGCTGGGGACCGTGCTGCACCCGGTCGTCCTGACCACGGCCGCGATTGCGATCGGTTTCGGGCTCCTGGGGTTCTCGGGCTTTACACTGACCCGGAATCTCGGCCTGGTGCTGGCGGGCGTGACCGTCGTCTGCCTCCTGGCGGACCTGGTCCTTCTGCCCGCTCTGTTGTTCCTGGCAGAGGGCCGGCGGGAAGACCCGACCGGCAGCTGAGGACGCATCAAGCCGTCTCGTCTGCGGGCCGATCACTCGTAGATGGACGGGACTGCCGCGACCAAGCCTGGATCCGTCTACCAGGAGTACCGGCGACATCTCCTGGACACGCGGGCGGTGCCGGCGGTGCGAGTGGGTGCCCTCGTGGTGCTCACGACGAACCTGGCATTCGTGTGGCTGGATCACCACACCTATCCGGACCTCTTCTGGAACTTCTTCGCGGCCCGGATGGCCTTGAACATCGTGCTGCTGGTCATCTCGGCCTGGGCGTGCCACCGGTTCCCGGAAGGGTCCCAGGTCGCACTCGGCGCGGCGACGGGCCTTCTGCTCCTCCATGTGATCCACGGTGCGGGGGCCCTGGGCGGCTACTACGTGGGGTTGCTGCTGCTGTTCTCGGGCCTCCCGATGCTGCTCCCGTTGTCGACCGGCCAGAACCTGGCCATCTGCGGCGGACTCGTATTCGGCTACGCCGCGCTCGCTACCGCGGGCGGACCGGTCGATTGGAATCAGTTCGCGATCAACCTCCTGTTCCTCGCCTCAGCCGCGTTCATCAGCGTCCTGAACTGCCTGCAGCTCAACCGCTCGCGGCTCCGGGACTTCATCCAGCGCCGTCAGATCGAGCGGGCTCGGGACGAGCTGGCGGAGCTGGACGTCGCGAAGTCGCGGTTCACGGCGAACATCCATCACGAGCTGCGGACGCCGCTGACGCTGACGCTGGCGCCGGTCGAGGCGATGCTCGGCGGCGAGTTCGGCGAGGTGTCCGAGCTGCAGCGCGGCTACCTGAAGACCATCCGCAGCAACGGCCTGCGGCTGCTGAAGCTCATCAACAACCTGCTCGACCTGGCCAAGATCGAGAGCGAGCAGCTCGAGGTGAAGCGCCGGCCGGTGCGCGTGGGCGAGGTGGTCGAGGAGATCGTGTCCGGTGCGGTCCCGCTGGCCGAGCGCAAGCAGGTGGCCCTGACCACCGAGGGCCTCGCCGACCTGCCCATCATCCACGCCGATCCGGAGGCGCTCGAGAAGGTGATCGTGAACCTGCTGGGCAACGCCCTCAAGTTCACCGACGCCGGCGAGTCGATCACGGTGAGCGGCACGCCCTGCGACGAGGGCGTGCACCTGGTGGTGGCGGACACGGGCATCGGCATTCCCGAGGACCAGCTCGGACGCATCTTCGACCGCTTCGCCCAGGTCGACGGCTCGAGCACCCGTCGCCACGAGGGCACCGGCATCGGCCTCTCGCTGGTGACCGAGCTGGTCGACCTGCACGGCGGCAGGATCTGGGCCGAGAGCGCCGGACTAGGCCACGGCGCCCAGATGCACGTGGTGCTGCCCGTGGGCGAGTCGGACATCGAGGGGGAGGAGGCGCTCGACGACGTGGTGATCGACACGTCGTCCAGCGAGGCGTCGGGCCGTTCGCTGGCCGCCATGGGGGCCGAGCTCGAGCTGGAGGAGGACGACGAGTCCTTCGGCGACGACCTGCGCCTGGCGGAGCTCCAGCGCAACGTGGAGCGCAGCGAGGGCGGTGCCGAGATGCCGGACGGGGCCCCGCCCGCCGGCGTCGACCCGGATGCTCCCGAGGTGGTCGTGGTGGACGACAACCCGGACATGCGGCGGCTGCTGCGCTTCCTGGTGGGCCAGGAGTACCGGGTGCGCACCGCGAAGAACGGACGCGAAGGGCTCGAGCAGGTGCGCGCGCGGCGCCCCGACCTGGTGCTCACCGACGTGATGATGCCCGAGATGACCGGTACCGAGCTGTGCGCGGCCATCAAGGGCGACCCGGACCTGGCCGCCATCCCCGTGGTGCTCGTCACGTCGAAGGCCGAGCGCGAGATGAAGATCGAGGGGCTCGAGATCGGCGCCGACGACTACGTGACGAAGCCCTTCCATCCGCGGGAGCTGATGGCTCGGGTGCGCTCGCTGGTGAAGCTGCGGCGCGTGCAGCAGGAGCTGGCCGTGCGCAACGCGCTGCTCGAGAGCACCAACGAGGAGCTGCGCAGCACCATGCAGGAGCTGCGCGAGGCCGGCGCCCAGCTGGTGAAGGCCGAGCGGCTGGCCGCCGTGGGCGAGCTGGCGGCCGGCGTCGCCCACGAGGTGAACAACCCGGTGAACTTCGCCCTGAACGCCATGAAGACGCTCCAGTCCTACGTGGGCGACGTCCAGGAGGTGACCTCCCGGGTCGCGAGCCTGGACCTCCAGGACCGCGCGGCACTGGACGCCCACCTGGCGGAGATCGCCGCGCTGCGGCGCGACCTCGACTTCGAGAACGTCTCGGAGGCGCTGGGCGAGCTGGGAGACATCGTTGCCGAGGGCCTGGAGCGCACCTCGCGCCTGGTGGGCGACCTGCGCGACTTCGCCGCCCCGGGCGATCGGGGCAGCACCGAGATCGACGTCGCCCGGGGCCTCGAATCCACGCTCCAGCTGATGGGCCACGGCCTCAGCGGCGCCGGCATCGAGGTCCGCACCGCGCTGGGCGAGAGTCTGCCGCCGGTGCTCGGCGACGCCCGGGCGCTCAACCAGGTTTTCCTAAACCTGCTGAAGAATGCCGCCGAAGCGTTCGAGGGGCGCGCCGGCCGTATCGACGTCCGCGCGTTCCGCGAGGGGAGCTGGATTCTCGTGGAAATCCAGGATGATGGGCCGGGAGTTGCGCCCGATACGGAGGCCCGGATCTTCGAGCCGTTCTTCACGACCAAGGAAGCGGGGCAGGGCAGCGGGCTCGGCCTCTCGATCACCCAGCGGATCGTGAACGAGCACGATGGCCGCATCGAGTGGCTGCGTCCCGAGACCGGGGGCAGCTGCTTCCGCATCCACCTGCCGGTCGCGGGCGCCGAGACGACCGAGGCGACCCAGACGGCCGACGGGGCGACGAGCACTCCGGAGGAGCGACCGTCGGGGGAGGCGTCCGGTGCGGCCTAGACCCGAGCGGCTCCGGGATCACCGCGAGTATCCGATCCTCTACGTCGACGACGAGGCGGAGAACCTGCGGATCTTCGAGCTCACCTTCCGTCGTGAGTTCTCGATCCGGACCGCCACCAGCGGCGAAGAGGGCCTGGAGGTACTGCGCCACCAGCCGGTGGCCCTGGTGCTCTCGGATCACCGCATGCCGGGCATGACGGGCACCGAGTTCCTGGCCCAGGCCGCCGAGCTCGACCCCAAGACGATCCGCATCATGGTGACGGCCTACGGCGACGTCGAGACGCTCCAGAGCGCCATCAACACCGGATCGATCTACCGCTTCATCCCGAAGCCGTGGACGCCGGAGGACGTGCGGGCCACGCTGCGCCGGGGCATCGAGGCCTACGCGCTCGACCGCGAGCTCGCGGGTGAGGCTCGCCGACACCCGGTTCAGCAGCGTCAGCTCGCGCAGCAGCTGCTCGCGCTCGCGGTCGAGCGCGTAGGCC
>JBNLVK010000249.1:0-6035 GCA_050618055.1 Myxococcota bacterium
CTCCACCGCCGGCGGCAGGCGGTGGATCTCGTCGATGAACAGCACGTCGCCGGCCTCCAGGTTCGAGAGCAGCGCGGCCAGGTCGCCGGCCCGCTCGATGGCCGGACCGCTGGTGCTGCGCAGCGGCGCGTCCATCTCGCGCGCCACCACGCAGGCGAGCGACGTCTTGCCCAGGCCGGGCGGACCGTGGAAGAGCAGGTGGTCCAGCGCCTCGCCGCGCTCGCGCGCGGCCCGGATGAACACCGACAGGTTCTCGCGCACCCGGTCCTGGCCGACCATCTCGTCGAGCCGCCGCGGGCGCAGCTGCTCGTCGAAGCCGACCTCGTCGGGCTGGCTCTCGCCGGCCAGCGTGCTGCGCCCGTCCGCGTCCATCATCGCGCCAGCCTCTTGAGGGCGGCCTTCACGTAGCCCTCGACCGAGGCGCCCTCCCCGATCTCGCCCTCGACGTCGTCCAGGATGCGCTCGGCCTGGGCCCTGGGATAGCCGAGATTGACGAGCCCCGAGAGGGCCTGGCTGCGCGCCTCGGGCTCGGCCGCGGGCAGGCCCGCCTCGCCGGCGGACAGGCTGGCCGCCAGCTCGTCGGCCCGGTCCTTCAACTCCACCAGGATGCGGTCGGCGACCTTGGGCCCGACGCCCGGCACCTTGCGCAGCGGCGCCCCGTCGCCGGAGCGGATGGCCAGCAGCAGCTGGGCCGGCGAGATGCCCGAGAGCACGGTCTGGGCCAGCCGCGGACCCACCCGGCTGGCCCGCAGCAGCAGCTCGAAGGCGGTCTTCTCGTCGGCGGTGGCGAAGCCGAACAGCTGGAGGCTGCCCTCGCGGGCGTGGGTGTGGACGTGCAGCGAGACGGTCTTTCCCGTGTCCGGGAGCGCCGCGAAGGTCGAGAGCGGGACGTGCAGGTCGTAGCCGACGCCGCCCACGTCGACGACCACCCGCGTCGGCGCGCGCTGGCGCAGCACGCCTTCCACCCAGGCGATCACGGCGCGCGCCTCACGCGCACCACCGGGCCGCGGGCGGTCGGGCGCCGGCGCGGTCGCGGGCGGACGCCCAGCGCCGCCAGGCGGCCCGCGTTGGCGTGGCACAGCGCCGCCGCCAGCGCGTCGGCGGCGTCGCTGGCCGGCGTCTTCTGGAGGGACAGCATGCGCTTGACCGCCCGCTGCACCTGGAGCTTCGAGGCGCGGCCGTTGGCCGCGACGCTCTGCTTGATGCGCGACGGCGCGTACTCGTGGAGCGCCAGGCCCGCCCGACCGATCGCCGCCAGCGCGACCCCCCGCGCCTGCCCCAGCACCAGCGCCGAGCGCGCGCCGCGCGCCACGAACAGCTGCTCGACGCTGGCCATCTCGGGCCGGTGCTGCTCGATCACCTCGAGCAGCGCGCGGTAGAGGGCGTCGAGGCGCTGCTCGGCGCGCTGCTCCTTCGACGCGCGCAGCGTGCCGTGGGCCACGTGGACCAGCTCGCCGTCGCGCCGCTCGACCACGCCGTAGCCGGTGACCTGCGAGCCCGGATCGATCCCCAGGATGCGTGCCTGCAACGGGACGCCTGCCTCTGCGTTCGGTGGCGGGCCGTGGAGGCGGCCTGCCGGGTGATGGACGGGTGGCCGGCGGGGTCCGTGAAACTGTAGGCCAGACTGGCCCTACTCCGCGATCCGCGCCATCTCCTCGTCGGAGATGTCGAAGTTGGCGAAGACGTTCTGCACGTCGTCCAGGTCCTCCAGGGCGTCGGAGACCCGCAGCATGCTCTCCGCCTCCTTGCCCTCGAGGGCCACGGTGGTCGAGGGCTCCATGGCGATCTCGGCGTTGGCGGGCTCGAAGCCGGCGGCCGCCAGCGCCGCCTTCACGGCCTCGAAGTCGCCCGGTGCCGTGATCACGTCGATGCTGCCCTCCGACTCGACGGCGTCGTCGGCCCCCGCCTCGAGGGCCGCCTCCAGCAGCGCGTCGCCGTCGATGCCCTCGCGGTCGAAGCTCAGCACGCCCTTCTTCTCGAACAGGTACGCGACGCAGCCCGACGCGCCCAGGTTGCCGCCGTGCCGGGTCAGCACGTGGCGCACCTCGCCCACCGTGCGGTTCTTGTTGTCGGTGAGCACCTCGACGTAGATGGCGGTGCCGCCGGGTCCGTAGCCCTCGTAGACCACCTCCTCGTAGGCCTCCGACTCGCCGCCGCCCACGCCCTTCTTGATGGCCCGCTCGATGTTGTCCTTGGGCATGTTGGCGCCGCGGGCCTTCTCGATGGCCAGCCGCAGCCGCGGATTCGCCTCCGGATCGCCCCCGCCCATGCGGGCCGCGGTGGCGATCTCCCGGATCAGCTTGGTGAAGATCTTCCCGCGCTTGGCGTCGGCGGCGCCCTTCTTGCGCTTGATCGTCGACCACTTGGAATGTCCGGACATGCCGCAACCCCCGGAAAACACTGGGGGTTTAGCACGGCGGCCGGCCGCCTCCAAGGCCGCGGCGGACCCCTCTCCCGCACTCCAGCGACGACTCCAACCTGCCGATAAGACGCAGGAATCGGCTTTCGGAGGCGCGAGCGGAAATGGCGAACATCGCCGTTGGAATCGACCTCGGCACGAGCAACTCCTGCATCGCGGTGTCGCGACGCGGACGCGTGGACGTGCTGCCCAATGCCTTCGGCGAGAGCACCACGGCCAGCGTCGTGAACCTCGCCGCGGACGGGTCCATCACGGTGGGCAACGCCGCCAAGGCGAACATCATCCACGACCCGTTCAACACGGTCTACTCCGCCAAGCGTCTGATCGGGCGGTACTTCTTCTCCGAGGAGGTGAAGAAGGCCCAGGCGATCTGCAACTACGAGATCGTCGAGGGCGAGAACCACAGCGCGCGCATCAAGGTCCGCGAGGAGGTCTTCAGCCTGCCCGAGATCGGCGCCATGGTGCTGCGCGAGCTGAAGTCGATCGCCGAGTCGCGACTCGGCCAGGCCGCCACCCGCGCGGTGGTGACCGTGCCGGCCTACTTCAACGACAACCAGCGCCAGGCCACCAAGGACGCGGCGCGCATCGCCGGCCTCGAGGTGCTGCGCATCCTGAACGAGCCCACCGCCGCCGCGCTGGCCTACGGCTTCGGCCGCGGCCTGAACCAGAAGGTCGCCGTCTACGACCTGGGCGGCGGCACCTTCGACATCTCGGTGCTCGAGATCGGCGACGACGTCTTCGAGGTGCTGTCCACCGCCGGCGACACCTTCCTGGGCGGCGACGACTTCGACGATCGCCTGATCGACCTGCTGGCCGACGAGTTCCGCCAGAACGAGGAGATCAACCTCCGCAACGATCCCTACGCCCTGGAGAAGCTGAAGGTCGCGGCCGAGGACGCCAAGAAGGCCCTCTCCCTGGACGACGAGGTGGAGATCCGCATCCCCGACGTGATCCACGGACCGGACGGCAAGCCCCGCTCGCTGGAGCGGACGCTCACCAGCACCGAGTTCGCGTCGCTGGTGGCCGACCTGCTCCAGCGCACCTTCAAGGTCTGCGACGAGGCGCTCCAGCAGGCGGGCATGATCGCCCGCGACCTGGACGGCGTGATCCTGGTGGGCGGCCCCACCCGGCTGCCGGTCGTGCGCGAGGGCGTGAAGGAGTACTTCCAGCAGGAGCCGCTCACCGACGTCGACCCGGACGAGGTGGTCGCCATGGGCGCGGCCATCCACGCCGCGTCGCTGGTGAACGACGAGGGCGACGCCTTCCTGCTGGACGTGACGCCGCTGTCGCTCCAGATCGGCGTGGCCGGCGGCCTCACCGAGCCGATCATCGAGCGCAACACGCCGGTTCCGATCGAGCAGACGCGCGCCTTCACCACGTTCAACGACCACCAGGAGGCGGTCACCATCCGCATCTACCAGGGCGAGTCGCGCGAGGCCAGCGAGAACGAGCTGCTGGGGCAGTTCGAGTTCAGCGGCTTCGAGACCGGGCGCCGCGGCGAGGTCGAGATCGAGGTGACCTTCGAGATCGACACCGACGGCATCGTCAACGTGACCGCCCGCGACCGCGCCACCGGCGAGGAGGCGTCGACGCGCATCACCCTCTCCTCCGGCCTGTCCGAGTCGGAGATGAGCGACATCCTGGACCGCGGCGTGGCCGACCGGGTGGAGACGCCCGAGGCCGAGCCGCTGGCCGACGCGCCGGTGCAGCCCGTGCAGCCGGTGGGCGACGACGAGCTGGTGCCGCTCTCGGACGAGGAGCGGGAGCTCGAGACCGGCACCGCACCGCCGGGCGGGATCCCGCCGGTGGTCGCCGAGACGCCGGCCGCCGAGGCCCTGGCCGCGGCCGAGCCGGCCCCGCCGCCCGTGGCGCCGGCCCCCGAGCCGGATCCGCTGGCCGCCGCGCCGACCGACGCGCCGACGGACATCATCACCGCCGTCGACCTGGGCGAAGACGACCTGGAGATCGAGACCGGTCCGGTGACGGGGGTTCCGACCGACCAGACCGGCTTCTCGCGCGAGGTCTCGACCGAGGCCCTGCTCGAGGAGGCGGCGCCGGAGCCCGCCGACGCGGGCGAGGAGATGGCCGAGACCGAGATCGAGCTGATCGAGCTGGAGGAGAGCCCGGAGAGCCTGATCGACGACGAGGAGATGATCGCCGAGGTCGAGCTGGGCGACGGCGCCAGCGAGCTGACCGAGCCCGAGGAGGTCCGCATCACCCCGGAGGAGCCCGCGTCGCTGTTCGAGACGCCCGGCACCGACCTGTCGGAATCCGACGAGGTCTGACCGGTGGCGAACCTGGCCCCCACCGAGATCAAGGCGCTGGCCCGGATCATCGGGGAGATCGACTACTACCAGCTGCTCCATCTGCGCCGCGACGCCGCGTCCGGCGAGGTGAAGAAGGCCTACCACGCCACCTCGCGGGCCTTCCATCCGGACGCCAACCGGCACCTGGATCCGGACCTCCAGGAGGCGGTGCGCGTGGTCGCGATGCGCGTGTCCGAGGCCTACTCGGTGCTGCGCAACCCGCGCCGCCGCAAGGCCTACGACCAGCGGCTCGACGCCGGCGACGGCGTGCGCATCCAGCTGGCCGAGGCCCAGGCCGCGGCGCAGAAGAAGGAGGTCGAGCAGCGCTCCGGCCGCACCGCCCAGGGCCGCCAGTTCTACCAGCTCGCCCAGAAGGACATGAAGCGCTCGGACTGGTCGGCGGCGCTCCGCAACCTCCAGACGGCGCTGACCTTCGAGTCGGACAACGAGCTCTTCAAGGAGGAGCTGTCCATGGTGCGGAAGAAGCTGGGGTACGCGAAGTAGTCTGGGCTTCGCTCGCCTGCGGCTTGCTGCGCGCCCGGCCTTGCGGGGCTCGGGCTCCGTCGGCGCAACCAACCAGTCAGGCCGAGAACGCCGCCAGCTCTCCGCCCGACACGGGCGCCGGTCGCCGGACCCGGCCCGCCGGCTCGTCCGCTTGCCCGGACCGACTCGAGCACGCCCTGCGCGCAGCGACGCGGATCGTCGCAACCGCCCAGCCGTATGCCTGCGCGTAGAGGGGCTGACCGCCCAGAACCCGAGACACGCCTCGCCCCCCGCAAGCCGACCCGGAAGGGTCGGCGCGCAGCGAGCCGAAGGCGAGCGAAGCCCAACAGATTTGACCCGGAGTCAGCGCCCGAATATCCTGCCCCTTTCGTCAAATCCACCGCTGAGGACCCCCCTACCATGTCAGAGGAAGCTGCGGCCGGCGGGCCGCTCCCGGTCGTCCCCTATCTGAAGATCCCGGACGGCGGCGATCCCTATCTCGAAGGACAGAAGTGCAGGAGCTGCGGCGCCATCTTCCTGGGTGAACGCGCCACCTGCTCGAGCTGCGGCAAGGACGAGGGCTTCGAAGCCACGAAGCTCTCGAACCAGGGCGAGCTCTACGTCTACTCGATCGTCCACCGCTCGTTCCCGGGCATCGAGGTGCCCTACGTGTCGGCGATCGTCGACCTCGAGGGCGGCGGCACGGTCAAGGGCAACCTGATCGACATCGAGCCCGATCCGGCGAAGATCGAGATGGGCATGCCGGTCGAGGTCGTCTACCAGATCGCGCCGCGCAAGGACAAGGACGGCAACGAGTACCTGACCTA
>JBNLVK010000250.1:0-6650 GCA_050618055.1 Myxococcota bacterium
CGGTAGGTGCTCCAAGTTACCTCGCTCGACGCTGCGCGCCAGCTCCGAGGGAGCCGCCACCCAGGCAGTGCGACGTGTCAAGATGCCGTGGATCACCGCCCCCCTGATCCGACCCGCGGCCGCACGCCTCCGGGTCCCGAGGTCCCTCGCATGCTCCCGCGCACCCGTGCCGTGCTCGCCGCACAGCTCGTCCTCCAGCTCTCGCTGCTGACCATCGCCTCGGAGGGAGCCGCAGGCCCCTTCGACCCTCGCGACTGGAAGGAGTCCGAGATCGACGGGATCCTGGTTGACATCGATGACATCCGCAAGGACGTCAGCCGACGACCGTTCACGGCCCGGAACAACGCCGCCGAGATCCTCGACTACATCCAGGACGAGGACTTCAAGGACTTCGACACCTGGGTCGACCTGCTGCTCTTCCTCAGCCAGTCGGACGGCCACTTCTTCGGCAAGGAGGCCCTGACCTTGATCGTGGAAGCGGGCGGTGCCGTGACGGAAGAGCTCCGCGCCATGCACCGCGACTACATGGCCTTCCTCGCGCCGGACGACTGCGGTCCGACCAGCGAATGTGGAGCGCTGCGGGCGGAAGTCGGAATGCAGATCGATGCGATCGAGGAGCTGACCCAGCGTCTCGCGGTCCTCGACGATCGGATCGTGGTGCCGCAGCTCGCCGGCGCGGCGCGCCTCGACCTCGTCCACCCGATCCTGCTCTTCGGCCTGCGTGAACGGGCCGACTCCGTACTGCAGCTCCGCACGAGGGTCGACGAGGTGCTGGACCTGCTGCCCACCGATCCGGACCTGCTGCGCGAGGTCTTCGATCCGGCCTACGACGTGGCGCCGGACCCGAGCGCGCGGATCGTCGAGGTCCAGGCCGAGTTCCTCGAGGTGCAGCGCCTGGGCGACGACGATCCCGACCGGCGGGACCGGCCGCGCAGGGATCGCGCCGGCAGGCTGGTGATGGCGGACGTGAAGTCCTGTCAGGCGCGGCTTCGGCGTTCGCTTCCGAAGCTCCTCACCAACCTGCGCCGGCTCTTCAGCCTCCAGGAGGAGTACTTGAACTTCATCATCGAGTGGGTTCCGGACAAGGTCAAGGTCGACGCCCAGGTCGGTGCCGAAGGTGGCGGATCGGTCGGAATCCAGGGCGACGTCGGTGCCGACGCGGGAGGCGGGGTCGAGGTGCCCAACCCGGCGGTGGCGATCCTCAAGAACGTCAGGACCGCGATCCAGATCCTCAAACGACTGGCCGACCAGCGGCTCGCGGGCTTCCACTCCTGCGCGAGCCTGATCCGGGGCCTGCGCTCGCAGGTCGACGGCATGATGTCGAGCTGCAACGCCAACGTCGGCCTGCTTCTCAACGAGGACGTACGGGACTTCATGCACACCTACATCCGGGGACTCGAGTTCGAGGCCAGACTGCAGGGCTTCGACACGCGGAGCTCGGTGATCGCCTCCGGCCGGGGCCGTCGCGACTTCGAGGCCGGATTCCTCCAGCGGGGCTTCCAGGGCTACTGCGACGCGTACGACCTGCTCCTCTCCCCGTGCAGCAACCGCAGGTCGGACGGGAAGTGCCGGTTCTGAACGGCCAGATCGCGAATTCGAGGGGCGCGCTCGGGCAGCGCGCTCCAGGAGAATCATGGAACCCCGGCAACCCCGCATCTTCGCCTTCGCCGCGCCCTCCGGCACGGGCAAGACGACGCTCGTCTGCGCGCTGATCGAGCGGCTGAAGGCCCTGGGGCACAGCGTCGGCGCGATCAAGAGCGACGCCCACCGGGTGCAGCTCGACACGCCGGGCAAGGACACCCACCGCATGCGCAAGGCCGGGTCGGCGACCACGGCCCTGGTGTCGCGCGACCAGATCGCCGTGTTCCGCGACGCCCCCGGCGGCGAGACGTCGCTCGAGGAGATCGTCCGCGTCTTCTTCTCCGACGTCGACTTCGTGCTGGCCGAGGGCTTCCGCAGCCATGGCCACCCGACCGTGGTGGTGCGGCGCCGCGGCATCGACTTCGAGGGCTGGACCTGGCCCGCCAACGTGGTGGCGCTGGCGTCGGACGTGCCCGGCGACGGCCGCGACGACCTGCCCGTGTTCGATCTCGACGACGTGGACGCCATCGCCGACTTCGTGCGAGGCCGGCGGAAGCCCGAGCGATGATCCGCGACGCCATCGTCGTGGGCGCCGGCATCGGCGGGCTCGCCGCGGCGCTGGCGCTGTCGCGCAAGGGCATCCGGGTGCGGGTGCTCGAGCAGGCGCCGCGCTTCGGCGAGGTGGGTGCGGGCATCCAGGTGAGCCCCAACGCGTCGCGCGTGCTGCTGGCGCTGGGCCTGGGCGACGCGCTGCGCGAGCGCGCCTTCCACCCGGAGGGCGTCGAGATGCGCACCTGGCGGCGCGGACACCGGGTCGCGGAGGCGCCGCTCGGACGCGAGGCCGCCGACCGCTTCGGCGCCCCCTACCTGCACCTCCACCGGGCCGACCTGCACGCGGTGCTGGCCGAGGCGGCGTCCGCGGCGCCGGGCGTCGACGTGCACCTGGGCACTCCCTGCGCCGAGGTGCTCCAGAGCCGCGACGTGGTCACCGCCAACGCGGTCGACGGCAACAGCTTCACCGCCGAGGTGCTGATCGGCGCCGACGGCATCCGGTCGGCGGTGCGCGCCACGCTCTTCGGGGAGGAATCGGCGCGCTTCACGGGCTGCGTGGCCTGGCGCGGGCTCGTGCCGGCCGGCTCCGTCGAGACGGACGACGTGCGCCCGGTGGCCGCCAACTGGCTGGGTCCGGGCGCCCACTTCGTCCACTACTACGTGCGCGGCGGCGCGCTGGTGAACTTCGTCGCGGTCGTCGAGAAGGACGGCTGGGAGGTGGAGTCGTGGACCGAGCGGGGCGAGAAGAGCGAGCTCGAAGCCGACTTCGCCGGCTGGCACCCCACCGTGCAGAGCCTGATCGCCGCCGCCGACCCGGAGAGCTGCTTCAAGTGGGCGCTCTTCGACCGCGACCCGATGCCGCTGTGGAGCGACGGCCGCATCACGCTGCTGGGCGACGCCTGCCACCCCACCCTGCCCTTCATGGCCCAGGGCGCGTGCATGGCCATCGAGGACGCCGCCGTCCTGGGCGAGTGCCTGGCGTCGGACGACGCGGCGCCGGTCGCCCTCGCCCGCTACGAGAAGCTGCGGCGCGATCGCACGGCGCGCATCCAGCGCGGATCGCGCCGCAACAAGGACCTGTACCACCTGGGCGGCCCCCGGGCGTGGCTGCGCAACCTGACCGCGCCGGTCCTGTCGCGCCGCATGGCGCGCAGCAGCGAGCAGCTGTTCGGCTACGACGCCTTCGCCGCCGCGCAGGCCTGACCCGCGGACGCGTCAGTCGCCGGCGTCGGCGTCGACGCCGTGGGTCCGGACGCGCTCGCGGATCGCGTCGAAGGTGGCCGGCGCCTGCCGGGCCTGGGCCGCGCGCAGCAGCCACACCGGCAGGATCGACCGGGGGAGCAGGTCCATGCGGTTCACCAGCAGCGAGCGGTCGTCGTCCCACGGATGGACGGTCCACGACCCGTCGCTGTGCTCGTAGCTCCACTCGCCCGGCGCCAGCGTCCAGTGGCGCTGGTAGCCACCGTCGGGCAGGCGGCGGGCGTGGTTGCGGCTGGCGGCGCGCGAGTCGTCCAGCGGGAACGGCAGGTCGATCACCAGCTCGCAGGTGTGGGCGTCGCCCTCGCGGTCGCGGACCTCCGCCCGCGTGACCCGCGGCAGGTACTCGTCCTGGCCCTCGCAGTCCCGGATGACGCTCCACACCCGCGCCGGCGCGGCGTCGACCAGGGCCATCATCTCCACCGCCAGCCCGTCGGCGTGGCTCGGGTCGAGCGGGCGGATCAGCAGCCCGTCCTCCTCCAGCTCCACCCGCTCGCCGGCGCCCAGCGGCGGCGGCAGCAGGGGCGCGAAGCGCCCGGCGGGCTCGGCCCGGGCGACGAGCGCGAGCGCGAGGGCGGTTCCCAGCGCGAGCCCCGCGGGGACACGACGCCCCGCCCGCCCGGGATTCGACTGGACCCGCCCCTGCCGCACGCCGATGAAGGGAACGGGAGGGCCGCCGTGAGCGCAAGACCCGTCACCGCCCCCGATCCTGCCGAGACGCCGCCCGTGCGACCGGGACCGGTCACGCGCCTGCTGTGGGGCTGTGCCGGCGCCGACGCCGGCGTGCTGGCGCGCTGCCCGGCCTCCGACTCGGTGAAGTTCCAGGGCATCGGCGGCGTGGTGCTGGCGACCGCCGTGCTCGCCTTCGCCTCCGGCTCCTACGCCTTCTACACGGTCTTCGAGCCGAAGACCGGCACGGCGCTCGGCCGCGAGATCCACCTGCCCACGGTGGCGATGGCCGTGCTCGCCGGACTGGTGTGGGGCGCGGTGATCTTCAACATCGACCGCTTCATCGTGTCGAGCACCGGCAAGGGCGACGGCACCGGCCGCGTCACGCTCTCCGAGCTGCTCCAGGCGCTGCCGCGGCTGGTGATGGCCGTGCTGCTGGGCGTGGTCATCTCGGCGCCGCTGGAGATCCGCATCCTCAAGCCGGAGATCGACGCGCAGCTCGAGCTGGAGCAGAACGAGTACCTGGGCCGGCTGAACGAGCACACGGAGGCCAAGTACCAGACTGCCAAGGAGGAGCTGCGCACCAAGATCGCCGGCGCCATGGAGCGGCTGGACGAGCGCGAGGGCTACTTCGAGCGCCGCCGCATCGAGATCAACGGCCAGCGTCGCCTGCTCGAGCTGGAGGCCGAGGGCGCCACCGGCAGCGGTGTCGCCGGACGCGGTCCGGCCTGGCGCGACAAACGCGACACCCTCGACCAGATGATGGTGGAGCTGGAACGCGACCGCGCACGCGACGCCGAGAAGGCGGGCAGCGTGCAGGCGGAGATCGAGCACTGGAAGGCGGAGATCGCGGCCATCGACCAGCGCCTGGCCGACGAGAAGGCCAGCAACGAGCGCCAGGCCCGCCACCTGGACGGTCTGATGAAGCGCATCCACATCTCCCATGAGATCGGGGGCGTGGTGCCGTGGATCATCCTGCTGCTGCTGCTCGCCATCGAGACCGGACCGATCTTCTTCAAGATGATGCTGGTGCGCGGCGCCTACGACTACCTGGTCGAGAACGAGATGCGCATCGCCACCGCCCGCGCGGGCGTCGAGCGCGACGCCCAGATCTACCTGGCGGACACGCGCGACGAGGTGCGCGTCGACGTCTACCACCAGGCCGACGCCGCCTTCGTCGAGGCGCGGCGCCGGCTGCGCGACGGGCGTCCGGCGGCGGGGCTGTCGGCGCCGCTGCGTCCGCGCCGCGAGCCGGCGACGCAGCAGCGGGACTAGCGTCGTGAGCGCTCCCGACCCGCTCCCCGGCGAAGGCTGGATCGAGGGCGACTTCGAGGGCGTGTACTCGGGCGAGCGCCGGCCCCGCGGCTCGGCGCGCGGGCGGCGCTTCGATTTCGAGCTCCAGTCCGGAACGCTGCACGGCGTCGAAGCCGCCGCCCCCCCGGACGAGCGGGACGAGGGGAACGAGCGGGGCGAGGCGGACGACGCCGACGAGGTCCGCCAGGCGCGCGTCCACGAGGTGGCGCTCGGGACGCTCGGCGAGCGCACCCTCTACGACGTGCGCATCCGCGACTGGCGGCTGCTGCACCCGGCCGAGATCCGCGGGCGCGCCTTCGGAACCATCGTCGGACGCCTGCGCGCCCGGCTCGCGCCGGAGCCGCCGGACGATCCGCTGCCCTCCTTCGAGCCGGTCGCGGCGGAGCTGGAGCCCCAGGCCGAGACGCAAAACGAGCCGGCCCCGGCGTTCGCCTCCCTCCACGCGGACGACCCGGTGTGGGCGCCCCTGGACGAGGCGGGTCACGTGGTGGTCGAGCCGCCGGATGCGGCGCGGCTGATCGCCCGGCTGCGGACGCTGGCGGGCTGGCTCGTGTGGCTGGCGGTGGCCGGCGCCTTCGCCTGGCTGTGCAGCGTCGAGGTGGCGGCGCTCTGGGCTGCGCCGGTGGCCGCGACCTTCCTGCTGCGGCGCGTGGCACACCGGGTGGTGTCGGCCGCGACGTCGCCCTGGCTGGGCGCCGGCGTGGTGGTCTGCCAGCTCGGCCTGGCCTTCGGCCACTTCGAGAGCGCCTGGCTCGGACAGTGCCGGCCGGCCTTCGACGCGAGCGTGGCGTTCGCCTCGGCGCCGCTGGTGCTGGCCGGGCTGCTGCGCGCGCGCTGGCCTCTGTGGATCGGCCTGCTGCTCTGGACCGGAGTGGTCTGCACCTGGTGCGCGGCGGGCAGCGGGGACTGCCTGGCCGCCAACGGCGCCGGGCTGCGCAACGCCGGCCTGGGCGCCGGCGCCGCTTCCCGCACCGACGCCGGTGGACGCTGGCCCGCTTGGCCCGGCGGCACGCTTCCCGAGATCCTGCGACCGGGCGGCGCACCGGTCGCGCCGGAGGCCCCGACGGAGCCGCCCGCGCTGCCGGCTGTGCCGGCTGTGCCGGCTGTGCCGGCGCTGCCCGACCTGCCCGAGCCCGACGGAACGCTCCCGCCCGACGCCGGCGCTGCGGCCCCGGTGCCGGATCCGCCGCCCGCGTCGCCGCGCGGGACGCGGCGTGTCACGGGCGGCGACGCGGGCGGCGGATCCGGCACCGGGGCCGCAGCGCCGGCGTCGGGCG
>JBNLVK010000251.1:0-2903 GCA_050618055.1 Myxococcota bacterium
CGGCGCCGGCGTCCTGGCTGCCGGGGGCTGCGTCGAGGAGGCGCTCGGGCCGCGCGGCCACCAGCCACTCGACGCCCACCCGGGGATAGGGCTCGTCGAAGCCGGCGGCCAGGTTGGTGGCGCCGGCAGCGGCGAGCATGGCGTCGAGGAAGCTGCCGCCGCCCACCACGTAGAGCGGATCGCGCTGGAGCACCATCACGGCGCGCTGCCGGTCGCGGCGGGCCGCGGTGCGCTCGGCCCGGGTGAAGGCGGCTCGGATGGCGTGCACCCGCTCGCGGGCCGCGTCGGCGCGACCCACCCGCGCACCCAGCGTCTCGATCGACTCCAGCACCTGGGCCAGCGAGATGTTGTCGAGCTCCAGCACCTCGACGCCCAGCTCCTCGAGGCGCGTGCGCAGGTCGCGCTGCTGGGCCGACGGAACCCACACCACCAGGTCGGGCAACAGCGCCAGGATGCCCTCGATGCTCGGGTTGAAGAGCCCGCCCACCCGCGGCAGCCCGGCCACCGGCGCCAGGTCGCGCGCCGACCAGTCGTCGACGCCCACCAGCGCGTC
Source organism: Myxococcota bacterium (assembly GCA_050618055.1). Lineage (GTDB taxonomy): Bacteria > Myxococcota_A > UBA9160 > UBA9160 > SMWR01 > CALDCK01. Next base: position 554 of record JBNLVK010000251.1, read on the forward strand.
GCCCGCTCCGATCGCCAGCAGGATCGCCGTCAGCGACGGGTTCAGCGAGACGATGCGCGGCTCGCGCGCGGGCTCCGCCGCCGCGCTCCACGCCAGCAGCGCGACCAGCAGCAGCGCTCGGGCGGCGCGGGAGGCACGCATGCGGGCAGCTTAGGGAATGTCCACGGGGCGTTGGACCCGGGCGCCGGCCCAGGCGCCCGGGTCGCGGCGCTACTCGTACGCCAGCTTGGCCGTCGTCTTGCCCTGGAGCGTCACGTGGGGGCGCAGCTTCTCGAGCCCCGCCTGCCCGATGCCCTTCACCTCCAGCAGCTCGTCGACGCTCTTGAAGCCGCCGCGCGCCTTGCGCTCGTCGATCACGGCGCGCGCCCGTGCCTCGCCGATGCCCGGCAGCATGGCCAGCTCCTGCTGGCTGGCGGTGTTCACGTTGACCTTGCCGCTCAGGCCGGCGGCGCCGGCGACCGAGCCGACGCCGAGCGCCAGCCCGAGGGTCGCGGCGAGGGTCACGGCGAGCCCCAGGAAGGCCCGGGCGAGCGGGCGGGCGCCCGCACGTCGTGTGCTTCGCATCATGGTTCTGGACTCCGCGGGACCGTCGCGGGGCGAGAAGCGTGCTAGCGGTCGCGGCCGACCGCGAAGGAGGCGGCGGCCAGCAGGTCGCGCTTGGCGCGGGCGTCGGGGAAGGTGGCGATCGCCTCCGAGGCGCGGCCGGCGTGCTCGTCGGCGCGGCGCACCGTGTCCTCGAGGCCGCGGTAGCGCGACACCACTTCGAGGGCCGGGGCCAGGTCCGGCGCCGGCGCGTCCTCGTCGGACAGCTCGGCGCGCGCCGCCGACTTCAGCACCGACGCCACCGCGTCGCGCTCGGCCGGCGTGCAGCGCTTGAGCGCCAGCAGCAGCGGCAGCGTGACCTTCCCCTCGCGCAGGTCGTCGAAGGGGCGCTTGCCGAGATCCGCTTCGCGATCCTCGTAGTCCAGCGCGTCGTCGCGCAGCTGGAAGGCCAGACCCAGCTCGCGACCGAACTCGGAGAGCTTGCGGCGCTCGGTGCGCGTCACGCCGCCCAGGATCGCGCCCGCCTCGGTGGCCGCCGACAGCAGCACCGCGCTCTTGCGCTCGATCACCGAGAAGTAGTGGGCCTCGGTGACGGTCGGGTCGAAGCTGCGCTCCAGCTGGAGCAGCTCGCCCTCGGCCATGCGGCGGATGGTGTTGGCGAAGATCCACAGGATGTCCAGGTCGCCGTCCTCGACGATCATCGAGGAGGCGCGCGCGTAGAAGAAGTCGCCGCCCAGCACCGCGCGCCGGTTGCCCCACAGCGCGTTGGCCGACGGACGCCCCCGGCGCAGCTCCGAGAAGTCGACCACGTCGTCGTGGAGCAGCGTCGCCGTGTGCAGCAGCTCGACCGCCGCCGCCACGTGGATGCGACGCGGTCCGGTGTAGCCGCACAGCTCGGCCGCCAGCAAAAGCAGAGCGGGGCGCATGCGCTTGCCGCCCGACCCCAGCACGTGATCGCCGAGCGCTCCGACCAGGGCGCTCGCCGAGTCGAGCTGCTCGCGCATGGCGCGCTCGACCAGGCCGAGCGGCTCGTCGAGGCGTTCCAGGCACTCGACGAAGTCGGCCAGGGCGCTACCGGAGGTCGCGTCCGCGGGGGAGGACGCGGGGGAGGTCGGCGTCATCGCGCGCCAGACTAGCCCCGGGCCCCCGGGCTGTCAAAGGGATCGCACCCGAAAAGCATAGAATTTTCGGTCGGTTAACCGTCGTTCACGCGGCTGTGAACCGGCGGTTGGTGAGACCGCAGCCAGGCGACGGCCTCGGCCACGTCCGCCACGCCGATCCACTCGACGCCCTCGGGCAGCGCGTCGACCGCGGCGCGCGCCCCGGCCGGCAGCAGGATGCGGCGGAAGCCCAGCCGCGCCGCCTCCTCGACGCGCAGGTCGGTGCGCGCCACGCGGCGGATCTCGCCGCCCAGGCCGATCTCGCCGCAGGCCGCCACGTCCGGCGGCAGCGGCAGGTCGAGCCGGCTCGACGCCACCGCCAGCGCGACCGCCAGGTCGGCGCCCGGCTCGCCGACGCGCACGCCCCCCACCGCGTTCACGTAGACGTCGCGCGACACCAGGTCGACGCCGGCGCAGCGGTCGAGCACGGCCAGCAGCAGCGAGAGCCGCGCGTCGTCGACCCCGATGGGCGTGCGCCGGGCCGTGCCGTAGCCGGCCGGCGCCACCAGCGCCTGCACCTCGACCAGCATGGGCCGCGTGCCCTCGACCAGCGGCGCCACGCAGGAGCCGGGCGCCCCGGCGCGGCGCTCCGCCAGGAACAGCTCGCTCGGGTTGGCGACGGTCTCGAGGCAGATCGGAAGAGCACA
>JBNLVK010000252.1:0-6665 GCA_050618055.1 Myxococcota bacterium
GCGGTGCCGAGCCTCTTCCACCCCATGGCGCTGACGGACCTGTACGCCAAGCCCCCGAACGGCGATGGCCCGTGGATCCCGCAGCTGGTGGACGGCGGGGTGCACGACAACCAGGGCTCCGAGGCGCTGATCGACGAGCACTGCGGCCTGCTCCTGGTGAGCGACGCCTGCGGGCAGATGAAGGACCGCCCGGCCCCCAACCCGGGGGTCATCGCCGTGCAGCGGCGCACCATCGACGTGCTGATGGACCGGGTGCGCGAGGAGGAGTTCGAGGTGGCGCGCCACGAGGCGCTGGACGACCTGGTCTTCATGCACCTGCGCCACCGCCTGGGGCGGCCGGTGCTCGAGTGCGGCGACGCCGAGTGCCGCATGCCCCGCGACGAGGGGCCGTGGCAGGTGGCGCCCGAGGTGCAGCGCCTGCTGGCGCGGGTGCGCACGGACCTGGACGCCTTCAGCGACGTGGAGGCCTTCGCGCTGATGGCCGACGGCTACCTGGTGGCCGACGAGTGCCTGGGAGAGGTGGCGCTGAAGCGCATGTGCGCCTCGCTGCGCCACGAGGCGGAGATCGACGCACGCGAGGCCTGGCCCTTCGACGTGCTGAGGCCCTACCTGGCCGAGCCCACGGAGGAGCTGCTGACCCAGCTGCGCGTGGCGGAGGACCAGTGGGTGCGCGCGCGAATCGAGCACCCGGAGTGGCACAAGACCCGCCGGAGCCGCAAGCGGCTGGTGGGCCTGGGCACCGCCGCGCTCGCGGTGGGCGTGACCGCGGTGGTGATCGAGCCGGGGCTGGTGCTGGCCGGCATCGCGCTCGGGTTCGTGGGGCTCGCGCTGCTGGGGGTGGCCGCCCTCGCCGCGCTGGCGCTGGCCGGGGTGATTCCCGGACGGACGGGGCGCTGGATCACCGAGCACGTGGGCGTGGCCGTGGGGCTCGTCTTCGGCGTGGCGGCCAAGGTGCAGCTGCGCTGGCTCACGCCGCGCTTCCTGCGCCAGGGTCGGGTGGACACGCTCGGTCCTCCTCCGGACACCCGGCTGGAGGATCAGTCCAGCCGCAGCCACTCCAGCCGGGGCGGGTACGAAGACCCGGAGCAGTAGACCTTCATCAGGAGCAGCCCGCTACCGCGGGAGAAGGCCACCTCCTTCACGCCGAACCCGCACCCCGGCGGCACCCACTGGACGATGGGCTGGTGGGACGCCACGTCGAAGACCGCAGCGTCTTCGGCCGTGGACGCCGCCAGCATCGTACCGGAGGGATCGAAGGAGACGGAGCGCGGCGGGTTGTCGGCCAGGTCGACCCTGCCGAGCTCCACCGTGAGGTCGCTTCCCCAGAGGTCCTGGAGCATCCGGCTGGTGCCCGGCGGACCGGCGGACACCACGTGCTCTCCGTCCGGAGAGACCGCGATGTTCGCCGCGATCCAGCCCCCCGGAGCCGACTGGAGGACGGTCTTCCCCAGCACCGGGTCGTAGGCGTAGCGGTAGAGAGTGGAGGTGTTGTAGGCCGAGGTCCGCGTCAGCACCTCGTCGCGCGCTGCGTTGTAGGTCAGGATGGCGCCGTGGGACCAGGTGGGAACCCCGAAGGTCCGCGTCTGCCCGTCGAGCCGGATCACGCTCGGGTCGAAGACCCGGCTCGTGATGAGGTAGAGGTCGCCGTCGTTGCCGAGGCTCAGCGAGCGCGGGCGCTCGATGGGGATGCGTTCGACGGCTCCCGTCACCAGGTCCACCACGGCCAGAGAGTCCTCGGCGGGCAAGGTGCCGTAGACCACCTTGGCCGCGGGGTCGAGGACCAGCTCGCGCGAGGCCTCGATCAAGCGCACGTCGAGGCCGGTGCGGCCCGTCGGCAGGTGCCGCACCACCACGCGCTTCGACTCGGTGCTGGTGACGACCCAGCCGTCGCAGAGCGGGACGAAGGCCCTGATGTCCTCGGTGAAATCGAGGAAGCCGGAGTCCGGCAGCGCGCCGAGCTCGTCGCTGCTGCACACCGGCTCGCCGGGCGCCGACGGGACGACCCGCTCGAAGTCGCAGATGCCGCCCACGCCGTGCTCGGCCAGGTGGCAGGCGACGTCCGCGGGGAAGAGGTCGAGCGCGAGGCCGGAGGTGCTGTCGCCCGGCCCCATCCCGGGGTTCCAGGCGTCGGGATGACCGTCGCCGTCGCTGTCGGTGGAGGCCGCCGGATCCAGCGGGAAGGCATCGGCGAGGTTCTCCACCCCGTCGCCGTCGCTGTCGTCGGGCGGGTCGTAGGAATGGAAGGCCGGCCGGCCCGCCTGCTCGGTCACCACCACGTGCCCCCCGGTCCAGGCCAGCAGGCGCAGCGGATCGCCCGGCAGGACGTCGGTACTCCACAGGTCGTAGTCCGGCCCGTTGCGGCCGTGCTGGTCCACGCGGGTGCCGCCGGCGCCGTCCTCGCGGAGGGTGAGCAGGCGGCCGTCCGGCATCCAGTGGGCGTCGGTCACCGGACCGGGGACCCGCGTGTCGAGTCTGAGGGTGGGATTCCGGTAGACGGCGCCGCTTCCGGCCAGGATGTGACCGTCGGCCAGTGAGGCGCGGATCAGCGGCACCGGGGTATCGCCCGCCGCGTAGCCGTAATTGGAGTCCACGTCGACCACCGATCCGTCTGCGTCCACCTCGTCCCATTCGATGTGATCGAAGAACCAGCTGGAGTAGAGATAGATCCGCCGCGAGGCCTCGTCCCACTCGTAGGCGGAGGAGCGCTTGCTGTGCTTGCGCTTCTCGACGACGTCGCCCGCCCAGTCGAGCGTGGTCGTCGTGTCGCCGTCGTAGGCGTCTATCACCCGCAGGAACGAGTCCCCTGCCAACAGCGCCACGGGAACGTCCCAGGTGATTGCGAACAGGTCCTGGGACGCGGGAGCGAGCGGGTCGATGCGGGCGACCCTGCGGTCGCCGTACGCCACGTAGAGGCGGTCGGCGCCGGCCGACCACGCCATCGCGGTGGCACCGGCGGCGATCGGGATCGGGTCCAGGTGCTGGGCCGACGCGAGGTCGTAACGGTAGATCCGGCGCGTCTGGGGGCTGAACAGGTACAGCCAGTCGCGATCGTCGAGGGCGATGGCGGCAGGTGCGTACAGCGGAACGCGGGCGGCCACGTCGCAGACGCCGCCGACCCCGTCCTCGGGCCGCTGGCAGGCGGCGAAGTTCGGGAAGGCGTCGAGCTCCAGGCCCGTCGTCGAGTCGCCCGGACCGAAGCCCGGGTTCCAGGCGTCGGGGAAGCCGTCGCCGTCGCTGTCCACGGACGCGGCCGGGTCCAGGGGAAAGACGTCCACCGGGCTGTCCACCCCGTCGCCGTCGGGGTCTGGACCGATCGTGTACAGGTGGAAGGTAGGTACGCCCGCCAGCGACGTGACCACCAGATGGCTGCCGCCCCAGGCGAACATCCGCAGCGGCGACCCGGACAGCCTGTGCGCCGTCACCGGTCGGTACGCGGCATCCCACTGCTCGAGGAGGGTGTCGCCGGCGGCGTCCTCGCGCAGCGTGAGCAGGCCGTCGGACAGCCACACGGCATCGCCGGGCTCCACCGTGAGCCGGCCCTGGGGCTCCAGGGCCGCGGTGTCGTACACGAAGCCCGTGCCGACGACGGCGAGGCTCCCGTCCGGCGAGAGTCGGATCGGCGGCGTGCTCTCCCCGTACCAGGCGTCGTCGGGCTCGCCGATCGCTCCGTTCGGGTCGAGCGGGATCCGCTGGAGGTCGAGCGTCCCGTAGCCTTCGAGCGAGTAGAGAGCGCCATCTCCCGCGCTCCACTCGTGGTCCGTGCCCCACTCCGAGTTGCGCTCACGGAAGGTCATCGCGCCGCCCGTGTCGAAGGTGTAGTGGAACCAGCCGCCGATCCAGTCGGTCGCCACGAGGTAGTCGCCGGCGGCGACCAGGTCCGTGACCTCGCCGTGGGTCACGGCGAACGGCCGCTCGCCCAGATCTCCCTGGAGATCCACCTCGGTGATCTGCCCCGAGGCGTAGCCCAGGTAGAGCTTCTGCCGCTCCGGGAAGTAGGCCATCGCCCGGGGATCGGGGGCCGTGGGGATGGGGTTCAGGGGAGCCTGCGTCGCCGCCGACCAGCGGTGCACCCACGCCTCGCCGGGCGACAGGAGGTACACGACGCCGTCGCTCCCCAGCGCGATCTCGGCGGGGTCGTAGGGGCCGATGCGTGCGGCCACGTCGCACACGCCCCCGCTGCCGTGCTCGGGAAGGCTGCACGCGGAGTCGAGGGGGAAGGCGTCGAGGGCCAGGCCCGTGGTGCTGGTGGACTCGCCCTCGCCCGGGTTCCATGCGTCGGGGAAGCCGTCGTGGTCGGTGTCCAGCGAGGCGGCGCGGTCGAGCGGGAAGGCGTCGAAGGAGGTATCGACGCCGTCGCCGTCGGGATCGGAGCTCGGGGTGTGCACGTGGAAGGCGGGGCGTACGGCACCCTGGGTGACGACGACGATGAAGCCGCCGCGCTCGAGGACGGCCAGCGGCGTGCCTGCAATCGGCTCGAACTGGAAGCGGCTGCGCGCCGGGTCCCAGTGCTCGAGCAGCGTGGCACCGGCGCCGTCGTCGGCCAACGTGATGAGTCCACCGTCGGCCAGCCACGACGCCGCCCGAGGAAGCACCGGCAGCGGACCGGACACACGGAAATCCGGGCCGAGCAGGTCGCCGTTCGCGACGAGGATCCCGCTCCCGTCCGCGGCGGGCCACACGGGGCCGTAGAAGTCGAACTCGGGCCACTCCGGCGACGACTGCAGATCCGACGCCGTGCCCGTGGCCGGGTCGAAGGCGAACGAATAGATCCGGTCGGAGCGCGGGTACAAGACCCGCCCCAGACCGGCGCTCCACACGTAGTCCGCACCGCTGTCAGGCGACGTGTAGAACGCCATCCGCGCGGTCTCGGAGCCGTCCGGCGCGAAGGTGGTCTTGAAGTCGCGGTTCATGACCAGCAGGTGGCCGTCCATCTCCAGGGCTCCCGTCGGAACATCCACCAGAGTGGCGAAGGGCACCTCGTACAGGCCCGTGTCCAGGTCGATCCGCGTGACCTCGTCGCGGTAGACGACGTAGAGCGCGTGCAGCGCAGCCGAGTAGCGGACGAAGAGGGGCTTGCGGGCCAGGCCGATCGACGGGAGGTGGCGGTCCTCCGCCGGCGAGTAGCGGAAGACGCTGGTCTTCTGCCGGCTGTAGAGGTAGACGATCCCGTCGCTTCCCAGCTCTTGACCGTCCGGGACGTAGGAAGGCGGCCGCGGAGGGCAACCTCCCAGCCCGAAGGTCAGGAGGAGCGCGAGGCCGATCCAGTGCCAGGGCCGGGCCGACATCTCTTGTGTGTCGGCGAAAGGGGCCGGGGCCTTGAGACGGCCCGGGGGGGCGGTGGTCCCGTCGGGCCGAGCCCGAGGCTAGACTCGGGGCCCACCACCTGGAGCCGTACCGTGACCGAGCGCCCCGAGATCCACGGAACCTGTGATCCCCGCTACGAGCGGGTGCTGCGCGCCTTCGAAGAGAACTTCCGGGCCGCGCCGGGGACGCCGCGCCACGAGATCGGCGCCGCGCTGGCCGTCACCGTGGACGGCGAGACGGTGGTGGACCTGTGGGCCGGCTCCGCCGATCCGGCGGCCGCGGAAGGCGGCGGCCGCCCCTGGCAGAAGGACACGCTGGTCAACGTCTACTCCACCACCAAGGGGGTGACGGCGCTGTGCGCGCACCGCCTGGCGGAGGAGGGGCGCCTCGACCTGGACGCCCCGGTGGCGCGCTACTGGCCCGAGTTCGCCCAGGCGGGCAAGCAGGACGTGCCGGTGCGCTGGCTGCTCTCCCACCGCGCCGCCCTGCCCGCCGTGCGCGAGATCCTGCCCGCCGAGGCGCTCTACGACTGGGACGCCATGTGCTCGGCCCTGGCCGCGGAGGAGCCCTGGTGGACGCCGGGCGAGCAGCACGGCTACCACGCCCTCACCTACGGCTGGCTGGTGGGCGAGGTGGTGCGGCGCGTGGACGGCCGCAGCCTGGGCACCTACTTCCGCGAGGAGATCGCCGAGCCCCTGGGGCTGGACTTCCACATCGGCCTGCCCGAGGGCGAGCACGCCCGCTGCGCGGACATGGGGCCCATGGCCATGCCCGACCCCACGGTGGAGGGCGCCAACCTGGCCCAGGCGCTGCTCACCGATCCCGAAGGCATGCTGGCGCGCGCCTTCATGAACCCGCCTTCCATGGCGGCGGGCCCCAACGTGCCGGCCTGGCGCAGCGCCGAGATCCCCGGCGCCAACGGCCACGGCACCGCGCTTGCCCTGGCCAGGCTCTACGGCGCGCTGGCCTGCGGCGGCCGACTGGAGGGCGTGCACGTGCTGGGGCCCGAGGCGGTGGCCACCGCCAGCACCGAGCAGTCCCACGGCGACGACGCGGTGCTGAAGCTGCGCACCCGCATCGGCCTCGGCTTCATGCTCAGCCAGGATCGCCCCGGCGCCGCCTTCGGCCCGGGCGCCCGCGGCTTCGGCCACCCCGGCGCCGGCGGCTCGGTCGGCTTCGCCGACCCCGACGCCCGCGTGGGCTTCGGCTACGTCATGAACCGCATGGGCCCCCACATCCTCCTCGACCCAAGAGCCACCGCCCTCATCGACGCCCTCTACGCCAGTTGACTAAGGGGACGTTCCTCAAAGTTGACTAACTCAGCCCCGCGGGCGGCGTCACGTTTCGCCGTGCGTGAGTTA
>JBNLVK010000253.1:0-8484 GCA_050618055.1 Myxococcota bacterium
GCGTGCTTCTGCATGGCCCGGGTGACGTCGTCCATGGTGCGGGCGGCGTCCTCGTTGCTGCGGGTGCGGCTCTGCACCGCCTCCAGCCCCGACAGCGCCGACGCACACGCCTGGCTCTGCTCCTGCAGCGCCGCGTTGATCTGCTCCACCGCCTCCCGCACCCCTTCGATGCTCTCCCGGATCCGGCTCGATCCCCGCGCCTGCTCCTCCGTCGTCCCCCGCACCTGCTGCGCCACCTCCCGCATCATCACGCTGCTCTGGCTCACCACCGCGTGACCCGAGTCCTGCTCCACCGAAGCCAGGCGGATCTGCTCCACCCCGCCGCGCACCTTCTCCATCAGCTCCACCACGTGACCCGCGCCCTTCGCCTGCGCCTGCACCGCCGAAACGATCCCCGCCATCCGCTGGCCGCTCGCACGGCTGGCCTTCGTGATCGCCTCCAGCGCCATCCCCGCCTCCGCCGAGCGCTCCACGCCCGAAGCCACCGAGCTAGTCCCCTTCTCGATCGCGCCCGTCGCCTTCGATGCCTCTTCCTGCACCGCGCCGATCAGGCCCCCGATCTCCTTCGTGCTCGCCAGCACACGCTCCGCCAGGTCCTTGATCTCGTCCGCCACCACACTGAACGCCTTGCCGTGCTCCCCGGCCTGCGCCGCGATGATCGCCGCGTTCAGCGCCAGCAGGTTCGTCTCGTCCGCCACGTCGTCGATCACGTCCACGATCGCGCCGATCTCCACCGTCCTCCCGTGGAGACCCCGGATCACCTGCTCCGCCGTCTCCGTCGCCTCCTGGATCGCCTCCATCCCCTCGATCGTCTCGCGCACCTTCGCCTGGCCCGTCTCGGCACGCTCCACCACCTCGGCCGACAGACGGCTCGTCTCCTCCGCCGACGTGTCCACCTCGCGCAACGAGCTGGCCATCTCCTCCATCGACGCCGACGTCTCCTCCGCCGCCGAGCTCAGCGCCTCCGTGTTCTCCAGCACCTGCTTCACGCTGCGCACCATCTGCTCGATCGAGCTCGAAACCCCCTCCACGCTCTCGTGCAGACGCACCGCCGTCTCGTTGAGCTCCTCGCCCGAGGCCCCGAGCTCCAGGATCGAGCTGCTGCTCTCCTCCACGCTCTCGTTCAGCGCCGCGCTGCTGCCCGCGATCCCGCGCACCTGGGCGTCGATCTCCTCCATCGACGCCGCCGCGCGCTCCATGCCCTCCACCTGCTCGGCCGTGACGCTCGCCACCGAGGACGACACCGGCAAGAGCTCCCCCGCGCTGCTCTCCACCTTCTCCGCCGCCTCCGCCACGCGGCTCACCGTCTGGCGAAGGCTCTCGCCCATCGACTCGAACGAGCGCGCCAGCTCCCCCAGCTCGTCCTCGCTCTCCCAGATCCGCCCACGCCGGAGGTCGCCGCTCGCAAGACGCTCCGCCTCGCGGCGAAGCACGTCGGTGGCGTGGGAGATGTCCCGGGCCGTGTGGTAGGCGAGCAGGAAGGCCACCGAGCCGGAGGCCAGGATCAGCACGATGAAGGCGACCGCCGTGCTTCCCAGGTCGCCCGCCAGGTCGGAGACCGGCGCGAACGCCACCGCCACCTCGCCGCCGTCGGCCACCTGCCAGGCGAACACGGCCTGGGAAGGGAGCCGCAGGCTGTCGCCCGCGAGGGCTCCGTCGGCCACCTCGGCGCGGATCTGGGCCACCAGGTCGGGGGCCAGCAGCCCCTGGTGCTCCACCCGCGCCAGGCTGGCGACCCGGACGTCGAGGGGCAGCGGCGCCTCGGCCAGGCCGCTCATCAGCTCCTTGGCGGCCGCGTCCACCGGGCCCGCCGGCAGCCGGTCCAGCACGCCGTGCTGCCAGCGCGTCGCGAACTCGCCCAGCGCCGCGTCGCCACGGCTCTGGGCGAGCATCACGGCGAACATCACGGGCACCAGGGTCACCAGCGAGCTGGTGATGAGCAGCTTCGTGCGCAGCGGGAAGGGCCGGATCAGCGACGCGCGCTCGGCCGCGTCGGGCAGTTCCTGGGTCAGGGCATCGCGCACGTCGGCGCTGCGCTGCTTCATCATGTAGCCGAGCAGCGAGCCGACCACGACGCCCGCGGACACGCCGGCCATCAGCATCACGGTCGTCTCGTACCAGCCCCAGCTCGGGTAGCGCAGCTCCATGGCGATGGAGACGGTCGCCACCGGCACCACCCAGGACACGCCCGCGAGCACGCCGGCGTAGTAGCCGAGCGACGTCAGCCGGGCGAAGGGCGCGCGCGGATCGCCGCGTTCGTCGAGCCACTTCATGACCGGAGCCATCAAGCGGCGCTGGAGGACCATGGTGATCGGGCTCGCCGCGAGGCCGTACACGACGGTGACGGTCAGGAACCAGCCCCACTGGTCCGAGGTCAGCCGCAGCAGGGCCGACAGCGCACCCAGCACGATCGACACCGCGGGCACCGACATCCACGTGTTCAGCGTGATCAGGCTGCGGAAGAACTCGGCGCCGCTGGGAAGCCGCTCGGACGTCTGCATCACGACGCCTCCTCCAGGGGATCGAGGGCGGAGCGGTAGACGCTCTCGAGCACGTGCTCGAGGGAGAGGACCAGGATCGGCGGGGCGTCGGGACGGCGCACCACGGCGCGGGTCGCGTCGTAGCCGGCCTGGGCGGCCAGCGCCGGCGGATCGTCCATGGAGGTCACGTCCACGGCCAGCACGTCGATGGCGGCGTCGACCACCAGGCCCACCACCAGGCCCTCCACGTCGCTCACCACGATGCGCGTGCGCGTGCCGGGCCGGCTGGGCTCCCCGTAGAGGGCGCGGCCCAGGTCGATGACCGGGACCACCACGCCGCGCAGGTCGATCACGCCGTCGATCAGCGCCGGCGCCTTGGGCAGGGGGGTCACCTCCTGCCAGCGCACCACCTCGCGAACCTGGCTCACGTCCAGGGCGTACACCCCGTCGCGTACCTCGAAGCAGGCGAGGATCACCCGGTTCTCGTGCAAGCGCATCGCGTCAGCTCTCGCCATCGACCTGCAACACCCGATCCAGCGCGATCAGTGAAACGAACTCCTCGCCGTGGCTGCACAGCGCCTCCACGGCCACCGACTCGCCGCCGGCGGGCGGTCCGATCGCGTCGGCGGGCACCCGCAGCACCTCGCGCACGGCGTCGACCAGCACGCCGGATACGCGGCCGTCGTCCTGGTGGACCACCACGATGCGGCTGGTGCGCGAGGGCTCCACCGGCGGCAGACCCAGCCGGCGGCGCAGGTCGACCACCTGGACCACCTCGCCGCGCAGCGCGATCACGCCGCGCACGTCGTCCGAGACCCGGGGCATGGGGGTGATGGGCCGGATGCGCACGATCTCGCGCACGCTCTCCACAGGCACCGCGTAGACCGCCTCGCCCACGTCGAAGGCCAGCAGCTGGCGCAGCGCGTCGGCCGGGGCGGCCCCGCCCTCGGCGTCGCCCGCCTGTCGCGCCAGGTCGTCCCAGCTGCCGTTGCCGCCGTTCATGCCCGGAGCGCTCATGCCGCCTCCCGGCGGCGGACCGCGTCCTCGACGATGGCCGACACGTCGAGCACCAGCAGCGGCTCCTGGTCGCCCAGGTCGGTGGCGCCCGCGATCCCGCGGATCGCCTGCACCGGACCCTGGATCGGCTTGATGACCGTGTCCTGCTGGCCCTCGAGCCGGTCCACCACCAGCCCGATGCGCTGGTCGCCGATGCCCATCACGATCACGTAGGGCTTCTCGACGCCGGGGTCCGACTCCAGGCCGAACTCGCCGGCCAGCCGGCGCAGCAGCAGCGGCTCGCCGCGCAGGTTGAGCAGCTCCCGCCCCTCGCTCTGCTGGATGTCGCCGTGCTCGATGATCAGCGTCTCGAGCACCGAGTTCAGCGGAATGGCGAAACGCTGGCGTCCCACCGCCACCAGCAGCGACTGGATGATCGCCAGCGTGATCGGCAGCGTCATGGAGATGGTCGTGCCGCGCCCGGGCGTCGACTCCACGTCGACGATGCCGCCGAGCGCCGTCAGGTTGGAGCGCACCACGTCCATGCCGACGCCGCGGCCGCTGGTGCCGGTCACCTCGTCGCGGGTGGAGAGGCCCGGCGAGAACACCAGGTCGAGGGTCTCCTTGTCCGACAGCGTCTCGTCGGGACGCACCAGGCCGGCCGACTCGGCGTGCGCCCGCAGCGTCGCCGTATCGATGCCGGCGCCGTCGTCGCGCACGGCGATCACCACGTGGTTGCCGCGCTGGAAGGCCTCGATGGCGACGGTACCCGCGGCCGGCTTTCCGGCGGCGGCGCGCACGTCGGCAGGCTCGATGGCGTGGTCGATGGCGTTGCGCACCACGTGCATCAGCGGGTCGACCAGCGCCTCCACGATCAGCTTGTCGAGCTCGGTGTCGGCGCCGCGGATCTCGAGCTCCACGTCCTTGCCCAGGTCGCGCCGCATGCGCCGCACGACCCGCGAGATCTTCTCGAAGACCTGGCGCAGCGGGACCATGCGCACGTCGAGCACCGCCGCCTGGAGCTCGCGCAGCTTGCGCGAGAGCGCCTTCTGGACCTTGGCGAACTCGCCGCCCAGGCGCGCGTCGCCGCCCGACTCGTGCAGCTGCTCGATCAGGTCGGCCATCGAGCCGCGCTGGATCACCAGCTCGCCCACCAGGTTCATCAGCTCGTCGAGCTTGCGGATGTCGACCCGCACGGTGTCGCTGATCGACTTCAGCGAGTGCAGCTCCGGCGAGCCCGCCGGATCGCCGGCGCCGGCCTCGATCGCGCCGGCCCCGACGGACGTCTCCTCGTGCGGCGGCTCGCCCGCCTGCGGCGCCGATCCGCCGCCGTCGCCGTGCACCGACTTCACGGTGGCGCCGGGGAAGTCGAGCGCCGACTCCAGCGCCTCCAGGCCCAGGTCGGTCGCCACCAGCAGCGAGAAGTGGATCTGCGATTCGGGCGCGTCGCCCGGGGCGGGCAGCGTCGACAGCACCTCGCCGTTCTCGCGGATCGCCGAGGACAGCTCCGACAGGCCCTCCTCGAAGGCGATGATCTCGAACATCGCGTCGATCAGCACGATGTGCCGGCCCCGGCCCAGGTTCTCGCGCAGCCGGTGCTCCTCGTACTCGGTCAGCGCGCGCAGCAGCGAGGGATCGATCTGGAGACCCGCCAGCTCGTCGGACACCGGCGCCGGCGCGTCCCGCGCCTCCTGGATGCGCCGGGCCAGGTCGGCGATGACGTCGGCCCGCGCCTCCAGCGCCTCCGGGTCGCCCACCGACTCGAGCAGGGTCGCGAAGGTCTCGACCGACTCCTCGATGAGCGGCAGCACCGACGCCGAGCCGGCCACGCGTCCCAGGCGCAGCGAGTCGAGCACGTCCTCCACCCGGTGGGAGAGATCCTCGATGGGCTCGAAGCGGAACATGCCGGCCAGCGCCTTCAGCGAGTGGGCCGAGCGGAACAGGCGGTTCACCAGGTCGGGATCGACCTCGCGGCCGGCCTGCTCCGCGTCGGAGAGGTCGGCGACGTCGCCGCGCATCGACTCGAGGATCTCCTCGGCCTCGGAGACGAACTCGCGCTCCGCCTTGCTGCTCCGGCCGGTGGTCTTGCGCCGCGGCACCGTGCTACTCCCGCTCGCCGGCCCGCGCCAGCAGACCGCGCGCGGTCTCGCGCAGGTCCTCCGGCTCGAAGGGCTTGACCAGGTACGCGTCGGCGCCCAGGTCCATGCCCTTCGCCCGGTCGCGCTCGGAGCCCTCGGTGGAGACGATGATCAGCGGGATGTCGCGATAGGCCTCGTTGCCCTTGACGAAGGAGACCAGCTCCAGGCCGTTGATGTCCGGCATGTTGATGTCGGTGACGACCAGGTCGTAGCGGTTGCGCGGAAGCTCGCGCAGCGCTTCGAACCCACTGCCCGCCTCGGTGATCTTCACGACCCCCTCGAGCTCTTCGAGCGATGAGGTCAAGAGTGATCGCATCGTCGGCGAGTCTTCGACGATCAGGATGCGCGGCACGTCGCCCCCCCTGGAGAAACCACACGCTGGTGGTCCGGTCGTTATCGGCGCCGCCACCGGACTTCTTGAGGCGGTGAGCGCACTTGGGGGCGCGCCTACGACCCGGGTACACACCCGGCGCGTCCGCGCGAGGCGTCCGCCCGGACGGGAGGGCTCCGCTCCCGCTGGATCAGTCGGCGGTCTGGGCGGCCGCCAGCGCCAGCTCGAGCGAGGCGCGGTCGAGGGCGAGTCCCGCCTCGTGGAGCACGATCTCCAGAGCGGTGGTGTCGCCGATCGGGGCATCCACCGGCAGGTTGTCGCCGTAGACCAGGGCGACCGGGCTGCCGCCGCTCTCGATCGGGGCCGCGTAGGCCTCGTGGGGGGCCGATCCGCCGAGCCGCTCCACCAGCTCCGCGTCCTCGGTGGGCGAGAGCGGTCCGCGCACGCCGCGGCGGGCCTCGAGGGCCCGGCGGAACAGTGCCGGCAGCGCGTCGTGGGTCAGCTGGATCTCGCGAACC
This sequence comes from Myxococcota bacterium, assembly GCA_050618055.1. Taxonomy (GTDB): domain Bacteria; phylum Myxococcota_A; class UBA9160; order UBA9160; family SMWR01; genus CALDCK01. The sequence continues at coordinate 6,464 of JBNLVK010000253.1, forward strand.
GCGTCGCCGTCCGGGCCGCCGGCCCGCGACAGGCCGCGTTCCGCCATGCCCATCAGCTCGTCGTCGCGCAGCATGAACACGGCCACCCGCGACAGGTTGCGCGCCGCGAACTCGAGCACGACCGTCAGCACGTCGTCGCGCCGCTCCGGGTCGCGCAGCCGGTCGCTGACGCTGCGCAGCCGCTCGAGGGCGGCGTCGGGCCGTCCCGGCGAGCGGCGCGAAGCGGTCGGCGAGGCCGATCCGAGCGCGTCGAGAAGGGCCTCGGCCTGCCCGACGTAGGCCGCCCAGCCGTCCGGGTCGGATCCCGGTGCGGCCGGCCGGGTGACGCAGCCGTCCACGTCCGCGGGGCGACCCGTGTCGCGATCGGTGAGCAGGGCGAACACCGCCATCTCCGGCGACAGGCTGCGCAGGCGTTCCAGCAGGTCGCGTCCGTCGTCCTCGTCGCGCAGCATCTGCGGCGTGGCGAGCACCAGCGGGACCACGCCCCGCGCCAGGTAGCGCCGCACCCGGTCCATGCCCAGCTCGCTGCGCTGGAAGATGTGGACGCGCGGAAAGCGCTCGACGGCCTGGGCCTTCAGCCACTCGAGGGCTACCAGGTCGCGATCGAGCGCCACGACCGGCGGCTGCTCGCGCGGACCCGTCTCCTCGACGCATACCTGCACCTCGACCGGCGCTGCCGCCGGCGACTCCTCCACCGCGATGTCGGTGGCGACGGCCGCGGCCTCGCCGTTCGCGTCCGAGAGCGTATGGTCCGGATCGGTGTCGTCGGCCTCGTCGGCCTCGTCGTCCTCGACGCCGCGAGCGCTGGCCAGCGCCATGGCCTCCACCGCCTCCGGATCCACCGGCACGGGGAGGGAGAGGTCCTCGACGTCGTCCCCGGGCGCGTCGAGCGCGGACGCCTCGGGCTCCGGGGAGGCCTCGGGCTCGCCGGACGCCTCGGACACCTCGGGCTCCTCGGGCTCCTCGCCGCTGAACAGCGGCTCCTCGTCGCTCATGGCGCCGGGCGCGGGGCCGAGCAGCTCGCCCTCGTCCCGCAGCCGCGTCGCCTCCATCGCCAGGTACTGGGTGTTGATGCCCGAGGTGAGCAGCAGCTCCTCGTCCTGGCCCCCGACCTCTTCGCGCACCTCGAAGCTGAACTCGCCGGTCCGCCACAGGAACATGTCCATCACCGAGCGCTCGACACACTGGCGGCGCAGCCCGTCCAGGCGCTCGAGCGTCAGGTCGCCGCGCTCCACGATGGCGGCGTCGACGCCGATGCCCGCCTCGCTCGCCGCCTCGCGGGCGCCGTCGAAGGCCTCTTCCGAGAGCTCGCCGCTGGAGACCAGCAGGCCCCGCAGGTCGTCGGAGCGGCCCTTGATGGCGGCGCCGCGCACCTGGCCGTCGCAGAGCAGGATCCAGCCGGCCTCTCCGTCCGTCCGGAGCACCAGCCGGCCCGACTTCCGCGCGAGGCTCACGATCTGGAGGATGTCCCCCAGCCCGAGATCCTCGAGGCTTCCAACCAAGCTCATTGCGTTCCGCCCTCGTGGCAAGCGCGAGGGTCCCGGCCGCGGGTCCCGAAAGCACTCCCCAGTCGAGAGGATCGGCTGTCGGGTGCGTTACTTGACCGTCGGTCGCGGTCCTTCGAGAGTCGAAGTCGATGCGCCGGGGCTGCCGGCCGGCTTCCGATGGGCCGCCAGCTCCGCTTCCGGCGGCAGCTCGAAGCGCAGCGCCCCCCGACCGCGGGAGCGCGCCCGGCTGCGGAGCGCCTCGACCAGCGGCGCGTGTTCCTGCGGGGTGGGCACCAGGCGCAGGTGGACCGCCAGGGGCCCGCGTCCGTCCCGCTCGGCGGACGCCTGGCACTCGGTCATGGCCCGGGCCACCTCCTCGAGGCGCAGCTCCACCCCGGGGTCCGGATCGCCGGCCGGTGGCAGCGGCATCGCCACCGATCCGCCCACGCCCAGGGCCAGCGCCCGCTCCACCGCCACCCGCGTGATCTCGCGGCGCCGCTGCTCGTCGACCTCGCGGCGGCTGCCCAGCCCGAG
>JBNLVK010000254.1:0-3124 GCA_050618055.1 Myxococcota bacterium
GTCGGGCTGGCGCTGCGACAGGACGCGCGCCACCAGCAGGCCCTGCGCGAGCGCGACGGCCGCCACGCGGTGTCCCTCGAGCGCGCGTTCCTGGAGCGGGAGCTGCGCGGTCTGCGCGCCGACCTCTCGTACCTGGCGCAGCAGCCGCTGCTGGCCCGCTTCGTCGCGGGCGACACCGGCGCGCGTCGGGAGCTGGAGCGCGAGTACGCGGGCTTCGCGCGCAGCAAGCCGGCCTACGACCAGGTGCGCCTGCTCGACGCGACGGGCCACGAGGTGGTGCGGGTGCACCGGCGCGGCACGGAGGTGCAGGTGGTGGACACCGCCGACCTCCAGTCGAAGGCGGCCCGCTACTACTTCCGCGAGGCCATGGCGCTGGCTCCCGGTCGCGTGTTCGTGTCGCCCCTCGACCTGAACGTGGAGCGCGGCGGCATCGAGCGACCGCTGCGGCCCGTGATCCGCCTGGCGACCCCGGTGGCGGATGCCGGCGGAACGACCCGCGCCGTACTCGTGCTCAACTACGCCGGCGCGCGGCTGCTGGCCCGGCTGCGCGAGATCGCGGCGGGATCGCGCGCCCAGGGGATGCTCGTCGACGAGCACGGCCAGTACCTCCAGGCGCCGGACGCGAGCCGCGAGTGGGGCCGGCTGCTGGGCCACGGGGCGAGCTTCGCGGACGACCACCCCCGGGCGTGGCAGGCCATCCGGGGCGCCGAGCGCAGCCAGGTCGAGATCGGGGGCGACCTCTTCACCGCCGAGCGGGTGGCCTTCGCGGAGGGGCTTCCCGGCGGCGTGCGCATCGTCTCGCACATCCCGGCGGCGGAGGGCGCAGGCGGAGCGGGCACGCGGCGCGCGCTGGCCGGCGCCGGGGCCTTCGCGGCGATCGCCGCCCTGTCGTTCTACTGGGCCCGCGCCAGCGAGCGGCGGCGCACCCAGGATCGCCGCATCGCCGCGTCGGAGGCGCGGCTGCGCACCCTGTCGAGCCGCCTGCTGGCCGCCCAGGAGGAGGAGCGGCGCAGCCTGTCGCGCCTGCTCCACGACGAGCTGGGGCAGCAGGTGACCGCCATCGCCCTCGACCTGAAGAACGGCCTGCGCCGGCAGGGCGACGACGCCGCGCCGGCGCTGCGGCGCGCCGCCGCCGAGACCGAGAACGTGCTGGCGAGCCTGCGCGAGATCGCGACCCGCGTGCGTCCGAGCGTCCTCGACGACCTGGGTCTGGCCGACGCCATCGAGAGCCACGTCTCCGAGTTCCAAGAGCGCAGCGGCATTCCGGTGCAGCTCGAGCTGCGTCTCCGCGGCGAGGAGCCGTCGGGACCGGTCGCCGAGAACCTGTACCGCATCGTCCAGGAGGCGCTGGCCAACGTCGCCCAGCACGCCCGGGCCGCGACGGCGCGGGTGTGCCTGACGCGCGACGCCGACGGCCTCACGCTGCTCGTCGAGGACGACGGCTGCGGCTTCGACCCTGCTACGTTGCCCGGCACCCGCCGCCTGGGCGTCCTGGGCATGCGCGAGCGCGTCGAGCTGCTCGGCGGCGGATTCGAGATCGAGACCGCACCGGGCGCGGGCACGAAGGTCCGCGTGCGCCTGCCCGCGTCGGCGGTGGCACCGCAAGGGAGCGAGGCATGAGCGCCGAGGCGTCGATCCGCATCGTCCTGGCCGACGACCACACGATGGTGCGCGAGGCGCTGGCGCGCATCCTGGACGAGGAGCCGGGCATCGACGTCGTGGCCCAGGCCTGCGACGGACCCGAGTCCACGCGCGCGGTCGAGAGCGCCCATCCCGACGTGCTGGTGCTCGACTACTCGATGCCCGACCACGATCCGACGAGCGGCATCGCGGAGCTGCTCGCCCGCCACCCGGAGCTCCGGATCCTGGTGCTGACGGTCCACGAGAACGTGCACTACGCGCTGCGCGCGCTCGAGTCGGGGGCGCAGGGCTACCTGATCAAGTCGGCGGCGACCGAAGAGCTGGTGGATGCGATCCGACGGGTCCACGCCGGCGAGCTCTACCTGTCCGCGCGGGTGTCGCAGGAGGTGCTGCAACGGCTGCTCCGGCCACGCCAGAAGCGCACCGGACTCGACACGCTTTCGCCGCGCGAGTTCACCTTCCTGCGCACGCTGGCGGCCGGCCGCACCCTCCAGCAGTGCGCCCGCGAGATGCACGTGAGCGTCAGCACCGTCTCGACCTACCGCTCGCGCGTCATGGAGAAGCTCGAGCTGGGATCCACCGCCCAGCTGATCCGCTTCGCCCTGGACCACGACCTGGCGCGCTAGGGACTGTCGGAAAACAGCTACGCCAAAAAGGCAGGCGCGACGACGGACCCGGGCCCCCGGGGCGGCGGAAGATGCGGAGCGGGCGACTCCCAGGCGGGGTCCGCCGAGGCTGCCGCCGCACTCCGGAGCTCCACCCGTGCCCGACGACCGTCCCACCGGAACCCGCTCGCCGGTCCTGCTGCGCCTCGCCCTGGGAATCGTCTACCTCCACTTCGGCATCCTGAAGTTCTTCCCCGACCTGAGCCCGGCCGAGATGATCGCCAGCCAGACGGTGATCCGGCTGTCCTGGAGCTGGCTCGACGCACGCACGGCCATGTGGGCCCTGGCGCTCGGCGAGTGCTGCATCGGACTCGCCTTCCTGTTCAACGTCGCGCCGCGCTGGCTGCCGTTCGTGTTCCTGCTGCACATGATCGGGACGTGCAGCCCGCTGTTCATCCTGCCGGAGCTGACGTTCAAGATCGCGCCCTTCGCTCCCACCCTCGAAGGCCAGTACATCCTGAAGAACCTGGTCTTCCTGGCGGCGGGGTGGACGGTGCTGATGCCGAGGGGGTCGGTCGTGCCGTGGGGGCGGCGGCCGAAGCCCGCGCGCAACGCCCTTCGACCCGAGCCCACGAGGACGAGGAACGCCGCATGAAGATCTCCTGGCAGAACCTGCTCACCGCCGCCGTCGTGGCTGGCCTGGCCTTCGGCGTCGGACTCACCTACCAGGAGTACCGCGGCACGGAGCACAGCCGCGTGCCGCGGCTCGGTGGGCCGGCGCCGCGCGCGCAGCCTTCGGTCGCCGCCGCCCCGGCGGCGCCGGCCCAGGCGCAGCCGGCGGACCCGGCGGCCGAGCCCGCCTCCCTCTCCTTCGGCAC
>JBNLVK010000255.1:0-13337 GCA_050618055.1 Myxococcota bacterium
TCAGGGTGACCTCTTCGCTCACAGCCGCGCCTCCACCCGGGCCACGTCCTCGGGCACGTCGACCGGTACGCTCACCCAGCCCTCCACCACCGCGCAGCCGATGGCGAAGCCGTTCTCCAGGGCGCGCAGCTGCTCGAGCTGCTCCGCCTTCTCGGCCGGGGTCGGCTCGAGCTTCACGAAGTCGAGCAGGAAGGAGCGGCGGTAGCCGTAGAGCCCGACGTGCTGCCAGCGGGGCGGCTCCTCGCCGCGCACGTGGGGGATCGGGCTGCGCGAGAAGTAGAGGGCGCGGCCGCGCCGGTCGAGCACCACCTTCACCCGGTTCGGATCGGCGTCGGCGCCCGGCTCGAGCGGGTGGACGACGGTCGACATCAGCAGGTCCGGATCGCCCTCCAGCACGCCGACGGTGGCGTCGACCACCCGGCCCTCGATCAGCGGCTCGTCGCCCTGCACGTTCACCACGATGTCGGCGTCCAGGCCGGCCGCCACCTCGCCGATCCGGTCGGTGCCGGTGGGGTGGTCGGCGCGGGTCAGCGCCACCTCCGCGCCGAAGGCGGCACAGGCGTCCGCCACCCGCTCGTCGTCGGTGGCGACGATCACCCGGTCGAGCGAGCGGGCCTGCGAGGCACCCCGCCACACGCGCTCGATCATGGGCATGCCGGCGATCTTCGCGAGGGGCTTGCCCGGGAAGCGGGAGGCCGCGAAACGGGCCGGAATGACGCCCACCGCACTCATGGCCTCATGCTACCCAGCCCGAGCCCCGACCGGTACAGTTCCCGCGGATGTCCTCCCCCCCGTCCCCCACGCCCGGTCCCGTGATCGCCGTCTCGTCCAACAAGGGCGGGGTGGGCAAGACCACGCTGGCCACCAACCTGGCCATCTACCTGCGGGCGCTGCGCGAGGACCTGTCGGTGCTGCTCGTCAGCCTCGACGACCAGAAGACCCTCGACCGCATGTTCGCCGTGCACGATCCGGCGCCCGGCGAGCCCAACCTGAAGCACGGCTGGGCGGAGCGATCGCTCACCAGCGCCATCCAGCTCGGCGAGTACGGCGTCCACTTCGTGCCGTCGCCGCCGGATCTGGGCGTGCTGAAGTCGCGCGCCGAGGATCCGAAGACGCTGTCGCGCATCATCGCGAACACCGACTGGGACGGCGTGATCATCCTGGACACCAAGAGCGACCTCGAGGCGCTGACGGTGAACGCCTACCACGCCGCCGACCGCGTGCTGCTGCCGGTGGCCGACTGGGCGTCGCTGGAAGAGGCGGCCAAGATCTTCCGGCTGTTCGAGCGCAGCGGCCTGGACATGCGGCTGGCGCGGGTGGTCTTCACCCTGGTCGACCGGCGCACGAAGCTGGAGCACGGCGAGAAGCACCTGTTCCGCAAGCTGCTGGAAGAGGTGCAGGCGCGGGGCTGGCCCTACTACAAGACCCACCTGTCGCGGAGCCCGCGGGTCGAGATGCTGAACTCGGGCACCGGCCGCTCGCTGTCGATCCTGCACCACGCGAAGGGCACGGCGGTCCACGACCAGATGCGCCAGCTGACCCTCGAGGTGCTCGACGACCTGGCCATGTCGGACCGCATGCCGGAGCTGGCCTTCGACGACGAGCCCGACGAGCTGTGGGGCAGGGCACCGGCCCAGGGCGACGGATGGTCGCCCTGGCGACTGCGTTGACGCGCGCGCCGCGCCACATTCTTTTCACGGAGGAAGCATGAGTACGTTCGGAATTCTGGTGGGGGGCGGCCCGGCTCCCGGCATCAACGGGGTGATCGGCGCCGCCGCCACCGTGGCCCTGCGCCGGGGCCACTCGGTGATCGGCATCCTCGACGGCTTCAACTGGATCATGCAGGGCGACACCAGCCGCACGGTCGCCCTGGACGAGGACGGCGTCTCGCGCATCCACCTCCAGGGCGGGTCGATCCTGCACACGTCGCGCGCCAACCCGACGAAGAACCCGGATCACCTGGCCGCTGTGGTGAAGTCGCTCGACAGCCTGGGCATCGACCACCTGATCACCATCGGCGGCGACGACACCGCGTCTTCGGCGAACCGCGTGGCCGAGGCGGCCGAGGGCCGCATCAAGGTCGTGCACGTGCCGAAGACCATCGACAACGACCTGCCGCTTCCCAAGGGCATTCCCACCTTCGGCTTCGAGACCGCGCGCGAGCACGGCACCACCGTCGTGGAACGCCTCCAGATGGACATGCAGACCACGAACCGCTGGTTCTTCGTGGTCATGATGGGCCGCTCCGCCGGCCACCTGGCGCTCGGCGCCGGCAAGTCGGCGGGCGCGCCGATCACGGTCATTCCCGAGGAGTTCCCGAGCCACCCGATCCAGCTGGAGGACGTGGTGCGGGTGCTCGAGGGCACGATCGTGAAGCGCCTGGCGCGCGGCCGCCCCGACGGGGTGGCGGTCATCGCCGAAGGCATCATGGAGTACTTCGACGAGAGCGACCCGATCCTCGCCGACGCGCCGCGCGACGAGCACGGACACATCCGCCTGGCCGAGATCCCCATTGCGAAGGTGCTGCGCACCGCCGTCGCCGAGTCGCTGGCGAGCCGCGGCGTGAAGGTCACCATCGGCGAGAAGGACGTGGGCTACGAGCTGCGCTGCGGCTACCCCACCGCCTTCGACCGCGACTACACCCGCGACCTGGGCGTCGGCGCGGTCGACACGCTGCTGGCCGGCGGGTCCGCCGTGCTGATCACGCGCCAGGAGGGCGAGATCGTGCCGGTGCCGTTCGTCGACATCATCGATCCGGCGACGAAGAAGTCGCGCGTGCGCGGCGTCGACATCACGTCCCAGTCCTACAAGAACGCGCTGGCGCTCCAGGACCGGGTCACCGCCGAAGACGTTGCCGATCCGGACACGCTGGCCGCCATCGCGGCGGCGGCGAACCTGTCGCCCGAGGAAGCGGCGGAGCGCTACGCGCCGAAGTGAACCTTCCGCAGGGCGGTGACGCCGCCCCCTCCAACCCGTGGTGGATCCCGCCCTTCCTGGGGCGGGTTCCGGCCGCGGTGCCGCCGGCCCACCTGCGCCTGCTGGGTGCGGTGGCGTTCGCGTCGCTGTTCGAGCACTTCGACCAGGCGATGCTCACCCAGGCGATCAAGCAGATCGCCGCCGAGTTCGGCATCGCCGAGCAGGCGATCGGCAACCTGCTCGGCTGGGTGCGGCTGGGCGCCGTGCCGGCGCTGCTGCTCATCCCCTTCGCCGACCGCATGGGCCGGCGCCGGGTGTTCCTGGCCTCGACGCTGGGCATGAGCCTGGCGACGGCGCTCTCCGCCTTCGCGCCCAACGCCACCATGTTCGTGGCGCTCCAGATGATCGGCCGCATGTTCATGGTGACGCTGTCGGCCACCGCCTTCGTGATCGTCTCCGAGGAGATGGCGGCGCAGCACCGGGGCTGGAGCATCGGCATCCTGGGTGCGCTTGGGACCTTCGGCGTCGGCATCTCGGCGCTGATGTTCGCGGCCATCGAGGTGCTGCCCTACGGCTGGCGCGCCATGTACGTGGTGGGGGTGGTGCCGCTGGTGCTGATGCCCATGTTCCGGCGGCGCATCACCGAGACGCGCCGCTTCAACGAGCACCGCGCCGAGCGCGACCGCAACGCGCCCACCAGCTGGTGGCGGCCCCTGTGGAGCCTGATCCGCGACTACCCGGGGCGCACGCTGGCGGTCAGCCTGATCGGCGCCAGCACCGCCGGCTCCGCCGGCGCCGCCTACAACTTCAGCGCCTACTTCGTGCAGGCCGAGCACGGCTGGGCGCCGGGCCACTACTCGATCATGCTGCTGACGGCCGGGGTGGTGGGCGTGGTCGGCCACCCGTTCGCCGGCCGAATGGCCGACCGGCGCGGTCGCAAGCTCATCGGCTTCACCTTCTTCGCGCTCTTTCCGCTGCTCACGACCCTCTTCTACGTGGGGCCGTCGTGGAGCGTGCCCATCGCCTGGATTCCGCTGGTGTTCGTGCTGACCGGTGCGTCCACCATCGTGCGCGCGCTGGCCACCGAGCTGTTTCCCACCTCGTATCGCGGCACCGCCTCGGGCTGGCTCCAGCTGCTCGAGACGGTCGGCGCGGCCGGCGCCCTGTTCGCCGTCTCCTGGCTCACCGCCGTGGGCGACAGCGCCATTCCGGCCGTGCGCACCGTCGCCTTCGTCGCCTGGCTCGCCGCCCTCGCCGTCCTCTTCCTCCCCGAAACCGGCCGCCGCGAGCTGGAGGACATCGCGGCGGAGCGCTAGGAGCCGGGGGCGCGTTCTGATAGGATCGCGCCGGGAGGTTGCCGGCATGGGCCTTGTCACGCTCCTGTGTCGCCCCCGGGCGCTCGTCCTCGTCTTCGGCACGCTGCTCTTCGGGCTCACCGCGCCGGCGCGGGCCGACGACCCGACCTGCGATCCCAGCGACGCCTGCTGCACCCAGTGCTCCACCGACTGGCTGGACTGCGGTATCGAGCAGCCCTTCTCGTCGTTCGGCGACTTCACCCCCACCCGGACGCTCTGGCTCGACCACCTGAACACCGACGGATGCGGCAGCATGCCGATCGTGCGGGGGCTGGCCGTGGGGACCTGCGGCGGTGGGGCGTCCCAGTTCCTCTACTCGACCACCCTGTTCTCCGGCGAGGCGCGCTTCTTCGACGCCACCGGCGCGTTCCTTTGGGCGACGAAGTGGTCGGACGTCGAGGTGCCGGTCTGCGGGCTCGAGACCTACTTCCCGTCCCCGGCCGTGTGCCCCTCGCCGACGGTCACCGAGCTGCATTGCAGCGACGTCTGGACCTTCCAGGGCGTCTCGGTCGGCGGTCCCATCAACCTCCCCGGGACCCAATCGCTCCCGAATGTCCCCGCCCTCCCTCCCTCGCTGCTCGCTCTGATCTTCGTCGCGATGGCAGGGTCGGCGCGTCGCATCCTCGGCGCGCCGAAGCGCAGCACCTAGCGAAACCGCACGGCCGGCCTGGATGACGCGGCTGGGGGACATCGCGGCGGAGCGATAGCGGCTCTCGAGACGGCCTTGAGCCGGGGCGCTCCGGCATGCGAGCATCCGCTTCGGATGGGAAGCCTCCCATGAGACCGTTCGTCGTCCTGGCGCTCGCCTCTGCGTTGTTGATCGGCTGCAGAACGGCCCCGGAATCGAGCATTCGAGACATCGACGTCCCCCGGGGACTGAGTGCCGCCGAGGTCGAGTTCGCGATCCTCGCCACACTCGCGGAGAAACCTCCTCCCGAAGATCTCCGCCCGAGCGAACGCATCGCGGACCACGCCTTCAAAGCGTGGTTCGGCCCGTTCTACCGGAGCATCCAGCCGCCCACACAGCGCTGGTTCCTCGAGGCGAGAGAGCCGGACTACATCCTCGCCGGGTACCAGGGAGGCTCGCACTACCTGCGGCTGCGCATCGAGTACTCGGCCGACAGAATCCACTTCGTGGTCGAGGACACGCGGAACCTCCGACGCTACTCGGATCGCATCCACAAGACGGCGATCCGCTGGATCCAGGATCTCGAGGTCTCGCTCCGGCGTGCGTTGGGCCGGCTCTCGATGGAGTCACCTTAGCGGACCGGCGCGGCGCCCGGCACCTCGCTCGGGTCGATGCGGCGGTGGCGGCGCCAGCCGGTCGCGAGGAGCCAGGTGCGGGGCGTTGCAACTTCGCAAGCCGCGGGTCGTGTGCGTTGGCCCGGTGGCTCACGCGACCAGCCGTCGAACCAGGCGCCCGACGACGCCAGGTCGAGTCGCGCTGGGGGGGTGGACCCCTTTCGCTCGCGCCAGTGCTTGCGGACGTTCAGCAGGACGTAGGCGAGGGCGTTGCGGACCTCGCGGGGCGTGCGCAGCGCGCGCACGTGGTAGCGGCCCTGCAGGACGGGCCCTCGCCGCGCGAACACGCGGTTGGCGGCCCGCGCCAGGCGCGAGCCGACGGCCTTCATGCCGCGCCCCAGCGCGTCCTTGCCTGCTGCCTCGACGACCAGGTGCAGGTGGTCGCGCTGGATGGAGTAGTGCACGACCCGGAAGTCGCCGCGGGCGAGCACCTGACGCAGCGAGCGACGGAACTCGCGCACGAAGGGCTTGCGCCGCAGCGAGGGAACCCCCTTCGCGACGCGCAGGGTGACGTGCGCCGGATATCGGCCGGGGTGCGGTGCGCGCCTGACGTGGTGAACGATCCCGCGTCGCCCCTTCGGCGGTCGTCCCGCCCCGAATCGGGGTCCGCCACGCCCGCTACGGCGGCGGTGATCGTCGAGGTGGAGCTGTGTGGGCCGCGACACAGAAGATAGAATAGTGCTATCTTTGTGTAGCGTCAATACCGAGCACTGGTCCGGGAGCGCTCTCGGAAGTCACCGGCTAGGTTCTTCGCCGCGACCGGAGTGCCTTGGAATTGCTCGAATCACTCGAAGACCACTTCGCCTCTCTTCGGGAGGATCTTCCGACCCGATTCACTGATGGCGAGGACTTCGCCTTCACGCCTGAGACGACGGCGCCCCTGCCGAATGCGCTCTCCACGGCCAACCCGCGTGTGCTCGTAGGGCACCATGTCTACAGCGACTCGTGCGCTTTGGAACGCTGTTGCTCGGTGCGGGGTGTCCAGGCGCGCCGCAGGCCGAGTTCGAGCTCGAGTGCGAGGCGGGTTTTCGGGGAGTGGCCCCCGGAAGTGCCGAACTGCGCCTGTGCCTGCCGCGCTCGGACCTTTGGCCGTCTCTCGGGCACGACCTCGTCGCGGACCAGGTCCGGAGCCCCTACCCGATCTCCACCAGGAGGTGCTGGCTCACGTCGCCTACCTGGTCGACGTAGAAGCGGTGGGTGGCGATGCGCCAGGTTCCTTCGATGCGCTCGAAGGTGTGCTCGTAGTGGCCGGTGACGATGGCCTGGAGCGGGAGTGTTTCGGTCTGCTGCCAGACGACGTAGTGGGAGGTGCTGCTGGCGCGTCCGGCGTCCTCGTCGATGTCGAGGATCGGGTTGCTGATGACGTGCTTGGTCTTCGGCGTGCCGGTGTCCGGGTAGCGGCGGGTGGTCTTCTCGTAGAGGGTGCGCACCGCGTCGGCGCCGCGCAGCTCAAGCCGGCCCGTGGCGTCGGTGACGACGGCGTGGGCCAGCAGCTCGCCGATGCCGGCGAAGTCGCCGGCGTCGACCAGGCCGCCGTAGGTGTAGAGCAGGTTGGTGAGCTGGGTGGCGCTGTCCATCCACCGACGGTACCAGGCCGCACGGTGTCGGTCGGGGTAGCCCCGGGGGCGCGCCGCGTGGTACACCGGCCCGGGTGACCGGCGTGACCCCCGACGCACCGGAGAAGAGCCTCGAACGCCAGATCCGCGCCTTCCACTGGGTGCGCCTGCTGGCGGAGATCGCGGACCGCCGGGCCGGATCTGCCGGCGAGCGCGAGGCGGCCGAGCGCACCGCGGCCTGGCTCGGCGAGATCGGCTTCCAGGAGGTGGCGCTCGCGCCGGTGCCCGGCGCGCCAGGGCCGGGTCTGCGCCTGGCCCTGAGCCTCTCCCTGGCCGCGCTGGGCTGCCTGCTGGGCGGACTTCCGGGCCTGCTGCTGGCGGGCGCCGCGCTGGTCTCGTTCCGGCGCGAGGAGCGGCGCGGCCGGCCCGGGCTCTCCCGCTTCCTGCCGGCTCGCGACTCGCTGAACGTGGTGGCGCGCGCGGGGGCGCAGCGGCCCCGGCGGCGGGTGGTTCTGTCGGCCTCGCTCGACGCGCCCCAGACCGGACGCATCTTCGGCGGCGGCTGGGTGCGCCGGCTGGGCCTGCGCCGGCCGGAGGGAGGGGGCGCCCTGGCGGCCTGCGAGCGGGGCCTCCAGGCGGCCGTCGTGGTGGCGCTGGCCGGGGCCCTCGGGGCCGGCGGCGGCCTGCTGGCCGGCGTGCAGATCGGGGTGGGCGTGGGCCTCGTGCTGGCGGCGGGCCTGGCGCTCCAGTGGGCCACCGCTCCGGCGAGCCCGGGCGCCAACGACGCCGCCGGCGTCGCGGCCATGCTCACCTGCGGCGAGCAGCTGCTGGCCCAGCTGCGCGACGACGCCGAGCTGTGGCTGGTGGCGGGCGGTGCCGGACACGCGGGCGCCCGCGGCCTGTCCGCCTTCCTCGACGCCCACAGCGACTGGCAGTCGGAGCGGACCGTCTTCGTGCACTTCGATCGGGTGGGCGGCGGCACGCTCCACTACCTGACCAGCGAGGGCGCCCTCGAGCGCACCGTCTATCCGCCGCGGCTGCGCGAGCTGGCCAGGCGCCTGGCCGAGGGCGGCGGCTTCGCCGACGTCACCCCGGCCGACTTCGCGGGCCACACCGACGGCGGCGAGCTGGCGCGCCGCTCGCTGCACGCGCTGTCGCTGCTGGCCCTGGAAGAGGACGGTGCGCCGCGCGAGGACCACAGCGAGCGCGACCTGCCCGATCGGGTCGAGATGGAGACGGTGATCCGCGCGGCCGACTTCGCCGCCGCCGTCGTCGTGAGCCACTGGCGCGGCGACTCGGATCCGCTCGCGGTCGTCTAGGCAGCGACGACGGCCGAATGCGCATTCCGGATCGCGTCCTGCCCGCGCCTGCGTCCGGCGACCTGCCCGAGCCCGTGGCGCTGCGGCGCATGCTCGGTCCGTCGGTGATCCTGGTGGGGCTCTCGATCGGCAGCGGCGAGTTCGTGCTGTGGCCGCGCATCACCGCCGAGTGGGGCTTCGCGCTCTTCTGGGCCTGCTGGATCGGGGTGACGCTCCAGTTCTTCCTCAACATGGAGATCGAGCGCTGGAGCCTGGCCACCGGCGAGAGCGCCGTGGTGGGCTTTGCGCGGCTGCACGCTGCCTTCGTGCCCGTCTTCCTGCTGTGCGCCACCGTGCCGTGGATCTGGCCGGGTTGGGCCACCGGCGCGGCGACGCTGCTCGAGTGGGAGCTCGGGCTGCCGGTCACCGGCACGGCGATCGCGAGCCTGGTGCTGTGCGGTCTCATCCTCTCGGTGGGGCCCGTGGTGTACCGCACCGTCGAGGCGATCCAGCTGGTGCTGGTGGTGACGATCGTGCTGCTGGCCGGCGGGCTCGCCCTGGCGGTGGTGCGCCTGGAGGACGTGCTGGCGCTGCTGGCCGGCGCGGCGCGGGTGGGTCACGTGCCCGACGGCGTGCACCTGCCCATGCTGCTCGGCGCCCTGGCCTTCGCCGGCGCTGGCGGATCGGTGAACCTGGCCCAGAGCAACTACATCAAGGACAAGGGCTACGGCATGGGCGCGCTGGTGGGACGCATCACCAGCCCCTTCACCGGACGCGAGGAGGCGGTGGGCGACGTGGGCGTGGCGTTCCGCGAGACGCCGGAGAACCTGGCCCGCTGGCAGGTGTGGTGGCGCCGGACCAACCTGGAGCACTTCGGCAGCTTCTACCTGCTGGCCCTCGGCGCGCTCGCGCTCTTCTGCCTGCTGGCCCATGCCCTGCTCGAGACCGGGCCCGACGTGGCCGCCGGCTTCGGCTTCATCCGCGAGGAGGCGCTGGCCATCGAGGCGCGCTTCGGTGTGCTGGCCCGCCAGGTCTTCCTGTTCGTGGGCGTGGCGGTGCTCTTCTCCACCGAGCTGGCGCTGCTCGACGCGGTGGCGCGGGTGGCCGCCGACCTGCTGGCGGTGGGTCCCTTCCGCGGCCGCGGGGTCAGCCTCTCGCGCCTGTACTTCGCCATGGTCTGGGCGCTCATCGCCTTCGGTATCGCGGTGCTGGGCCTGGGCTTCGACCAGCCGCTGGTGCTGCTGGTGCTGTCGGCGGCGCTCAACGGGGTGGTGATGTTCCTCTACTCGGGGCTGCTCCTGTGGCTGAACGTCACCAGCTTCGATCCGCCGCTGCGCCCCTCGCCGCTGCGCATGGGCGCGCTGGTCGTGTGCTTCGCCTTCTTCGGCTACTTCAGCGTGCTGACGCTGGTGGACCGGCTCTCCTAGATGCTCGACCTGCTGCGCGACCTGGGCGCCGGGCTCTCGCGCTTCACCGAGCGCTGGGTGCCCGACTCGTGGGTGATCTGCATGCTGCTCACCACCATCGCCTTCGCCCTGGCGCTGGGCGGCGCCGGCGTGGGCCTCGAGGAGTCGGTGCTGGCCTGGGGCGACGGCGTCTGGATCCTGCTCACCCTGGCCATGCAGTTCACCATCGCCATGGTGGCGGCCCACGCCTGCGTGTCGTCGCGGCCGGTCCATCGCCTGCTCGACCGGCTGGCCGCCGTGCCCGACCCGGAGAAGCCGTCGCAGGCGCTGCTGCTGGCCGCCGGCTTCTCGCTGGTCACCGCCTACCTGAACTGGGCGCTCTGCCTGGTGGCCTGCGCGCTGTTCGTGCCGTTCATCTGCCGGCGCAACCCGAAGGTCGACATCCGCGTGCTGATCGCCGCCAGCTACATCGGGCTGGGGACGGTCTGGCACTGCGGGCTGTCGGGATCGGCGCCGCTCATCCTGGCGACGCCGGGCAACCCGCTGCTCGCGCCGTCGTCGGGCGCGGCGGTGGTGGACCGGCTCTACCCGGTGACCGAGACCCTCTTCCACCCGTTCAACCTGGCCTACATGGTGGGGATCGGGCTGACCGGCCTGCTGGCGGCGGTGCTCCTCCACCCGCGCCGCGACGCGGTGACGCTCGACGAGGAGCAGGTGCGCGCGATCCTGCCGACGCCGCCCGAGGACGTCCACGACCCGCGCACGCCGGCCGAGCGCATGGAGGGCTTCCGCGGCTGGGTGTGGCTGGCGGCGCTGCTGCTCGCCTATCCGCTGGGACACTCGATCGTGACGCGGGGCTTCGGCACGAGCTGGACCATCAACGCCTACAACACCGTCTTCCTGGTGGCGGCGCTGCTGCTGCACGGACGTCCGGTGACCTTCCTGCGCGCCTGCCGCCAGGGCGTCGACGCCGCCTGGGGGATCATCCTCCAGTTCCCGTTCTACGCCGGCATCTTCGGCCTGATGCAGAACACCGCGCTCGGCGGCTGGATCGGCGACCTGTTCGCCAGCTTCGCCAGCCAGGGGACCTACCCGTTCGTGGTCTACGTCTACTCGGCGGTGATGAACCTGTTCGTGCCGTCGGCCGGATCGAAGTGGCTGATCGAGGCGCCGTACCTGCTGCCCGCCGGCCAGTCGCTCGACGTCTCGACGGTCACGGTGCTGCTCTCCTACAGCTACGGCGACTCCACGACGAACCTGATCCAGCCCTTCTTCGCCATTCCGATCCTGGCGGTGACGCGGCTGCGCTTCGGCGACGTGGTCGGCTACACGTTCCTGATCGCGGTGGCGTGCTTCTGCGTCAGCGCCGTCGCCATGGCGATCATCCCGCCGGATCTATAGGCGGATCCGGGGACGCTGCCGGCGGCCCGACACGCTGTGCAGGATCGCGCCCATCAGCATGCCGGCCAGCAGGATGCCGGCGCCGGTGATCCACTCGGGCCAGCGCGCGCCGGCGCGCAGCTCGAAGTTCTCGCGGGAGAGCTGCTCGATCCGGGCCTTCTGCGCCGCGTCGTTGTCCGCCAGCTCGGCGTTGGTCGCCTCGAGCTCGCTGGTGCGCGACGCCACCGACTCGTACTTCGAGCGGAACTCGGCGGTCTGCGCCTCGTACTCGGCCAGCCGCACGCCCGCCGGCGGCTCGGCCTGGAGGAAGCCGGCGGGGATCCAGCCCTCGCCCAGCGACGGCGTGCTCACCTGGGTCCAGCCGTCGCCGCGGCTCAGCACGGTCATGCGGTCGCCGGTGCCCACCGCGCCCTTGATGCGGTACTGGGTGCCCGGGCCGGTGCGCAGGTTGAGGCGCAGCTCGTCCTTCACCCAGGCGATCTCGGCGGCGGTCGTCGCGGGAAGCGCCAGGCAGAGCAGCGCGAGAGCCAGCCACCATGCCCGAACCATCCGTCGTCCCCCCGCGTGGGCGCCACCCTGCGGCGAGGCGGCGCTGGCTCCCCGGGTAGGACTCGAACCTACGACCCAGCGGTTAACAGCCGCTTGCTCTGCCAGCTGAGCTACCGGGGAACAGGCGGGGGAGAATAGGGGCTGGCCTCCGAAAATCAACGAAAGTCGCCGGTCTGCGGCACGCGCACGTCGATGGCCGGCGAGGGGGGCGCCTCGCCGCCTCCGGCCCGGACGAGCACCACCACGTAGCGATACACCCCGCCCGGGCGGACGTCGGTGTCGGTGAACGATCCGTCCGCGGAGCTGCCGAGCACCTGCCCGCCGAGCCAGCCCAGCCGCTCCACGCGGGCCCCCACGAAGCCCTCGTCGGTCCGGGGGTTCCAGCGCAGGCGCACCCCGGTCGGGGTGGCCTCGCCCCGCAGGCCGTAGTCGAGCCCGCTGGCGGTGACCGGCTGGGAGGGACGGCTCTCCAGGCCGTCCCGGTCGACCGCGACCAGCACCCAGGTGATCGCCGCGCCGGCGGCGACCCCGCGGTCGACGGCGCGGGTGGCGTCGGCGGGGACCTCGGCCACGCGCTGCGGCGCGGCGCCGCTCTCGGTGCGGTAGAGCCGGTAGGCCTCCAGGTCCTCCTCGACGTTGGGCTCCCAGGCCAGCTCGATCGCTCCCAGCCGCCGTTCGGCGACGCGCAGACCCAGCGGCGGCAGCGGCTCGGGCTTGGTGACCGCGCGCACGGCCGGGCTCGGCTCGCCGGCGACCCCGTCCGGGTTGCGGGCCGCCACCCGGTAGTAGAAGACCCGCAGGTCGCCCAGCTCGCCGTCGACGTGGGAGGTGGTGTGACGTCCCACCAGCTCGGCGATCGGCTCGAAGGGGCCGTCGGGCGACGGGCTGCGCAGCACCACGTAGCCGGCCACCGTCGGATCGTCGGAGGCGTGCCACGAGAGCGGCACCTCGCGCGGCTGGCGGCTGTAGGCCCGCAGGCCCGTGGGGGCGTCGGGCAGCGGCGCCGTCGAGCCCACCACCACCTCGGACACCTGCTCCGAGAGGCGTCCGTCCGGCGAGAAGGCGCGCAGGCGGTAGTAGTGGGTGACGCCGTCGCCCAGCGGAGCCGCGCCGGCGCCGTCCACCCGGGCGATGGCGCCGCGTCCCCAGACGTCGACGAGCGGTGCGAAG
Source organism: Myxococcota bacterium (assembly GCA_050618055.1). Taxonomy (GTDB): domain Bacteria; phylum Myxococcota_A; class UBA9160; order UBA9160; family SMWR01; genus CALDCK01. Next base: position 12,954 of record JBNLVK010000255.1, read on the forward strand.
GGTCCCTCGCGCGCGTCGGCGCGCTCGATGCGGTAGCCGCCCACCTCGCCGGTCAGCAGCGGATCCCACTGGAGCGGGACCTGGCGGTACTCGCCGCTGGTGGCGCGCAGGCCCTCGGGCGCCGGCAGCGGCGCCGGCGGGTGGGCGACCAGGGGCGGGTGGAGCGGGGCCGGCTCCTCGGCGTAGGGCCACGGCAGCTCGAGGGGCCCGGTACAGCCGGCGAGCAGCAGCACCGGCAGCAGGACCAGGACGGGCGCGCGTCGCCCCACTCAGCCGTCCCCGCCGTTCGGGGCCTGGCGCAGGCGCTCCAGGTTCTCGAGATGGCGTGCGGCCCGCGCGAGGTAGGCCGGGATGCGCTGGTTGGCCGGATCGATCAGCAGCGCG
>JBNLVK010000256.1:0-29403 GCA_050618055.1 Myxococcota bacterium
GGAGGCGCAGCTGGAGCGGGGTGCGATCGTTGCCCTGCTGGGCCACGCCGCCGCCGGCGGTCAGGAAGGCGAAGCCGGGACCCAGCTCGTCGAAGACCTGCTCGAGGGCGGTGCCCTCGATGCGCTCGCGGATCTTCGGCGCGATCGTCTCGAGCACCCGCGCGATGGTCGGGGCGTCGTCGGGCAGCGAGCGGAACAGCTCGTTGCGCGATCGCGAGCGGCGGAAGCGGCTGTCCCGGGCCAGCTCTTCGTGGGAGATGAAGCGTTCCAACGAGACCTCCGACCGGGTGTGCGGACGAGGAAAAGCTAACAGAACCGGCCCGTCGGGCACTAACCTCCCGGCATGAATCCCGGCGAGCACGCCCTGATGGCCCGGGTCGAGGCGGAGCACTGGTGGTACCGGGCCCTGCGCGACGTCCTGCGCCGGACGCTCCTCCAGCCCGACCTGGCGCTCCCGGCGGCGCCGGCGGTGCTCGACGCGGGCTGCGGCACCGGCGAGAACCTGCGCCTGCTGGCCGGACTGCTCGCGCCCGGCTACCTGGGCGGCTTCGACCTGTCGGAGGAGGCGCTCGCCTTCGCGCGCGACAAGGCGCCCGGCGCCGACGTCTACGCCGCCGACGTCTGCGACCCGGAGCTGCGCGCCCCCGCCCTCGACCTGGTGACGAGCCTCGACGTGATCTGCATTCCGGGGGTCGCGCGCAGCCGGCCGGGCCTGCGGCGGCTGGTCGGCCACCTGAAGCCCGGCGGGTTGTTCGTGCTCAACCTGCCGGCCTACGCCTGGCTCTACGGCGAGCACGACGTGGCGGTGCACACCAGCGAGCGCTTCACGCTGCCGGGCGTGCGCGGGCTGCTGGAAGAGCTGGGCCTCGAGGTCGTGCGCGGCAGCTACCGGCTGTGCGCGCTGCTGCCGCTGGTGGCGGCCACGCGCCTGCCGGGTGCGCGCCGGGCGAAGCGGGGCGGCGAGGCGGGGGCCCGCTCCCAGCTGCACGCCGGCAGCGGCGGCGCACTGGGATCGCTCCTCTACGGGGCGCTGCGCGCCGAGAACGCGCTGGTCGCCCGCGGCGTGCGCCTGCCCTTCGGCAGCTCGGTGTTCGCGGTCGGGCGCAAGCCGTGATCGCGGCGCTGCTGGCGGGCCTGGCCAGCGCGGCGGTTCTGGCGCTGTTCGCGTTCACCTTCGTCGACGGACTGTGGCGGCCCGACGCCTTCGACTACGCCCAGATCGCCCGCGAGCTGGCCCAGGGCCGCGGCTTCGGCTCCCGCCACGCGATCTACGCCCTGCACCTCGACTTCCTGAAGGAGCACGGCCTGCTCGACGTGACCTGGCCGAACCTGCACCGCTTTCCGCTGCCCTCCCTCGGCATGGCGCTGGGCTTCCTGGCCTTCGGCGTGGGCGAGGCGGTGGTGGTGGGCCACGGCATCGTCTTCCACGCCGCCACGGCGGCGCTGGTCTTCCGCTGGGCGGACCAGGCGCTGGGACGCGCGCCGGCGCTGGCCTGCCTGGCGCTGCTCACGGTCAACGGGACGCTGGTCGAGATCGCGTGCTCGGGCCTGGCGGAGCCGCCGGTGCTCTTCTTCTTCACCGCTGCGCTCTACGGGGTGTGGCGCGGCGGCGGCGCCGGGCGCGCGGCGTGTGTCGGCGCGTGTCTCGGGCTGGCGGGTCTGGCGCGCACCAACGCGCTGTTCGCGGCGCCGCTGTTCGCGGTGGCCCTGGCCCTGGCGCCGGGGGGCGACGGTCCGCGCGCGCGTCGGGCGCTGCCGGCGCTGGTCGCCTTCGCGCTGGGCATCGTGCTGGTGTCGCTGCCCTGGTGGTTGCGCAACCAGGGGGTCGCCGGCTCGCCGTTCTTCTCGCTGCACGGCTACTTCCTGCTGCCGTCGGGGACGGGCGGGGCGGGCGAGATGTGGTATCTCGCGGGCGCCTGGGGGCGCCAGGCGACGCCGCCGGCGGCCTTCGTCGCCGGCCACGCAGGCGCCGTGCTGGCGAAGGCCGCCGGCAACCTGGCGCGCCTGCTCGCGGAGCTTCCCGCGCTGGCGGGCATGCTGGGGCTGGTTCCGCTGGCCCTGCTCCCGGCTTTCCTGCGCAGCGAGGCGGGCCTTCGCCCGGTGGCCTGGCTGGTCTCCGCGAGCTTCGTGTGGAACGCGCTGCTGGTGAGCTTCACCGACTTCTTCCTGCTGAAGTACCACCTCCACTTCGTGCCGGCGCTGGTGCTGCTGGCGGTGGCGGGCCTGTGGCAGCTGACCGCCCGGCTCGAAGGCCCGCGCTTCGCCGTGGCCGCGCGCGTGCTCGTGGTGCTGGCCATGACCGACCTCACCGGCTTCGCGCTGGCCGGCGGGCGCATCGAGGCGCGCATCGCCCACTACGACCGCGGCCACTGGGACGTGATCCGGCAGCGCACGTCGCCCGACGCGGTCGTCGTCTCCGACCAGTCCCACGCGGTCGCCTGGGAGACCGGGCGGCGCAGCGTGCGCCTCCACTACGACCGGACGCCGAGCGGCGACCTGGTGCTGGGCGTGCTCTCCCTGGAGGACTACCTGCCCGTCGACGCGGTCTACCTGTCGCGGCAGTTCCTGCGCGACCCGGGCAAGCTCGAGGTGCTGAGCCGCACCCTGGTGCTGGTGCCCGGGTTCCGCCGCGCGTTCCCCCACCTGCACCAGTTCGAGGGGGGCGGGCTGCTGTTCCGCCGCCCGGGCGCGGCTACTCCACGTAGCCCAGCTCGCGCAGGCGCCGCAGCGTATCCGGGTCGTCCGCCGGCGCCGGCGCCGCGCTGAGCGCGCGCTCCCGCAGCGCGGCCAGCCGCCGCGACACGAAGCCCGCCAGCTCCTCGCGCACCTCGGGTCGCTCGCCGGCCAGGTTGCGCGTCTCGCCCGGGTCGCGCGCCAGGTCGTAGAGCTCCTCGCGACCGTCGCTCGCCCGGCGCAGGTACTTCCATGCGGTCGTCCGCGCGCCGTGGAACTTCTCCGGGTACGCGTCGGAGCTCTCGACGAGCACGGGCCCGCCCGGCGCCGCGTCGCGCAGCAGGTCGGTGCCTTCGCAGTCGCAGGCGAGCCCGGCCAGTCCGAGCAGGGTGGGCAGCAGGTCCAGGTTCGAGACCGGCGCGTCGACCCGGCGCCCCTCCCGCTGTCCCGGCGTCTTCAGCAGCAGCGGGACGCGCAGGCCCGGCTCGTAGGCGAACCAGCCATGCTCGAAGTAGTAGTCGTGCTCGCCCAGGCTCTCGCCGTGGTCCGAGGTGAAGACGACCGCGCTGGCGTCCAGCCGGCCGTCGGCCCGCAGCCGGTCGAGCACGCCGCCGAAGGCCTCGTCGACGTAGCGGATCTCCGCGTCGTAGCGCGCCACGTAGCTCGCCACGCGCAGCTCGCCGTCGGCACGCTGCTGGTAGCGGGGGACCGCGCCCAGCACCTTGTTCGGCGTCGCCTCGTCGACGGCGTAGCCGCCGGGCACGCGGAGCGGATCCTGCGCCCAGGCGTCGGCCAGGAAGGGCTCGGCGTGGTGCGGCGGCGGCTCGTAGGGCCCGTGGGGGTCGATGGTGTGGATCCACACGAAGACGGGTGCGCCGGAGCCGCCGGCCCATTCGGTGTCGGCCCACTCGAAGAAGGCCCGGCTGACGCGGGCCACGCCGTCCTGCTCCGGCAGCCGCCGGAAGGTGTCGAAGCCGCGGGCGAAGCCCCGGCTCTCGCGCAGCGCCGGGTTGCTCACGAAGGCGGCGGTCCGGTAGCCCGCGTCGCGCAGGCGCTCGGCCAGCACCGGCAGCGCCTCGGGGACGGGAGCGAAGTTCGAGCGCACTCCGTGCTCCTGCGGGTGCCGGCCGGTGAACATCGTCGCGAAGGAGGGACCGGTCTTCGGGATCACCGTGACGGCCTGGGTGAAGTTCCAGGCGTCGGCCGCGAAGGCGTCGATGCGCGGCGACGTCGCGCGCGGGTAGCCGAACAGCGACAGGTGGTCCGCGCGCAGCGTGTCCGCGGTGAACAGCACGATGTGCGGGCGCTCCGGCGGCGCGCAGGCCGAGGCGACGGCCAGGCACAGGCCGAGTGAGGCGATGCGGGTTCTCACCGGGCGCCGAACGTAGCAACTCCGCTTGCGCGGCGACGCGCCGGCGGGCGAAGCTGTCGGCCCATGGCTCGACCCCGGCGGCTGCTCCTACCGGTCCTCCTCGCGTGGCTCGCCATCGGCTGCGCGAGCCGGCTGCCCGCTCCCCCGCCTCCGCCCGAGTGGAATGCGTCGCGCCGCGCCGCCGCCGAGCGCCTCCAGGCCGAGCTGCGGGAGGCGCCGCCGGCCGGCGACGCGCTGGTCGTGCGGCTGGCCTTCGCGCCGGGCGTGGACCTCGACCTCTACGTCACCGACCCGCGGCTCGAGACCGTCTACTACGCGAACACGCCGTCGGTGTCCGGCGGCGAGCTGGTCGCCGACCGCCGCTGCGACACGCCGGGCGACGCCACGCGGGTCGAGACCGTGCGCTTCGCCGCGCCGCCCGCCGGTCGCTACCGCATCGGGGTCGACTTCCCGCACCGCTGCGAGGGAGGTCCCGACGAGGTGCCCTACGCCATCCAGGTCGACGACCGCGGCGTCCGCAGCGAGCGCAGCGGGCTGGCGCGCTGGCTCGAGTTCACGGTCATCGTCCACGAGTTCGAGGTGGCGGACGGGGAGTGAGCCGCCGCCTCACTTCGCGGGCAGGCCGGGGAGATCCGGCTCCAGCGGAATGCGCAGCGCGTTGGTGACGGTGGAGAGGGTCGTGTACTGGCCGACGGTGAAGATCACCTCGATGCACTGGGCCTCGTCGTAGTGGGCGGCCAGCGCCTTCCAGGTGGTGTCGCCCAGGCTGCGGTCGCGGTGCAGCTCGTCGGCGGCGTCGAGCAGGGCGCGCTCGTTCGGGGCCCAGGCGCCGGCGTCGGCGGGCTTCGCCACGTCGGCCACCTCCGCCTCGCCGAGCCCGGCGGCCAGCGCGTAGAGCCGGTGGTGCCCCCATTCGAAGTCGGAACCGCAGTTCCAGGCGGCGCGCAGCGAAAGGATCTCGGCGTCGCGGCGGGGCAGGCGGCCGCGCAGGGTGAGCGACGCCGCGAAGGGCAGGAAGGCGGCGAGCAGGGTCGGGTGGTGGGCCAGGGTCGTGAGGATGTGCAGCGGTCGCGGCGACGGGTTCAGCAGCTGGCGGACCTCGTCGCTCCACTGGTCCGGCTCGAGGGACGGGATGCGCTGGCCCGTGGGCCGCCAGTCCCCGCTCACCGACCGCTCCGGGCCGCGTCCAGCAGCTCGGCGGTGGTGCGCAGCACGTCTCCGTTGCGCAGCTCGCCGGTGGCGTGCACGCCGCCGAGCACGTCGTCCAGGTAGCCCGGCCCGTCGGCGGTGGGCACGAACCAGCCGGTGGGGCACATGGTGAGGATCTCCACGAAGGAGAAGCCGCGCCCTTCGAGCTGGGCCTCGAAGGCGCGGCGCAGCAGGTTCTTCGTCTTCACCACGCCCCTGGCGTCGTGCACCGACCCGCGCGCGGCGTAGGCCGTGCCGCCCAGCTGGGCCAGCAGGTCGCCGATCAGGATCGGGTGGCCGTGGTAGGCGGCGTCGCGCCCGTCGAGCGTGTTCTTGGTGCGCTGGCCGAGCACGGTGGTCGAGGTCATGTGGCCGCCGGTCTCGCCGAACACACCGTTGTTCAGCAGCACGCAGGTGACCGCCTCGCCGCGGGCCGCCGTGTGCAGCACCTCCTGGAGGCCCTCGTTCACCATGTCGCCGTCGCCCTGGAGCGTGAAGACCAGCTCGTCCTTGCGCATGCGCTTCACGCCGGTGGCCACCGACGGCGCGCGCCCGTGCAGCGCCTGCACCAGGTCGACGTCCATGTTGCTGGTGAAGGCGGTGTAGCAGCCGATGCCGACCACGCCGATGCTGCGCTCCGCGCAGCCCAGCTCGTCGATCACGTCGAGCAGCAGGCGGATGGCGACCGGCTCGCCGCAGCCGGGGCACAGGTCGTGGTCCTCGTGCAGCAGCAGGCGCGGGGCGAAGGCGCCCTTCTTCTCGGCCGGCTCCTGCGGCGGGCGGTCGGTGGGAAGTACGCGGGGTTCGCTCATCGTGCCTCCAGGGCGCCTTCGACGCGGCGCCGGACGTCGGCCGGATCCAGGATCGGTCCGATGCCGAAGCCGGCCTCGTCGGACGAGATGCCGCCGATCGGAACGACCGGCGCGCGGCCCAGCACCGCCAGGCGCACGTCGTCGATCATCTGCCCGCCGTTCTGCTCGAGCACGGCCACGCGCCGGGCGCCGTCGCAGGCGCGGGCCACCGCCTCCTCGGGGAAGGGCCAGAGCGTGATCGGACGCACGTAGCCCACGCGTACGCCCTCGGAGCGCAGCTCGCGCACCACGTAGCGGGCGAAGCGGGCCACCGACCCGAACGCCACGACCACCAGCTCGGCGTCGTCGGTGGACTCGCTCTCGCAGCGCGCCTCGCTGCGCGCGATGGCGTCGTGCTTGTCCTGGAGGCGCTGCCAGAACGACTCGGGCTCGATGCCCTTCACGCCCTTGGTCATGCCGATCGGGTTGACGTTGCGGCTGCGCCCGCTGCCGCCCAGGCGTCCGTCCACCGCCCAGTCCTTCGGCGGCAGCGGGTCGAAGGACAGAGGCTCGACGTCCACCGCCTCGGCGGTGTGGGCCAGCAGGAAGTCGCCGTAGATGTGAACCGGGTTGCGCCAGCGGTCGGCCAGGTCGAAGGCGGTCTGGGTGAGCTCCACCGCCTCGTGGACGTCGATGGGGGCGAACACCAGGTGCCGGTAGTCGCCGTGGCCGCCGCCCCGGGTGGCCTGGTGGTAGTCGGACTGGCCGCGGGCCATGTGGAAGACCACCAGCGGCAGCTCGGACCGCGTCAGCTCGGACAGCGACTCCTGCATCAGCGCGAGCCCCTGGCCGGTGGACCCGGTGGCGGCGCGCGCGCCCGTCGCCAGGGCGCCCCAGGCCATGCCCACCGCCTCGAGCTCGCTCTCGGCGTTGATGCAGACGCCGCCGTGGGCGGGCAGCTTCGCCGCGAAGTGCTCGAGCACCTCGGTGAAGGGCGTCATCGGGTAGCCGGCGAAGAAGCGGCAGCCGGCCGCGATGGCGGCCTCGGCCAGCGCCTCGGAACCCTCCATCAGGCGCCGCGTCACGACGACGCCTCGTGCCGCAGCGGCGTCTCGTACTGGTAGACCTCGAAGCAGAAGTCGGGACACACCAGCAGGCAGGCGCCACAGCCGGTGCAGCCGGGCAGCAGCTCCGGGTAGGGCACGCCCAGCTCGTTGCGCGCCTGGGACATGCGCAGCACCCGCGGCGGACAGGCCGGGATGCACAGCTCGCAGCCCTTGCAGCGGTCCACGGCGATGGTGAGCGTGCCGCGGGTCTCGATGCCGTCGGCGGCGCTCATGCCGCGCGATCCGTCGACGGGAAGGCGGGCACCACGCCGTGGGGCACCGCCGCGTAGCCGGCGGCCAGCGCGCGATCGTTGGTCTCCAGGTGCTGGCGCCGGTAGCTGGGCACCGACTCGCGCATGCCGGCGGACAGGGCGTCGAGCGGGAGCAGGCCGGTCAGCGCGGCGTAGGCCGCCACCAGCACCATCGAGGCGGCCAGCGGGCTCCCCAGCTCGGTTGCGATGGCGGTGGCGGGCACGTCGAAGACGCGCAGCGACTCGCGGTCGAGCTCGGCCTCGAAGAGCGAAGCGTTCACCACCACCAGCGAGCCCGCGCCGAGCTTCGGCCGCAGCGGATCGAAGAAGGCGTGGTGCATGACGATGGCCGACCAGGCCCGCGCCACGATCGGCGGCGAGGTGAGCGGCGTGTCGCCGACGATCAGCGTCGAGTCGGTGGGACCGCCGCGCATGGTGCCGCCGTAGGTGCCGAGCATCATCACGTGGCGTCCCTCCCGGGCGGCCGCGCGCGCCAGCACCAGCGCTCCGAGCTGCACGCTCTGGCCGCCGATGCCGGTGAACAGGATCTCGCGTTCCACGCTCACGTCCCCCCGAAGCCGAGCCCGCGCAGGGCGAAGTCGATCAGGTGCTCGGCGTCGGCGGCGTCCGGTCGGCGGTCGCGGCCCAGCTGCTGCTGGAGCCAGCCCATGGCGAGCCCGTACACCACCTGGGCGTCGCGCCGGGCGTCGCCGGGCGCCTGCTCGCCGTCCTGCCCGCCGTCCTGCCGGGCCGCCTCGATCGCCCGGCGCAGCCCGTCGGTGAGCTGCCGCTCCGACTCGGCCACCTCGTTCGGGAACAGCTCCGACAGCCGCGCGCGCGACAGGGCGAAGGGGCGGGTGGCCGCCGCCGCCTCGGCGTCCAGGGCCTGCTGGCAGACGCCCGCGATCCACGCGCGCACCCGTTCCCGCGGCGAGGCGGCGCGCTCCATGCGGTGCGCCAGGTAGTCGGCCAGCTGGCGCACGCCGTCGTCGAGCACGGTCACCAGCAGCTCGTCCTTCGAGCGGAAGTGGCGGTAGAAGGCCTGGTTCGACAGGCCCGCCGCGCGCACGATCGCCCCCACCCGCGGCTCGAGCTCGCCGGAGTCGCGCACCAGGGCGAAGGTGGCGTCCACCAGGCGGCGCACCTCGTCACCGTAGGCGGCGCGCCGAGCCGCCAGCGCGCGGTCGACGGAGCGCTGGGCCAGGGCGGTGCTCATCACGTAAACAACTGGAATTGCGTCGAGAACGTCGTTCCCATGAATGGGAACTCTATTCCATGACGGCCCTCGTGGCAAGCCGGTCCACCAGCAGGGTGCGCTGGACCTGGCCGGTGGCGCTGGTGCGCGGCAGCTCCGCCACGATCTCGAGCCGGCGCGGCTTCTTGAAGCCGGCCAGGCGGTCGTCGCAGAAGGCCTGGAGCGAGGCCAGGTCGGGGGCGGCGCCGGGCCGGGCCACCACCGCGGCGCACACCACCTCGCCCCACTCGGCGTCGGGCATGCCGACCACCGCCACCTCGGCGACGTCCGGGTGCTCTGCCAGCACCGCCTCCACCTCGGCCGGCGCCACGCTCTCACCGCCGGTGCGGATCAGCTCCTTGCGCCGTCCCACCACCTGGAGGAAGCCCTCGTCGTCGAGCGCGCCCAGGTCGCCGGTGTGGAACCAGCCGTCGCGCAGCACCTCGGCGGTGGTCTCGGGCGCGTCGAAGTAGCCGTCGAAGAGGTACGGGCTGCGCAGCAGGATCTCGCCGTCGTCGGAGAGCCGCAGGTCGACGCCCGGCGACGCCGGTCCGACGCTGCCCGGCTTGTCCAGCACGCGGGCGTCGGGCAGCGTCGTTCCCGACCCCACCTCGGTGGAGCCGTAGTAGATGCGCGTGGCCGTGCCGGGGAAGCGCTCCTTCAGCGCGCGCACCAGCTCGATGGGCGTGGCCGACGTGCCGGTGTCGACGAAGCGCAGGCTCGACGTGTCGAAGCGCGCCGGGTCCACCGCCAGGATGCGCGCCCACACCGCGGGAATGCAGTAGAGCCGGTTCGCCCGGCGCCGCTCGACCGCGGCCAGCACCTCCTCCGCCGTGGCGGACGCCACCAGCGCCAGCTCGCCGCGGGTCTGCCAGGCGGCCAGCCCCAGCGTGAAGGCGGCCATGTGGAACAGGGGGAACATGCAGACCGACTTCTCCGGCACGTCCTGGAAGACGCCCTGGTAGCTGCGCAGGTAGTTCGCCCGGTGCGAGAGCACGACCCCCTTCGGGCGGCCGGTGCTGCCGCTGGTGAAGAAGATCACGTGGGGATCGGTCTCGCGCAGGCCGTCGCAGGCGGGCGCGTCGGTCGGGGCGGCGGCGCGCGCCGCGTCGAGATCGAGGCCGGGGCCGTCGGTGCTGCCCAGCCGCGCGACGTCGGGAATGCCGGCCGCCTTGGCCACGTCGGCGGCGTCGACCGCCCGCTCCGGATCCGCCACCAGCAGCTTCGCCCGCGCCAGGCGCGCCACGTCGGTCACCTCGCGCGCGCCGAAGCGCGCGTTCAGCGGCGCGAACACGGCGCCCAGTCGGGCCAGCGCCACGAACAGCGGCAGCACGTCCAGGCGCGTGTCGGCCCAGGTGACCACCCGGTCGCCGCGCTCGATGCCGCGGTCGCGCAGCACGTTGGCCAGCTGGCCGCCCTGCCGCTCGAGCTCGCCGTGGGTCAGCCGTCGTTCGCCGAGCGAAGCGGCCACTGCGTCGGGCACGACTTCGGCGTTGCGTCGAAAGACGTCACCGATCAACATCTGCATGGCGCGCAGCATGAACGAAGCCCGCCGGTGACTCAAGGCGATCCACCTCGCGAGCTCGGCTGCAGAAGGAGGCTGGCATGGCCGAGGGGTCTTCCCCTGCCAAGGGCGACGTCGCGACGAAGCTCTTGTTCGAGAACGAGCGGGTGCGCATCTGGGAGATGCTGCTCGAGCCGGGTGAGGACGGCGAGCTGCACGAGCACACCCTGGACCACATCCTGGTGCAGATCTCCGGCGACCGCATGGCGGTCGTGCCCCACGAGACGACCAGGGGCTTCTACGACGAGTACCAGGAGGCCGACGTGATCCCCGGCCAGTACTTCTACGTCGAGCGGGGCGGCGTCGAGGTGGCGCGCAACATCGGCCAGAAGACCTATCACGAGATCCTGATCGAGCTGAAGGACTGAGCCTTGGCCGCGAAGCTCGCGCCGCCGGACATCCCCCAGTCGCTCGCGGCGCTGACCCCCGAGTGGCTGACCCTGGCGCTCGGCGAGAAGTGGCTGGACGGCGCGCGGGTGTCGCACGTGGAGGCCGAGCCGCTCGGCGAGGGCGTGGGCTTCGTGGGTCAGCTGGCGCGGCTGCGCCTCACGCTCGACGGCGAGGCGCCGTCGGCGCCGCGCAGCCTGGTCGCCAAGCTGCCGACCCAGGTGCCCGAGAACCGGGCGGTGGGCGAGATGCTCGGCGCCTACGAGCGGGAGATCCAGTTCTACCGCGACTGGGCTCCGCGGGTCGCCTACCGCACGGCGCGCCTCTACTACGCCGACATGGATCCCAACCCGGCGTCCGAGCACGGTCCCGCCATCATCCGCTTTCTCGACCGCCTGCCGGCCTGGCTGATGCGGTGGCTGCTCGCCTTCTTCGGCTGGGTCGCGCGCAAGAGCACGCGCCGCTACCTGCTGCTCCTCGAGGACCTGGCGCCGGCCGAGCTGGGCGACCAGGTGGCGGGCCGCAGTGCGTCCGAGTGCCGCGCGATCGTCGAGCACATGGCGCGCTGCCAGGCGGCGTCCTGGGGCGATCCCTGGCTCGAGGAGCCCTACTGGGCGGCGCGCCTCGACCTGGGCCTGCGCCTCTCCCGCGAGACCTTCCGCGGCTCGCGCGCCGCCTTCGAGGAGCGCTTCGCGGCGCACCTCTCGGACGACGACCGCGCCGCGCTCGCCTGGCTCGACGCCCACGGCATCGAGCTCATGCAGCGGCTGCACGAAGAGGCGCCGCTCACGCTGATGCACGGCGACTTCCGTCTCGACAACCTGTTCTTCGAGAACGGGCGTCCGCCGCTGCTGGTCGACTGGCAGGGGGTGGGGGTCGCGCCCGGCGTGCAGGACCTGGCCTACTTCCTCTCCGGCACGCTTCCGCCGGAGACGTCGGCCGAGGACGAGCTGGCGCTGGTGCGGGGCTACCACGACGCGCTGCTCGCCCACGGCGTCGACGGCTACGACTTCGACGCCTGCCTGCGCGACTACCGCCGCTGCATGCTGCTGGGCCTCCAGCGCCTGGCGTCCATCGACCTGATGGACATGGGCGACGCCCGCGGCGACGACCTGATCCACCTGTGGGTGCGCCGCACGGTGGCGCGCCTGCGCGGCATCGATCGGGACGCGCTGCTCTAGGGCGTGCGGGCGGCGGCGTCGCGCTGCTCGGTCGTGTACAGGTCGCGCTCGAGCGTTCGACCGGCCAGCAGCGAGTGCAGCGCGCCCCACAGGTTGGCGATCAGCAGCAGCAGCAGCGAGAGCCGGATCGCCTCCTGCCCGCGGGTCGGCTCGAAGAGGTCGTTCATGACGCCGACCAGCGTCGGGCCCAGGCCCAGGCCGATCAGGTTGAGCACGAACAGCATGATCGCCGAGGCGGTGGCGCGCATGCGCAGGCTCGCCAGCCCCTGCGTGATCGTGTAGCTGGGCGCCGCGTAGACGGCGTTCATCAGCGTGACCGGCACGAAGGCGAGCATCGCCAGGTCCGGATCGTCCGCCACGACGAAGCCGGCGTAGAACGGAGTCAGCCCCACCCCCAGCAGCGCCGGGATCCACACCAGCCAGCGGCGATCGCGCAGCGACAGGCGGTCGCACCACCAGGCGCCGGCGTACTGGCCGACCGCGCCGCCGATGCCGATGGCCAGGCCCAGGCGCATGCCGATCTCCAGGTAGCTCAGGTCGTGCACGCGCTTCATGAAGGTGGGCGCCCAGTTGAACAGGCCGTAGGCGCTCATGCTGTAGAGCGCGGCCGCCCAGGCCACGTGGCGGAAGGACGGCATCTTCACCAGGTAGGCGAAGGTCTCGCCGAAGCCGGGCGTCTCGCCGCGGTCGACGCGGCCCTCCGAGACGCCGCGGGCGGGCTCGGCGACGGTGAGCCGCACCAGCAGCGCCACCAGCAGGCCGGGCAGGCCGACGGCGATGAAGGTCCAGCGCCAGCCGACCGTCTGGGCGAGCCAGCCGCCGAGCAGCAGGCCGAACAGGATGCCCAGGCTGGCGCCGCCGTTGTAGATGGCGATGGCCCGGGTGCGCATCTCCAGCGGGAAGTAGTCGGAGATGAGCGAGTGGGCCGCCGGCGTGGCCGACGCCTCGCCCACGCCCACGCCCACCCGCGCCAGCGCCAGCTGGAGGAAGCTGCGCGCCATGCCCGAGGCGGCGGTCATCAGGCTCCAGAACGCGATGCCCACCGCCATCACGCTGCGCCGCGATCCGCGGTCGGCCAGGCGCGCGATGGGAATGCCGGCGAAGGTGTAGAAGAGCGCGAAGGTGAAGCCGGTCAGCACGCCCATCCAGGTGTCGGAGACACCGAACTCCTCCTTGATCGGCTGGAGCAGCACCGTGAGGATGTTGCGGTCGATGAAGTTGACGGCGTAGACGAGCACCAGCACGGCCAGCACGTACCAGGCGCGCGCGCGGCTCTCGTGGACGGGCGGGGTCACGGCGGGGTCGTCCTCCGGAGCGCGTTCATCGTGCGTCGCGCCCGCACCTGGTCCGGGTCGATGGCGAGGGCGCGCTCGGCGGCCGCCAGGGCCTCCTCGCGGCGACCGGCCGCCAGGTGCAGCGTCGAAAGCCAGGCGTGTCCGGCGGCGTCCTCCGGATAGCGCGCGACCAGCTGCTCGGCCAGCGCGAAGGCCTCGTCCCGGCGCCCCAGCCGGTGGAGGTTCGTGATGCGCACGATCCACAGCTCGCGCAGTCCGCGGTGCAGGCGCCGGCTGCCCGGCGCGATCTCCAGTCCGCGCCGGTAGGACGCCTCGGCCCGGTCGCGCTCGCGCTCGGCGCGGGCCAGGGCCTGGCGGGCGCCGGCCTCGTCGCCGCGCTTCGAGAGCTCCACCGCCTCGCGCTGGAGCTCGAAGGAGATGGCCTTGTGGCGCTCGCCCAGGTTGTAGTGGCGGATGTGGATGCGGTCGACGGCGACGTCGGCGTACACCACCGGCCAGGCCAGGGCGAGGACGGCGGCGGCCGCCGCCAGGCTGCGCCATTCGCGGGCGCGCGCGCGGCGGAAGATCTCGACGGCGCCGTGGGCCGCGAACAGGATCATCAGCGGCGCCAGCGGCAGGCGTAGCCGGGACAGGTTGAAGAAGACCACCAGGCTGGCGGCGTAGCCCGCCGCGAAGGCGAGCAGCAGCCAGGCGTTGCGCTCGCGCCGCGCGAACCAGACGCCGCAGAACGCGAAGGGAACCAACAGGCCCCAGCTGGGGAGCGGCGCGCGCAGCAGCGGCGCCTGCTCGGCGACGAAGTCGAAGCTGTAGTTGTCGGCGATCTCGTGGTGGTTCACCAGCACCAGCAGCTTGCGGCCCGTGTGGCGCAGGAAGTGGGCCGGGTCGGCGCGGATCTCGTCGAGGCCGCGCCGCCACCAGTACGACGACACCTCGCCCGGGGTGAGCGCGCGGCCCGCGGCGCGCTCGGCCTCGTCGGCGAAGTCGCGCTCCTCGTACTTCGGGTCGGCGCGCAGGAAGGGTGGGGCGCGGTAGCCGCCGGTGTCGTTGCCGCGGAAGTTGCCGATGTAGAAGTTCTGGCCGCCCTGGCTGTTCACGATCACCCACTCGCCGCCGACCCCGTAGTTGCGCACGGCCACCGGAGCCAGCGCCAGGCCGATGCCGGCGCAGACCGCCAGCGCGGACGCGGCGCGCTCCGACACGGAACGGTGTCGATCCCAGGCCATCCACAGCAGCAGCAGCGGGACGAACAGCAGGGCGTTCGCCCGGGTGAGCGCGGCCAGTCCCAGGGCGACGCCGGCCGCCAGCCAGGCGCCGACGCTGCCGGCCTGGGCGGCGCGCACCAGCAGGAAGAAGCTCGTGTTGAACAGGAAGAGCAGCAGCGGCGCCTTCAGCAGCAGCGCCGCGTAGAAGACGAACACCGCGTAGAAGGCGGCCAGCAGCCCGGCGAGGGCGGCGGAGGCGGGTCCGAACAGGCGCCGCGCCGTGGCGTGGAGCAGCACCACGCTGCCGGCGTCCAGCGCGGCCTGGGCGAACAGCACGCCCAGCGATCCGGGTCCGAACACGCGGTAGAGCAGCGACAGGAAGGTGGGGTAGAGCGGGTCCTGGTAGTAGACGCCGCCCTTCCAGGTTCCCTCGACCAGGGCGAGCGCCCACTCGTGGTAGGCCAGCGCGTCGAGCACCGGGTAGCGGACCGCCGGCTCGTCGGCGACCAGTACGACGTGCAGGGCGCGCACCGCGAAGGCCACGGCGAAGAGCGCCGCGCCCACGATCCACGGCCGCGGCGCCGTCACTTCCCGCCTCCTTCGCGCAGGTCGTAGAGCCAGATCGAGCCGAGCTTCCGCACCGGCTCGTGGTCGGCGAGCCAGGCCAGCGCGTCCGGCGGCACGCGCACCGGCTGGCCGTCCGGGCCCGGTGCGGGATAGGAGAAGCCCTTCAGGTAGGTGACGCTGGCGGCGAAGACGCCCGCTTGGGGCTCGTTCGGCGGCAGGCGGAAGTCCAGTCCGTAGAGCGACGGCGCCACGTGCCCGAAGTAGAGGAGACCCACCGGCGGGTCCGATTCCCCGAGCCCCAGCTCCGCGAGGGCGGCCGGCAGCCGGTAGAGGTCCTGGCCCCAGTCGTGGTTCGAGTCGAGCAGCACGCGGTGCCCGCCGCCCGGACCCCCCGCCGCCAGGTTGAAGTAGGCCAGGTGCTGCGGGTGGACGACGAGCGCCACGGTCGCCTGCCAGGCGACCGCCGCCAGGCCCAGGCCGCGCATCCAGCGCGCGCTTCCCTCGGCGAACACCGCCGCGCACAGCACGAAGACGAACGGGAACAGCGGCAGCAGGTAGCGGATGCCGACGTCCAGCGCGTTGAACGCCAGGAGCATCACGCCGAGCGACAGCGCGGGCAGGGCCGCAAAGGCGATCTCCCGCCGCGACACCGCGCTGCGTCGCAGCGCCAGCGGCACCACCGCGAAGACGGCGAGCACCGGAAGCGGTGTCTTCGCGAGCAGCGCCAGCGCCTCGTAGTACCAGAAGCCGTCGTCGGACCAGCGACCCAGGGCGTAGGACGGGAACTCGGCGTTCTCGACGTCGAGCTTCTGGGCGTCGAAGCCGCGCACCCAGTCGTAGGGCAGGGGGACCGGCAGCGACGCGGGCAGCCAGGCCTGGAGCCCGCTGCCGAAGCTGGACGCCATGGGGAACTCCCCCAGCGCCGTGAAGCTGCCGCGGAAGCCCATGCCGGCGTTCACCACGCCCACCGCGACGGCCACCACCAGCAGGAGCTCGCCGAGCCCCCGCCGCCACCCCGCCTCGCGACGCACCGCCAGCAGCAGGGCGTACGCCGGCAGCAGGAGCAGCGCCGTGAACTTCACCAGCAGGGCCAGACCCAGCACGGCGCCGGCCAGCGCCAGGCGGGTCGGGCCGCCCCGCGCGCAGGCCCAGCGCAGCGCCAGCGCGCTGGCCAGGATGGCCAGCGTCGACGCCACGTCCAGGGTCGCCAGGTGACCGTGGGCGAGCAGGGTCGGCGAGAGCAGGAAGAGCGCCGTGGCGCCGGCCGCCGCGCGCTCGCCGAAGAGCTCCCGCGACCACACGAAGACGCCGCCGGCGCAGAGCAGCGCCAGCAGCACCACCACCGCCCGCGAGCGCGCGAACAGCGTGAGGTAGTGGGGCGCGTTGGCCAGCATGAAGCGGTGGCCGTACTGCCAGGGACCCCAGCCGAAGGGCGGCTCGCGCACGGGCGGGGTACGCACGGCCGGGTCGGCGAGCGAGGGCAGCGCCAGCAGGGCCCGGCCCAGCGGCGGGCTCTTGGCGTAGAGGCGGGTATCGCCGTGGACGAGCAGGGCGTGGGCCGCCGCCACGTGGGCGAACTCGTCGATCGTCGGCGTCTCCAGGCGCGCCGCGTCCATGGCCAGGGCCGCGAAGAGCAGGGCGGCGGCCGCGGGCAGCACGCGCCAGCGCCGATCGCCGGGGGGGTGCGGGCCATGCTCCCGGACCATGGCGCCGCAACGTAGCACGCGGACGTTGGCGCCGGCCGGGCTTTCCCTCTAGTTTCGAGTGCTTGCGAGAGCCCGGCCAACCAGAGGAGCCCCCATGATCGAGTGGTCCGAGCAGCACCAGATGATCCGCGAGACCGTGCGCCGCTTCATCGAGGAGGAGATCGTTCCCAACCTCGACGAGCTCGAGCACGGCGACATGCCGCCCTACGACATCCTGCGCAAGCTCTACTCGACCTTCGGCATCGACGAGATGGCCCGCGCCCGCTTCGAGAAGCAGATCGAGCGCGAGAAGCAGGGGCTGCCGGCCCGCGAGAAGCCGGCCGACGACTCGGCCCGCAGCGGCCGCGGCGACCAGGCGGCCATGGCGCTGATCCCCATCATCGAGCTCTGCCACTACTGCCCGGGCATGGTGACGGCCATGGGCGTGTCCACCGGGCTCACCGCCGCCGCGGTCATGTCGAAGGGCACCGTCGAGCAGAAGGAGAAGTGGGGCAGGGACCTGCTCACCCTCGACAAGGTGGGCGCCTGGGCGATCACCGAGCCGGGCTCCGGCTCCGACGCCTTCGGCGGCATGAAGTCGACGGCGCGCCGCGAGGGCGACGAGTTCGTGCTGAACGGCAGCAAGACCTTCATCACCAACGGTCCCTACGCCGACACCACCGTCTTCATCTGCAAGCTCGAGGAGCCGGACGTCGATCCGCGCGACCGCAAGATCCTGAACTTCGTGCTCGACCGGGGGATCCCCGGCTTCGAGCAGACGAAGCCCCTGCGCAAGATGGGCATGCACTCCTCGCCAACCGGCGAGCTCTTCCTGAACGACGTGCGCGTCGGCATCGACCGGCTGCTGGGCGGGGAGGCGGCGCTCTCGGGCAAGAAGGGCGGCGGCCGCGAGGGCGCCAAGGACACCTTCTCCATGGAGCGCTCCGGCGTGGCGGCCATGGCGCTGGGCATCGTCGAGCAGTGCCTGGCCCTGTCGGTCAAGTACGCCAAGGAGCGCGTGCAGTGGGACAAGCCGATCGGCGAGTACCAGCTCATCCAGGACAAGCTGGCCCGCATGGAGGTGGCGCGCATGAACCTCCAGAACCTGGTGTTCCGCACCGTCGAGCTGGCCAGCAACGGCAAGGGCATGAGCTTCGCCGAGGCGTCGGCCATGAAGCTCTACGCGGCGCGGGCGGCGGTCGAGGTGGCCATGGAGGCGGTGCAGGTCTACGGCGGCAACGGCTACATGTCCGAGTACCGGGTGGAGCAGCTGGCGCGCGACGCCAAGGTGCTCCAGATCTACGCCGGCACCGACGAGATCCAGATCCGGGCGATCGCCCGCGAGCTGCTGCGGGCCTAGCGCGTGGACCCGTCGATCCACTCGATGCCCTGGTGGGCGCTGGTCGGCGTCGTGATCGTGCTGCTGCTGCTGGCGCGGGGTCTGCTCCAGAAGCGTCCGCGCGACGACGAGTAGCCGCCCGCTACGAGCCTTCGGGCAGCCGGGGGCGCCGTCCGATGTCGCGCACCGGCCTGGCCGGCGCGCCCAGCGCCAGCACCCGCGGTGGCAGGTCGCGGGTGACGACGCTGCGCGCCCCCACCACCACGTCGTCGCCGATCGTGACGCCGCGGGTGATCGTCACGTCCGAGCCGATCCACACCCGCTCGCCGATCGTCACCGGCTCGATGCGTTCCGGTGTCTCCAGGTCGATCGGGTGCAGGTCGGCGTCGAAGACCCGTGACCCGAAGCCGACCATCGAGTCGTCGCCCAGCCGGATGCGGGCCTTGGCGTGGAGCATGGCGCCGTTCAGCAGCGCCCGGTCGCCCACCTCGATGGCCGCGCCCGGAAAGACGGTCAGCCGGTTGGCGCCGTGCTCGGTGCGCAGCCAGACCTCCTCGCCCAGGGCGATGCGCCCGCCCTGCTGGATCCACAGGTGGTTCCCGGGCTGACGCTCGGTGGTGAAGCCCGCGCCGACCTCGAGGCGCCCGCCCGGATCGACCCGCAGCCGCGCCATGCGCAGGTTGGGCGAGACCGTCCCCGCCAGCGCCAGCCGCCCGCCGAAGCGGCGCCGCCACAGCGCGAAGCGCAGCCGGTCCCAGGCGTGGATCGCGCGCAGCCGGGCGACGTTCACGCGGCGGCGAGCTGCATGCGCACGGGCAGGTGCTTCACGCCGCCCAGGAAGCTCGAGCGCAGCCGCTCGGCTGGACCGGCCTGTTCCAGGTCCACCAGCCGCTCCGCCAGCGCGCGGAACAGGGCCCGCAGCTCCAGCCGCGCCAGGTTCGCGCCCAGGCAGAAGTGCTCGCCGATGCCGAAGGCCAGGTGCGGGTTCGGCTTGCGGTCGATGCGGAACGCGAAGGGGTCGTCGAAGACCTCCTCGTCGCGGTTCGCCGACGGGTAGAACAGGCACATCGAGTCGCCGGCGCGGATCGTCCGGCCGCGCAGCTCGAAGTCGACGGTGGCGGTGCGGCAGAACTGGATGACCGGCGTGGTCCAGCGCACGATCTCCTCGACCGCCGTGTCGACCCGCGCCGGATCTTCGCGCAGGAGCGCGAGCTGCTCCGGGTTCTGCATGAAGGCGAGCAGCCCGCCGCTCATGGCGTTGCGCGTCGTCTCGTTGCCGGCGACCACCAGCAGGAAGTAGTAGGAGAGCAGCTCGAAGGGCGGGATCGGCGCGCCCTCCACGCTGGCGTTGGCCAGCAGGCTCACGATGTCCTCGCGCGGCTGCCGGCGTCGCTCCTGCGCCATGTCGGCGAAGTACTGGAAGAGGCTGCGGCGGGCCTGGTCGGCGGTGGCCTGCGCGTCGCCGCCCTCGACCTGGTACTCCGGGTCGCTCGAGCCGATGATTTCGTTGGTCCAGCGGAACATGAGCTTCCAGTCGCTGCGCGGCACGCCCAGCAGGTCGGCCAGCACCGCCAGCGGGATCGGTGCCGAGACGCGCTCGACGAAGTCGATCTCGATCTCGCCGGCGCCGGCCACCTCGTCCAGGCGCTCGCGGGTGATGCGCTCGATCTCGGGCGCGAGGCGCCGGATCGCCCGCGGCGTGAAGTGCTGGCTGGTGAGCTTGCGGTAGCCGGCGTGGTCCGGCGGATCCATGTTGAGCAGGTGGCGGGCGATCGGCTCCTCGGGCGGGGAGCCCTCGGGAAACACGGCGAGGCGCGGTCCGTTCAGGTTCTCCTGCGGGCGACGCGAGACGCGCACGATGTCGGCGTGCTTCGTGATCGCCCAGAAGGGCGTGCAGTCGTCGCCGCGGTCGTAGCGGTAGACCGGACACTCGCGGCGCAGGCGGGCCCACGCCGCGTGGGGGTAGCCGTTGTCCGCGTAGTCCTGGGGGTCGACGATCTGGAGCTCGTCGAGGGAGGGCTGCGGGTCGGTGGCCATGGCGTCCCCCTGTTCAGGACCCGGGCGTGAAGCGCACCGGCAGCGACTGGATGCTGGCGACCGTGCTGGAGCGCAGCCGCCGCACCGGTCCGCTCACCTCGATGTCGGGCAGCCGCCGGAACAGCTCCTCGAACATCACGCGGATCTCGGCCCGCGCCAGGTTGGCGCCCAGGCAGTAGTGGGGTCCGTAGCCGAAGGCGAGCTGCGGGTTCGGGTCGCGCGTCACGTCGAAGCGGTCCGGCTCGTCGAACACGCTCTCGTCCCGGTTCGCGGCCGGGTAGCACATCACGACCTTGGCGTCCTCGGGCAGCGTGCGGCCGGCGACCTCCGCCTCGCGCGTCAGCGTGCGCCGCATGTAGATGACCGGCGAGACGAAGCGCAGGATCTCCTCGGTGGCGCCGGGCAGCAGCCCGCGGTCGGCGGCCAGGCGGCGCTGCTGGTCCGGGTTGTCGGAGAAGGCCAGCATGCCGCCGGAGAGCGCGTTCCGCGTGGTCTCGTTGCCGGCCAGGATCAGCAGGATGAAGAACATGCCGAAGGCCAGACCGTCGAGTTTCTGGCCGTCGACCTCGGCGTGGACCAGCGCGCTGGCCAGGTCCTCGCGCGGGTCCGCGCGGCGCTTCGCCGCCAGCGCGTCGGCGTAGAGGAACATCTCCTGCATCACGTCGCGCGGATCGCCGTCGCCCACCTCCGGATCCTCGAAGCCGATCAATGCGTTGCTCCAGGCGAAGAGCTTCGCCCGGTCCTCCACCGGGCAGCCCACCAGCTCGGCGATCACCAGCAGCGGCAGCTCGGCGGCGACCTCGGTGACGAAGTCGCACTCGCCCTTGCGCGCGACGCGGTCGATCACCTCGCCGGCCAGCTCGCGGATGTGGGTCTCCATGCGCTTGATCATGTTGGGCGTGAAGCCGGCGTTCACCAGCTTGCGCAGCCGGGTGTGGTGCGGCGAGTCCTGGTTGATCATCCACAGGCGCAGCTGCGCCATGGCCTCGTCGCCGAGCTCGCGGATCATGGATCCGCCGCGCTCCGAGGAGAAGGTCTCCTGGTCGCGCGAGATGCGCTGCACGTCGGCGTAGCGCGTGACCAGCCAGAAGCCCCGCTGCTCCGCATCGCTGGGCAGCGCCTCGGGCACGTAGGGCTCGGTCCAGTGCAGGGGCTCGTTGCGGCGCAGCCAGGCGAAGTACTCGTGGGGCATGCCCCGTTCGAAGGTGGCGGGGTCGGCCAGGGGCAGGGGCTTCACGGGGTTCCCCCGCCCGCGCCGGGCAGCGGGCCGGACAGGTCCGGTGGCCCCTGGTAGAGGGGCTCCAGCCGACGCCGCGCGATCTTCCACACGCCGGCCTCGCGCCGGTACTCGTCGTGGTACAGGGCCAGCAGGATGCCCGGCTTGCCGGCGGCGTCGACGAGCTGCTCCGACACGGTCCAGCGCCCGCGGGCGCCCTCGCCCGCGACGTCGATCACCGCCGAGTGCACGACGTGGAAGACGAAGGAGAAGGTCTGCATCGCGCCGCTCCAGGCGGCGACCACCGCATCGCGACCCTCGATGGCCGTCCCGAACACCTCCCAGACGCCGTCCCCGGTCCACAGGGCCGCCCAGTCGGCGTCGTCGCGGCGGTTTACCGCATCGGCGTATCGTTCAATCAGCGCGCGGATCGCCAGCTCGTCGTCGCGTGTCGTGTCGCTCATGGCCCCCGCTTTCCTTCCCGCCGAGTATGCCGGAGAATGAGGGGTGCGAGCGACCGACCCACCCCGACGAGGATCCGCGTGTCCCGACGACCCTTCCGCTTCGCCGTCCAGACGTTCAGCGCGCCGACCGGCGCGGCGTGGTGCGACCGCGCCCGCAAGGTCGAGGAGCTGGGCTACTCGACGCTCCACCTGGCCGACCACTTCCTCGGCCCCGGTCCGGCCCTGGAAGCGACCAACCACCCGCTCCAGGAGCTGGCGGCGGTTCCGGCCATGGCCGCGGCGGCCGCCGCCACCCGGACGCTGCGCATCGGCTGCCGCGTGTTCTGCAACGACTACCGGCACCCGGTCATGCTGGCCAAGGAGGCCGCCACCCTCGACCTGCTGTCGGACGGCCGGCTCGAGCTGGGCGTTGGCGCCGGCTGGCTGAAGGGCGAGTACGAGGCCGCCGGCATCGACTTCGACGGGGCCGGCTTCCGCATCAACCGGCTCGAGGAGTCGCTGCTGCTGATGAAGGCGCTCTTCTCGGGCGAGCCGGTCGACCACGCGGGCCGTCACTACAGGGTGTCGGGCTTCAGCGGATCGCCGCTGCCGGTGCAGAAGCCCCACCCGCCGATCATGGTCGGCGGGGGCGGCCGGCGGGTGCTGTCGCTGGCGGCTCGCGAGGCCGACGTGGTGAGCTTCAACTTCAACAACCGCTCCGGCGTGATCGGCGCCGACGGTGTGCAGAGCTCGACCGCCGACGCCACGGCCGAGAAGGTGGGCTGGGTGCGCCAGGCCGCCGGCGAGCGCTTCGCCGCCCTGGAGCTGGAGATCGGCGCCTACTTCACCTTCGTGGTGGACGACCCGAAGCCCATCGCCGAGGGCATGGGCCGGGCCATGGGCCTGTCGGCCGCGGAGATGATGCACCACCCGCACGGTCTGTTCGGAACGCCCGACGCCATCTGCGAGGAGCTCGAACGCCGGCGCGAGACCTACGGCATCTCGTACGTCACGGTGGCCGACAACGCCCTCGACGCCTTCGCCCCGGTGGTCGCGCGTCTGGCGGGCAAGTGAGGAGGCGCGCGTGATCATCCTGACCGGCTGGGTGGACGTCGACCCGGAGCAGCGCGACGCGGCGCTGAAGGCCGGCTGCCCGCACATGGAGGCGACCCGCGCCTGGCCCGGCTGCCTCGACTACGTGTGGAGCGGCGATCCGCTGAACCCGGCGCGCATCTACGTCTACGAGCGCTGGGACAGCGAGGAGAACCTGGCCAGCCACCTGGCCGGGCCCCACTACCTGGCCATGCGCGACACCATCGCCGCCCACGGCATCCGCGGCGCCGAGGTCTACAAGTACCTGCCCGCGAAGCAGGGCGCCGTCTACGACGAGAAGGGCGTGGCGCGCGCGGACTTCTTCGACGGCTAGGCGGCTTCCAGGCGGGGCATCGAGCAGGGGGTGTCCGGCGGGCGGGCTCCTTGACTGCTTCGGTCCGCTCCGGGCTCGCGAACGATCTTCCGGGCTACTAGGCGGCCGGCGCCAGGGGGAGGCGGCTGGGGCCGCGCACCAGGAAGGAGTCGATGCGCTGTACCTTCGGCTCCCGCTTGCGGCGGCGCACCAGCTCCGGGATCAGCCGCTCGAGCGCCGCGCTGGCCTCGAGGCGCGCCAGCGAGGCGCCCAGGCAGAAGTGCTTGCCGAAGCCGAAGCCCACGTGGCCCTGCGGGTTGCGGCCGACGTCGAAGCGGTCCGGACCCTCGAAGCGCCGCTCGTCGCGGTTCGCCGACCCGAGCAGCGGGCACACCCAGGCGCCCTCGGGAATCCTGGTCCCGGCGATCTCGGCGTCGCGCGTGGCGGTGCGGAAGACCAGCTGCACCGGCGCGTCGTAGCGCAGCGTCTCTTCGATCAGCGGGGCGACGAGCGACGGGTCCGCGGCGACCCGGTCGAGCTGGTCCGGGTGGTCGAGCAGGGCGTTGGTGGCGTTGCCGATCAGGTTGGTGGTCGTCTCGTTGCCCGCCACCAGCAGCAGGTTCACGAACATGATGACCTCGGCGTCGCTGAGGCCCATCTCGTCGTCCTGGGTCGACAGCAGCACCGAGAGCAGGTCGTCGCGGGGCTCGGCGCGGCGCTTCGCGAGCATCTGGCGCAGGTAGCGGGTCAGCTCGGACACGGCGCCCACGAACTCGCCGTTGAAGCGGTCGGCGCGGCCCGGTCCGGCGGCGTAGTGGATGGTGGTGTCGCTCCAGCGCTTGAAGTCGTCGCGGCGCTCCGGCTCGACCCCGAGCATCTCGGCGATGATGGTCACCGGCAGCGGGATGGCCAGGTGGCGCACGACGTCGAAGTCGTCGGAGGCGACCAGCTTCGTCATGCACTCGTCGGCCAGCGCGCGGATGCGCGGCTCCCAGTCGCGCACGCGCCGCGGCGTGAAGCCCCGGTTCACGATGCCGCGCATGCCGGTGTGCACGTCGCCGTCCGACGCGATCAGGTTGCGGCCGTTCAGGAAGGCGTTCGGGTGGCCACGCATGGCCCAGATGAAGCGCACCAGCGCCTTGATCGACTGCCAGCTGAGCGGCGGGCTGCCCTCCATGCCGCCGTTCATCAGCACCGTGAACATGGCGCGGGAGGAGAAGGTCTCCGGGTCGTTCAGCACGGCCTGCACGTCGTCGTAGCGCGACACGCAGAAGGCGTTCGCCTCGGGCGCCCAGAGCACCGGCGCCTCGTCGCGGAGCCGGCGGTAGACCGGGTAGGGATCGTCGCGCCAGCGCGGCGACATCGGGTCGTAGTCGAGGGCCATCTCGTTCTCCCGTCCTCGCGGCGCGCGGGGCGAGCCTAGCGCACCGGACCGGCCGGCGGCGGTGCTACGCTCGGCGCGCGATGGAGGTCGGTCGGGCAACGTCGAGCGCGCGTCTCCTGGCCGCGCTCGCCGCGGCCCTGCTCGCGACCGCCTGCGCGGAGCCCGAGCGCCCCGAGATCCGCCACGCGGACCTCGCCGTCTTCGCCGCCGGCGCGGGGCAGGCCGACACGCCGCGGCGTCGGGTGGCGCTCATCGGCATCGACGGCGCCAGCTGGAGCTACCTGCGTCCGCTGTTCGAGGCCGGTGAGCTTCCGGCGCTGGCCCGCCTGGTGCGCGGCGGCGCGTCGGGCACGCTGCGCTCGATCGAGTGCCACTTCACCCCGCCGGCCTGGACCAGCATGCTGACCGGCCGGCTGCCGCACCACACGGGTGTCTACAGCTTCGGCCGCTGGGACGGCGAGGCGCAGCGCTTCGACAAGGTGAGCTCGAACGACGTCCAGGTGCCCGCGGTGTGGGACGTGGCCGGCGCCGCCGGACGGCGCGTGTCGGTGATCGGCGTGCCGACCACCTATCCGCCCCATCCGGTGAACGGTCCGCTGGTGTCGGGCCTGATGACGCCGAAGACGCGGCTTCCCCCGCTGGAGCTGTCGCCGGCCCCGGAGCGGCGCCGCCCGCCGGAGACGCCCCTCGCGAGCTTCTCCCCGCCGCTGGCCGGAGCCCTGGAGGACGCCCACAACCTGCTGCTGCCCACCTTCCTCGACGGCAGCGACGACGGCGAGACGCGCTACGACACCGTGCACCTGCGCGTCGCCCGCAAGGGCCTGGGCGGCTTCGCGAAGCGATCGCTCGGGGAGTACACCTTCCCGGTCGGGTCGTTCTCGCCCTGGGTGCGCGTGCGCGTCGGCGAGGGGCGCACGGCCCGGGATGGCTTCGCGAAGATCCGCTTCGACCCGCCGAACGGCGGCGCGCTCTCCTACGCGCTGACGCCCACCTTCCTGCGCAAGCAGCACCCCTTCACCTGGCCGCCGGCCCTGGGGCGCGAGCTCTACCAGCGCTTCGGCTTCTACCTGCCCCACGAGTTCCTCTCCGTCGGCGTGCTGCCCAGCATCGCCTCCGACGCGGCCGGCCACGCGCGCCACTTCTTCGACCAGCCCGACTGGGACCTCTTCCTCTACGTGTTCGGCCAGAGCGACAACGCCCATCACCTGGTCGGCTTCGCCGACGACGTGCTGCCGGTCTACCGGGCCATCGACGCCTTCGTCGCCCACGCGCTCGAAACCGCGGGCGAGGAGACGACGCTGGTGGTCGCCTCGGACCACGGCTTCGGCGCCTTCGACCACGCCGTCGACCTGAACCAGTTCCTGGCGGAGCGGGGTCTGCTGCACTGGAAGGCGCAGGGTGTGATCGACCACGAGCGCACACTGGTGTTCCACAACATGTGGCACCTGCACTTCAACCGGCGGCTGCTGGACGCGGCGACGCTGCGCGCCCACGCTGTGGAGGTCGCGCCGGGCCAGGAGCCCTTCGACGCGCTGGCCGACCACCTGATCGCGGCGGCCCTCGAGCTTCGGGCTCCCGACGGCCGCGCCTTCCCGGTGCAGCTGGCCAGGCTTCCGGCGGACGCGGTGGGACCCGCCCCCGACCTGGCGGTGCTGGCCCACGACGACTTCTGGTTGGAGTTCTGGAACGTCGACCGGCCGAGCGCCCACGTGGTGCGGCGCCTGGAGGGCGACGAGCGCTGGAAGCACGCCCGCGACGGCATCCTGGCGGTGTACGGCGGGGGCGTGCCCGCCGGACGCGACCTGGGCGTGGTCGACGTGCAGGACGTGGCGCCCACCCTGCTCGACCTGATGGGGCTGCCCGTGGCCGACGACCTGGACGGAGAGGCGATCGCGGGACTGCTCGGCATCGACCGGCCGCAGCACCGCGTCGCGTCCTACCCGCCGCTCGAGCGGGCGCGCGTCGACGCCCCCGACGATCCGTCCACCTTCGAGGAGACGCTGCGCGCGCTGGGCTACGTGCGCGACTGATCCGTCAGTCGGCGGTGGCCGCCTCGCTCCTGCGCGCCTGCTCGAAGCGCCACTCCAGGCCGGCGCGGCCGATGGAGCGGTCGAGCACCTTCGGATCGCCGCGCTCGCGCAGCACCAGCTCCGACCCGCTGCGGGTGATGCGGTTCACGATCTCGAACTCCTCGCCGAACAGGAAGCGCGCGATCTGGGGCGGCGCACCCGGTCCCAGCGAGATGGGGTAGGTGAGCGGCTCGCCCGCCTCCAGCGCGCGGTGGACGCGCAGGTGCACCCGGTCGAGGGGCGAGCGGTGACCCAGGTGCGCCAGGGGAGCCGCCACGCGCAGCGCCGCGAAGAGCAGCAGCCCGGCCACCGCCAGGCGTGCTAGGCGGGTGCGCAGCGCTGCGGACAGGCCCGCGAAGCGCCAGGCCGCCGCCCACGCGCCACCGACCACGAAGATCGCCAGTGCCGGCGGAAGTCCCAGCCAGGCGTGGGACGTCCACTGCATCGGGAAGACCAGCGCGCGCTCGGCGAAGGGGTTCGTGCCCAGCGGATCGACGCCCAGCCAGGCGACGGCGGCGACCACGAAGCCCAGGCCCCAGCCCGCCCGGCTCGCGCGACCGTCGCCGCCGAGCAGGTCGTCGAGCCAGCTCCCCACCGCGATGGAGAGGAAGGGGTAGGCCGGCATCACGTACCAGGGGAAGTGGGTGGAGACGAGACCGAACAGCAGCAGCACCACGGCCACGTGGACCAGCGCCGGCCGCAGTCGGCGCCCGCGCTCGCCGGGCCGGAGCGCGGACAGCAGGGCGAAGGGGTAGGCGGCGGCCCAGGGGAGCGCCCCGTAGAGCAGCGTCCCGGCGTAGAAGCGCAGGTTGCCGAGCAGACCCTGGCGCGGACCGTCCGGGCTCTCGGCGCCGGAGGCCTGGCCGAGCATGGCGCCGAGCACGCCGGGCAGGTGCTCGCGCCAGGCGATCGCCTGGCCGACGTGCCAGGCGAGTCCCAGCGGCAGCAGCGCGAGACCGGTGGTCGCGTAGCGGCGCAGGTGGCGACGCTCCTGCGGGTGGAGCACGAGCCAGACCAGCTCCGCCGCCAGCGGCACGATCACCAGCGGCAGCTTCGTCAGGGCGAGCGCCCCGACGCACAGGTGGTGGGCCAGGAAGCCGCGCCCGTCCTCGACGGCGCGCAGGAAGAGCAGGCCGGCGGTCGCGACCAGGCAGGTCGCGATGGTGTCGAGCTCGCCGGTGCGGGCGCCGTGCAGGTAGACGAACTGGAAGGTGGTGAGCTGGACCGCCGCCGCCAGCACGCCGGCGCGGCGTCCGGCGAGCCGGGTGCCGAGGGCGGCGGTGGCCAGCACCGTCAGCACGCCGAACAGGGCCGACAACGCCCGCATGGTGAAGAGGTTGCTGCCGAGGGTGGCCACCAGCGCGGCCCGCGCCCAGTAATGGAGGGGCGCGTTCATGAAGGTGTCGTAGAGCCGACGCTCGCCGCGGAAGTCGAGCTCGAAGAGGTCGCCGGTCTCGACCATCCGCTCGGCGATGCCGTGGTAGATGGCCTCGTCGCCGTTGACCACGCCGTAGCTGCCCAGGCCCACGAACAGGAAGGCGGCCGACAGCAGGGCGATCGCCGCGGCGACGCGGAGGTCCATGCGCTCCATCCGGAGGCGTACCATGCTCCGAACCATGGGCGATGACAAGCCGGCGGTCCGGCGGCCCTTCGGAACCACGCGCGACGGGCGGGAGGTCCTGTGCCTGGCGCTCGAGAGCGGGTCGGGCCTGCGGGCCGAGGTGCTGACCCGCGGCGCGACGCTGCGGTCGCTGCTGGTTCCGGATCGCCGCGGCCGGCCGGGCGACGTGGTGCTCGGCTTCGACGACCTGGCGGGCTACGAGCGCTCGCGCGGCTACCTGGGCTGCGTCGTGGGACGCGTCGCCAACCGCATCCGCGGCGCCCGCTTCGAGCTCGACGGACGCGAGGTGCGGCTCGCGCCCAACGAGGGCGCGAACCAGCTGCACGGCGGTCCGCGCGGCCTCGACCGCGCCGTCTTCGAGGTGCGATCCCTCGAGCCGGACCGGGTGCGGCTGGCGACCACCAGCCCCCACGGCGACCAGGGCTACCCGGGGCGGCTCGAGCTGGAGGTGGCGTACGTGCTGGAGGACGACGCGCTGCGGCTCGAGTTCGTCGCGCGCAGCGACCGGCCGACGCCGGTGAACCCGAGCCACCACGCCTACTGGAACCTGTCGGGCAGGCCGGGCGCCGACGTGCGCGACCACCTGCTGTCGACGCCGGCCACCCACCGGCTGGAGGTCGACGCGGAGAAGCTCCCCACCGGCCGCGTGCTGCCGGTCGACGGCACGCGCTTCGACCTGCGCGAGCCCACGCCGCTGGGTCCGCTCCTCGACGCCGGGGGCTTCGACGACCCGCTGGTGCTTCCCGGCGCGTCGGGCCTGCACGTGGCGGCGACGCTCCACCACCCGGGAAGCGGCCGCACCCTCGAGCTCTCCACCACCCAGCCCGGCTTCCAGCTCTACACCGGGAACCACCTGGACGAGCCGCGCGGGAAGGGCGGCGTGCGCTACGCCGCCCACGCCGGGCTGTGCCTCGAGCCCCAGCACCCGCCGGACGCGGTGAACCAGCCCGGCTTCCCGTCGATCGTCCTGCGGCCCGGCCGGGACTACCGGCAGACCCACCGCTTCCGGCTGTTCAGCTCTTGAGCTTGTAGCGGATCGGCAGGTGCTTGGTGCCGCCCACCAGCGCCGAGTGCAGCAGGTCGGGCTCGCCGGCGAACTCGATCTCCTCGATGCGCGGCAGCAGGTGCTTGTAGGCCACCTGCATCTCCAGCCGGGCGACGTGGCTGCCCAGGCAGAAGTGCTCGCCGATGCCGAAGGAGAGGTGCGGGTTCGGGTCGCGGTCGATGCGGAACGCGAAGGGGTCCTCGAACACCTCCTCGTCCCGGTTGGCCGAGGGGTAGAAGAGGGCCAGGGCGTCGCCCTCCTTGATGGTCTTGTCGCGGATCTGGACGTCCTGGGTGGCGGTGCGCCCGAAGTGGATGATCGGGCTGGTCCAGCGCACGATCTCCTCCA
>JBNLVK010000257.1:0-37554 GCA_050618055.1 Myxococcota bacterium
TCATCAACGGCCAGAAGATCTGGACCAGCAACGCCATGCACGCCGACTGGATGTTCGGTCTGTTCCGCACCGAGCCCGACGCCGGCAAGCACGCCGGCATCTCCTACCTGCTGGTCGACATGAAGTCGCCGGGCATCGACGTGCGTCCGCTGCGCCAGATCACCGGCGGGCACGAGTTCAACGAGGTCTTCTTCGACGACGTGCGCACGCCGGCGGAGAACATCATCGGGAAGCGCGGCGAGGGCTGGAACATCTCGCGCTCGACGCTCAAGCACGAGCGCAACCTGATCGGCAACCCGAAGCTCATGTCGGCCCAGTTCGACAACCTGCTGGCGCGGGCGAAGAGCACGCTGCGCGGCGGGCGCCCCGCCATCGAGGATCCGCGGGTGAGCGACCGCATCGCCGAGCTGGAGGGTTACGTGCGCAGCGTCGAGACGACGAACCTGCGCATGCTGTCGGCCACGGTGCGCGGCGAGGAGCTGAAGGCGATGCTGCCGATGATGATGATCAAGCTCTACTCCACCCAGGTGATGCAGGAGATCGCCAAGGCCGCCTACGACCTGATCGGCGGCGACGGCCTGCTCGAGCCCTCCGAGGAGCGGGACGACGTCTACTCGGAGACGGGCACCACCAGCAGCGTGGTCCACAACTTCATCTTCTCCATGGGACCCTCCATCGCCGGCGGCGCCTCGAACATCCAGCGCAACATCATCGGCGAGCGGGGCCTGGGCCTGCCGCGGGATCCGAAGCCAGCGAGCTAGCATCCGGCCCGTGGTGGAACGCAGGCTCCAGGACGGCGTCGCGACGATCACGGTCTGCCCGCTGGGGCTGGGCGACGTGCTGTTCTGCACGCCGGCGCTGCGGCTGCTGCGCGAAGCGCTCCCCGCCAGCGAGATCGGCTTCGTCTGCCAGGAGGGCTTCCGCGAGACGCTGCGCGGCAACCCGGACGTCGACCGCAGCCACGGCATGCCGTCGGGCCGCAACGACTGGCGCCGGCGGCGCAAGGAGCGCGCGCTGGCGAAGGATCTGCGCCCCTTCGGCTACGGCCAGGCCATCGTCTTCTACGACCACAAGGGCGTCCCGGACTGGCTCGAGGCGGCCGGCGTGCCGCGCGATCGCATCTTCGTGTCGCCGGGCCGCACCGACATCCACCGGCGCGAGAAGCACTACGGCTTCACCCAGGAGCTGCTGGGCCTGCCGCGCGGCGGCGCGTCGGGTCCGCTGCGCATCTTTCCCTCCGACGACGACCGGCGCGAGGCCATGGCACTGCTGCCCGAGCCCCTGGCCCGCGGCGAGCGCCCCTACGTGGTGGCGCACATCGGCAACAGCACCTTTCGCCGCCGGCGCTTCGCCAACCGCGGGGGCCGCATCGCCCACCGGGCCTGGCCCCTCGAGAACTGGGAGCCCTGCCTGCCGCTGCTGGTGGAGGAGCTGGGCGTCGACCTGGTGCTCACCGGCTCGCCGAAGGAGGGCGAGATCGCGCAGGAGCTGCTGGCGTCGGTGGCGGCGGCGACGCGCGCGCGCATCCACGTGGTGGCGGGGCGCACGCCCCCGATCCGGCTGGCGGCCCTGCTCGAGCCGGCGGCCGCCTTCATCGGCGCCGACACCGGTCCCACCCACTTCGCCGCCGCCGTGGGCACGCCGGTGGTCGGGCTCTACGGACCCACCGACGTGGTCGAGACGGTGCCGCTGTGTCCCGACCCGAAGGACCTGATCGTGCTGCGCACCGGCATCGCGTGCAGCCCCTGCGACCGGTCGGTGCGCAAGAAGTGCTTCGACAACGTGTGCCTGCGCGAGATCGGGCCGGAGCGGGTGGTGGCGGCGGTGGGCGAGCTGCTGGGCCGGCGGGGCGCGGGGGTTGCGTAGGTATATCTGAATAGCTATTCAGATGACATGCCCAGGAAGAGCCCCGCCCCGGTGACCGCCCTGGACGGCTGCGCGGTGCGGATGGTGGACGCCGAGCGCGTCGCGACCACCCGCCACCGCCTGCCCCGCGAGCACGAGATCGAGGGCCTGGCCGGCCTGTTCCGCCTGCTCGGCGACGCCACCCGCGCCCGCCTGCTCTACGCCCTGCTCGAGGCGGGCGAGCTGTGCGTCTGCGACCTGGCCGCCTCGATCGACGCGTCGGAGACCACCGTCTCCCAGGCGCTGCGCCTGCTGCGCACCGCCGGCGTGGTGCGATCGCGCCGCGCCGGGCGCATGATGCACTACCGCCTCGACGACGCCCACGTGCGCATGCTGCTCGACCTGTCGCGCGAGCACCTGCGTCACACCGCGCAGGAGTCGTAGGCGTGCCGCAGCTCGCGCTCGCACTGGTGATCGTCTGGTTCCTCGTGCTGTTCGCGTTCCGCACCGCGCTCCAGTGGTGGAAGACCGGCTCCGGCGGCGTGCGCGGCTTCTCCGGTCCGGTGGGCTCGATGGAGTGGAACGCCGGCCTGATCACCAGCCTGGGCATGGCGGCGGGCATGCTGGCCCCCGTCGCGGCACTGCTCGGCTGGCCCGGCGGCCGGCCCTGGTTCGCACACGACCCGACCCACCTGGCCGGCGCCGGCGTCGTGGCGCTGGGAATCGTGGGCGCGCTGGCCGCCCAGGTGCGCATGGGCGACTCCTGGCGCATCGGCGTCGACGCCAGCGAGCGCACCGCGCTGGTCACCGGCGGGCTCTTCGCCTGGGTGCGCAACCCGATCTTCAGCTTCCTGATGGTGACGGCCGTGGGCCTGCTGGCGCTGCTGCCGAACCCGTTCGCCCTGGCTTCCGGCTTGCTCACCTTCGCCGGCATCGAGCTCCAGGTGCGGCGCGTCGAGGAGCCCTACCTGCGCGCCACCCACGGCGAGGACTACGAGCGCTACGCGGAGCGCGTCGGCCGCTTCCTTCCCGGTGTGGGTCGCGGCGTGGGACGGCCGGCATGAGCGTCGGCACTGCGGACGCCGCTCCGCGCGACTGGTCGCGCATCGCGCGCGCCCTGGTGGTGGCGACCCTCGCCTACAACGTGGCCGAGATGGCGCTGGCGCTGTTCGCCGGCGTGCGCGCCGGCAGCGTGGTGCTGGTGGGCTTCGGGCTCGACAGCGGCATCGAGTGCGCCGCCGCCGGCGTGCTGCTCTGGCGCCTGCGCCTGGAGGCGCGCGGCGTCGACCCGGAGACCCTCGAGCACGCCGAGCACCGCGTGCACCGCTTCGTCGGCGCCACCTTCTTCGCGCTCGCCGCCTGGGTGGTCGCCCAGGCGGGATGGGTGCTGCTGGGTGGCGAGGCTCCGCAGGAGAGCCGGCTGGGAATCGCGCTGGCGGTCGCGTCGCTCACCGTCATGCCGCTGGTCGCCTGGGGAAAGCTGCGCGCGGCCCGCGAGATCGGCAGCGGGGCGCTGCGCGCCGAGGCGAAGGAGACGCTCGCCTGCTCCTACCTCTCCTTCTGCCTGCTCCTCGGACTGGCGTCCAACGCGCTGGCCGGCTGGAGCTGGGCCGATCCGGTGGCGGCGCTCGCCATGGTGCCGTGGCTGGTGAAGGAGGGTCGCGAGGGCTTCTCCGAGGACGGCTGCCAGCACTGAGCACCGGGCGCTTCGGGTATGGTGGGCCCATGCGCTCCACGTCGCTCGTTCTCGCTGCGCTGCTGGTCGTTCTCGGGTCGGGCGCGGTTGCGTCGGCCGAGATGCACCTGTTCGAGGCGACCTTCAGCCTGAAGGGCTTCGGCTCGCCGGCGCCGGTCGGCACGGCCGTGGGCGTCGCCGAGGTGAACGGCAGCGGCGGCGGGCTGCACGTGACCAGCCTCGACGTGCCCGGCGGCCTGGTCACGATCCAGTCGACCTCCACGATCACCACGTCGACGCTGCTCACGAAGGTGATCATCTCGATCACGCCGGGCGCCGGTGCGTTCGCCGGTGGCAGCGGCAGCAACGTGCTGGCCGGACCGCTTCCCGTGCCGGGCA
Organism: Myxococcota bacterium; assembly: GCA_050618055.1. GTDB lineage: Bacteria > Myxococcota_A > UBA9160 > UBA9160 > SMWR01 > CALDCK01. Next base: position 3,920 of record JBNLVK010000257.1, read on the forward strand.
ACGTGCGGGTCTGCCTGCTGCTGAACTGCCTGCTGTTCGTCGACGTTCCCTTCACCCAGAACGGGACGCGCGGCGTGGGCCTCGGCGGCACGGTCACCGCCCCCATGCCGGGGACCGGAACGGTGTCGGTGGTGGGCGCCACCTGGGCGGCGGCGACCGCCACGATCAACGGCACCACCGGACCGGTCACGAGCCCGGGCTTCGCCCACGGACCGCTCTCGGCCACCTCTTCGACCGTACAGACCGACGGCGTCCTGCAGCTGGTGACGCCGGTGCAGGTGCGGTTCGACGCCGGCGCGCCGCCGGTGGTGCTGCCGGTGTTCGGCACGCTCCAGGTGCGCTTCCTGCCCGAGCCCGGCGCCTTCGCCGCCCTCGCCGCCGGCGCGCTGGGCCTGGTGGGGCTCGGCCGGCGTCAGTCGTCGCGCGCCAGCGACCGCCGCTCCGGCGGCACGTAGGAGAGACCGGGCCCGGGACGTTCCGTCCAGCGGATCTCGCGCAGCCGTGCCTCGTAGTCGCGCTGCGCCGCCACGATCTGGTCCTCGGCCGCGTAGTCGAAGGTGTCGCCCAGGATCTTCTCGGTCAGGCCGCCGGGCTCGGGACGGTTCTCGAGCAGCCAGGCGGTGGTGCGGCGCAGACCCTCCTCGGTGGGAACGACGTCGCGGTAGCCCAGCTCCCCGCGGATCTTCGCCAGGTCCATCACCCGGTGCGTCGTCGCCTCGTGGGCGAGCATGGGCTGGCCGGGAAACGCGAAGGGCCCCGGCACCGACACGATCTCGAGCTCGTGGTCGAGGATGCGCGCCAGCGTCTCCACCACCTGGCGCAGGCTCCACACCTGCTCGTCGCCGCAGTTGTAGCTCCGGCCCGCGGCCGCCTCGGGCCGGTCGACCGCCAGCAGCACCGCGTGGGCCAGGTTCTCGGCGTAGCCGAAGGTGTGGAGGGTGAGTCCGCCGTCGCCCAGCACCACGTGGCGGCGGCCGTCGAGCACGCGGCGCACCACGCACCACTCGCGCGGCACCAGCTGGCGCGGTCCGTAGACGTGGGGGTAGCGGAAAATCGTGGCGTCCGGGTGGTGCGCGAAGACCGCCTGCTCGGTGCGCAGGATCTGGAAGCCCTTCCGCAGCTCCGTCGCGTCGGCCACCTTGGGCGCGTCCTCGCCGGTGGGCACCGGCAGTCCGGCCGGCTGCCAGTCCTCGGGCCGCATCCAGCCGCGGTAGAGCGGCACGCCGCCCACCCCCAGGAAGCGCCCGACGCGCCCGGCCATCACCTCGGCGATCGCACGCAGGCGCCCGTAGGTGGCCAGGCAGACGTCGAAGCGACGCTCGCCCAGGCAGCTCTGCAGCGCCTCGCCGGACCACGGATCGGTGTGCAGGTGCTCCACCTGCGGCGGGATCTCGGGCACCTCGTGCTCGCCGCGGTGCAGGATCGCCACGTCGTAGCCCCGGTCGAGCAGGCCCTGCACCAGGTACGGGCCGGTCGGACCGGTCCCGCCGACGACCAGCGCCTTCAACGGGAGAGCGGCTCCGGCGTGCCTTCCTTCTTCGCGCGCTCGTCGTGGGCCTGCTTGGCCGACACGAGCTGCGGGATCACCTGGTCGAGATCGTCGAGCGTCCACAGATGGTCGGTCTCGAACGACCGGATGATGGCGGGCTGCTGCATGATGCCGACCGTGCCGCGCATGACGTGGATGATCTCGCCGGTGATCTCCTGCGCCGCCGCCGAGGCCAGCCAGGTGACGACCGGGGCGACCTGCTGCGGACCCTGGAGCGGGTCCTGCGGATCGACCTCGCGGCCCGCGCCCTTCATCAGGTCGATGGTCATGCGCGTGGCGGCGCCGGGCGAGATGGTGTTGACGGTGCAGCCGTACTTGGCGAGCTCCAGCGCCAGCACGCGCGAGAAGCCGGCGATGCCCGCCTTGGCCGCGCCGTAGTTGCTCTGGCCGAAGTTCCCGAACAGGCCCGACACCGACGAGAAGTTGATGATCCGGCAGCCGGTGCGGTTGGTCTCGCGGATGTACACGGCGAAGGGTCGGGTGCAGCAGTAGTGGCCCTTCAGGTGCACGTCCATCACCGCGTCCCAGTCGCTCTCCTCCATCTTGAAGATGGTGCGGTCGCGCAGGATGCCGGCGTTGTTCACCAGGATGTCGAGGCCGCCGAAGTGGTCGAGGGCGGTCTGGACGATGGCCTTGCCGCCGGCCGGCGTCGCCACCGAGTCGGTGTTGGCGGCGGCCCTGCCGCCGGCGGCGCGGATCTCCTCCGCCACCTCGTCGGCCACGCGGCCCTGGCCGGTGCCGTCGGCGGCGCCGCCCAGGTCGTTCACCACGACCGAGGCGCCTTCCGACGCGAACTGGAGTGCGATCTCCCTGCCGATGCCGCGGCCGGCGCCGGTCACCACCGCGATCCTGCCGTCGAGCACGCCCATGGCGGTCCTCCTGGTGCGACGTTTGCGAAGGGGCCAGCCTACACGAAGAGCGCGCGGCGGTAGTGGTCCTGGATGCGCGCGACCAGCCGCTCGGCCGGCTCTTTGCCGCCCGCCTTCCACCAGTGGAACAGGTGCACCTGTCCGGCGGACATGGCCAGGCTGTGCAGCACCTCCGGATCCTCGTCGCGCAGCACGCCCTCCTCGACGCCGCGCCGGTACAGGTCCGGATCGAGGAAGGCGCCCGCTCCGGCGGGCAGGTCGGTGGCGTCGAAGCCCCAGTGGACCGCCTCGCGCAGGTAGACGCGCAGGTAGTCGGGGCGCTCGGTCAGGAAGCGGGTCGAGACCGCCGAGCGCGCCAGCAGCACCTCGTCCACCGGACCGTCCGCCGGCACCTCGGCGTAGCGCTGGGCCAGCTCCGCCAGGTACTCGGCGTGGACCGCCCGGTAGAGCTCCTGCTTGCTCTCGAAGATCGCGTAGACCGTGCCGGTGGCGATGCCTGCCGCGGCGGCGATCTCCGAGACCTTGGCGTCGGCGTAGCCCCGCTCGGCGAACACCCGCAGGGCCGCGTCCAGGATCAGGCCCCGGTAGGCCTCCTGGCGCGCCTCGCGGACCGCCCGGCGGGCCCCGGCATGGGATGAATTGCGGTTCATTTCGATGAATGATAGGTTTCCACACCTCGAGGAGACCTGCCATGACGAATCTCGCCTACGCCGCCTTCGACGCCGACAACCACTACTACGAGGCCGAGGACGCCTTCACCCGCCACATCGATCCCAAGCTGGCGCGCCGCGCCATGCAGTGGGCCGAGGTGAACGGCCGCAAGACCCTGCTGGTGGGCGGCAAGGTGAACCGCTTCATCCCGAACCCCACCTTCGACCCGGTCGCGAAGCCCGGCTGCCTGGACGAGTACTTCCGGGGGCGCAACCCGGAGGGCAAGAGCATCCGCGAGATCTTCGGCGACCTCGAGCCGATCAACCCGGCCTACCGCGATCGCGACGCCCGCCTGGCCCTGATGGACACCCAGAACCTGGAGGCCACCTTCCTGTTCCCGACCCTCGGCGTCGGCATGGAGGAGTCGCTCAAGGAGGATCCGGAGGCGGCGGTGGCGGCCTTCCGCGCCTTCAACCGCTGGATGGACGAGGACTGGGGCTTCTCCTACAAGGACCGGCTGTTCGCCGCGCCCTACATCACGCTGGTGGACGTCGACGCGGCGGTCGAGGAGCTGGAGTGGTCGCTGGCGCGGGACGCGCGCGTCGTGGTGATGCGCGCGGCGCCGGTCTGCCTGCCGACCCAGAGCTTCTCGCCGGCGGATCCGCGCTTCGACCCGTTCTGGTCGCGGGTGAACGAGGCCGGCATCACCGTCGCCTACCACTCGGGCGACTCGGGCTACTTCCAGTACTCGAAGGCCTGGGGCCTGGGCGACGAGTTCAAGGCCTTCGACTTCAACCCCATGCGGCTGTGCATGTCGGCCCAGCCGGTCCACGACCTGCTGGCGGCGCTCATCTGCGGCGGGCTGCTCGACCGCTTCACGAACCTGCGCATCGCCACCATCGAGACTGGAAGCAGCTGGGTGCCGGGTCTGCTGTCGAAGCTCGCGAAGGCCTACGGACAGATGCCCTTCGCCTTCCAGCAGGATCCGGTCGAGGCCTTCCGGCGCCACGTCTGGGTGTCGCCCTACTACGAGGATCCGCTCCCCGAGCTGCGCGACACGATCGGCGCCGACCGCATGCTGTTCGGCTCCGACTTCCCCCACGGCGAGGGACTGGCCGAGCCCTGCGACTTCGTCGACGACCTCCAGGGCTTCGCCGACGAGGACGTGAAGCGCATCATGCGCGACAACGGCCTGTCGCTGGTGCAGCCGCAGGTGTAGCCCGCCGGCCGCTGCCGCCCAGTCCACCCACCAGCGAGACCAGCGCCGGAAGCACCAGCAGCACGGCCAGCAGGGCCGACAGGATCGCCACGCCCGAGACCAGCCCGAAGCTCGCGACGCTGCGCCAGGGCGAGAGGGCCAGCGCGGCGAAGCCGACGGCGAGCGCCACCGAGGTGCTGACGAGCGGCTGCCCCACCTCGTGGATCGCGCGGGCGATGGCGTCCGGGCCGGCGGCGCCCGCGCCGCGGTGCAGGCGGAAGCGCTCGAGCACGTGGATCGTGTCGTCGACCGCCACGCCGAGCACCACCGCGCCGACCATGGCACTGCCGACGTCGAGCGGCAGGCCCAGCAGTCCCATGGCTCCCAGGGTGATCACCACCGGGAGCGCCGTGGGCACCATCGCCAGCAGCGCCCAGCGCAGCGAGCCCAGACTCGCGGCCAACAGCAGCCAGACGGCGACCAGGGCCGTGGCGAAGCTCTGGAGCTGGGTCGCGCGGATCGCCTCGACCATGTCGTTCACCACGGCGAACGGTCCGGTGGCCGTCGCCGCGAAGCCGGCGGGCAGCGCGTCCAGCGCCCATCGCACGTCGGCCATCAGCGCGCGCATGGTGTCCTGGGGCAGCTTCTCGGCGGCGAAGGACAGGCGCACGTGGCGGTCGCGCAGGTCGACCCAGGAGCCGATCCCGCCGGGCCCGCCCGAGGCCGCCAGCAGCTCCTGCCGCCAGTGCGGTCGCGACAGGAACGAGCGCGGCTCGCCGAGCTCCGGGTTGCGGGCGATGCGCCGGCCCAGCTCCCCGACCACCCGCTGCACCTCGGCGCCACCGACGGGCAGGCCGCCGGGCAGGGCCAGGTCGATCTCCAGCCGGTCCGAAGGCGTCATCTTCTCCGACGCGAAGCGCGTCCAGGCGACCACGTCGCTGTCCCTCCCGTAGAGATCCTCGAAGCTCGAGTCGACGCGCAGCCGGGCGAAGCCCACGGCGCCGAGGCTCCCGAGCACCACCGCCAGCGCCACGATCGGCCGCGCCCGCTGCAGCGAGAAGTCGGACAGGCGCAGCAGGCCGCGGGACCAGGCCCGCGCCACCGGCGCCGGCGCGATCCAGGAGGCCGGCAGCGCCGCCAGCGCGATGGGCAGCAGGCTGAAGGTGAGCAGCAGCGACGCCGACACGCCGAAGGCGGCGGTCAGGCCGAAGCGCACGAAGCTCGTGAGGTCGGCCACGGCGAAGGACGCGAAGCCGGCGGCGGTGGTCACGGTGGTCAGCAGGCACGGGCGCCAGACGTCGGACATGGCGCGGGCGAGCGTGCGCCGGCGCTCGCCGGCGTCGCGGGGTGCCTGGGCCAGACAGCGCGCGGTGTAGCGCGTGATCAGGTGGATGCCGTCGCACACGCCGATCACCAGCACCAGCGGCGGCAGGGTCTGGGACAGGCTGTTCTTGGCCCAGCCCAGCCAGCCCATGGCGCCCAGGGTCCAGAGCACCGCGACGCCCACGGTGGCGAGGGCGGCGGCGGTGGCGGCCGCCGAGCGCAGCAGCGCGAACAGGCCGAGAGCCACCAGCGCCACCATCACCGGAACGATCTTCGCCATCGCCGCGTCGAGCTCGGCGCCGGCCACCACGAACTCGACGGGTCCGCCGACGCGGTGGAAGACGAAGCCCTGCTCTGCGGGCGCCGCCAGGGCGGCGTCGAGCGCGGCGTAGGCCTGCGACGCCACCCGGCTCGACGACGACGTGAGCTCGACCACGAGGGCGCCGACCCGTCCGTCCGCCGACACGAGCTCGCCGCGCCAGGTGGGATCCGCCAGCGCGCGCGCGGCCAGCGCGTCGGCGTCGGCGACGCGGGCGCCGTCCGCCAGCAGCGTGCGCACCGCGAGCCCGTCGAGCGTCGTCACCAGCAGCGGCGCGTTTCCCGGGTGGATCACGCGCCGCACGCCGGGCCTTCCCTCCAGTGCGGCGGCGACGTCCGCCGCCATGCCCAGCGACGCCGCGTCGGTGGCGCTCTCGCAGGCCGGTGTCTCCTCGCAGCTCCACAGGGCGTGGATCGTGAGTCCGCCGCCGTAGCGCGCCAGGAAGGCGTCGAGGGTCTCGACGGCCGGGTGATGGGCTCCCAGGAACGCCCGGTAGCCGACGTCGGTCTCGAGCCGCAGCGTGCCGGCGGCAAGCAGCAGGGTGACCCACGCCAGCACGCCGACGACCCACGCGCGATGCCGCAGCAGCGCCTCGCTCATTCCGCGTCCGCGCGGTGCAGCCGACGCTCCAGGCGCCGCAGCGCGGCGGCGATCTCGGAGGGCGGCGCGTCGACGGCGACCACCCGATCCGGCCGCACCAGCAGGCAGCGGCCGCCGGGTCGCGGGCGCATGGCCTCGAAGCCGCCGGTCGGGTCGCGGACGTCGCCCTCGCGCTCGCAGGCTTCGTGCGCGGGCAGCACGCGCACGAAGCGCGTCCCCATGCGCTCCCAGAAGGCCCGGTCCGCCAGCGAGACGCAGGCGGTGGGATCGACGTCGAAGCCGAGCAGAGCGAAGCCGCGACCCAGCACGTCGTCCAGCGGCACGCAGCGTCCCTTCCAGTCCTCGACCCGGGGCTGGGGCAGGGTCCGACCGCGCAGGCCGCACCGTCCGCCCGCCAGGAAGCCGCGCCGGTAGTGCAGCTCCGACCGGGGCCCGCCCTCGCGGACGAAGCGACGCACCGGTCCGATGCGCTGGAGCAGGCGCAGCAGGCCCTGGGTGAGCGCCGCCCGTGGTCGGGACCCCGGCATCATCAGCCACCCCAGACGTACAGCGAGCCCCACGCTGTCGCGGTCGTGCGCAGACCGCTCGGTCTGGTAGCTGTCGAGGAACGATGCCGAGGCCCCGCCACGCACGACGAGCGCCAGCTTCCAGGCCAGGTTGAAGACGTCCCGGATGCCGCAGGCCAGGCCCTGGGCCGCGAAGGGCGGCGTCACGTGGGCGGCGTCGCCGGCCAGCAGGATGCGGCCCTCGCGGAAGCGCTCGGCCACGCGGGCGCTGAAGGTGTGGGTGGCGCGGCGCACGATCCGCACGTCGTCCGGGTCCGTGAAGCGTCCGATCAGCGCGCGGATCGTCTCGGGAGACTCGAGCTCCGCCTTCGACTCGCCCCTGCGCTGGAGGAACTCGAAGCGCCGGTGGCCGTGCAGGCGGGGAACGCTCACGCAGGGCCGCTCCGGGTCGCAGCGGATCTCCACGTCGCCCGCGGGCGCGCCGGGCGCGCGCGTCTCGACGGTGTCGAGCACCAGCCAGCTGCGGGTGTAGGAGCGGCCGCGCATGCGGATGCCGAGCCCGCGCCGGACGCCGCTGGCGCCGCCGTCGCAGGCGACGACCCAGTCGGCGTCGAGCGTGAAGGGCCGGTCGTCGATGCGGCGACCCCGCACCACCACGCGCTCGCCGTCCTGCTCGACCGAGACCACGCGGTGGCCGAAGCGGACGTCGACCGCGTCGAAGCGGGCCAGGCCGTCCAGCAGCACGCGGTCCACGATGGGCTGGACCAGCCCGTAGCCGAACGCGAAGCCCGACGCGTGGGCGCCCGGGCGCACCTCCATGAAGGGCCGGCGGCGGGCGTCCACGTAGACCATGCCGAGGCCGCCGGGTCCCATGGGCGTCATGTCCTCGAGCAGGCGCTCCGCCAGGCCGACCGCCTGCCAGGCGCGCAGGCTGTCGGAGTCGGTGCCGACGGCGCGCGGGTGGTCGTAGAGACCGTTGTTGCGCTCGAGCACGATGGTGCGGACGCCGTAGACGCCGAGCAGGTTGGCGAGCGTCATGCCCACCGGACCGCAGCCGACGATCACGACCGCCGCGACGCTGCGTCGCGCGCGACGCTCAGGCACGGCGGCGCATCCGCGCGAAGGCGAGCGTCGAGCGGACCATCGCGCGCGTCAGCGAGAGGGCGCTCACGTTCGCGGGCGGACGCAGCGCACCCAGCTCGTGCAGGCGCAGCGTCTCGGCGCGCCGGATCTTGCCGCTCGAGGTGCGCGGCAGCGTGCCCGGCTCGAGCACGCGCACCAGCCCCGGCGCGATCCCGGTCCGTCGCAGCACCTGCCGCTCGATGCGCGGGATCAGGTCGGCGGCGCGGGAGCCCCGGGTGCGCTCCGCGAAGACGGCCAGCTCCTCGCCGTCGCCCCGGGGAGCCAGCATGCCCACGGCCGCCACGCAGCCGGTGCGGGTGCCCGCCACCTCGCTCACCGCCTGCTCCACGTCCTGGGGCGCGTGGTTGCGTCCGCGCAGCACGATCACGTCCTTGGCGCGGCTGCACAGGTAGAGCTCGCCTTCGTGCAGGAAGCCCACGTCGCCGGTGGCGAGCCAGCCGTCGCGCAGCGCGCGTCGCGTCGGCTCGGGCAGTCCGTCGTAGCCCTGCATCAACGAGGGGCCGCGCACCTGAACGTGGCCCACGCGGCCGGCGGCGAGCACGTCGCCGGCGTCGGACGCGATCCGCACCTCGAAGCCGGGCAGCGGGGGACCCAGGCTCACCAGGTCCGAGCCGTGCGCGGCGACCCGCGCGCGTCCTTCGTCGAGCAGTGCGTCGCGATCGAAGACGGTGTGGCGGAAGGGCTTCGACAGGTCCGAGAAGGTGACGGCGAGGGTTGCCTCGGCCAGGCCGTACACCGGGGTGAGCGCCTCCGGTCGCAGCCCGCAGGCCGCGAAGCGGGAGAGGAAGCGCTCCAGCACCGCCGGCGTCACCGGCTCGGCGCCGTTCATGGCGACGCGCCAGGAGGAGAGGTCCAGGGCCGCGATCTCGTCGTCGCCCACCCGGTCGGCGCACAGGGCGTAGGCGAAGTTCGGCGCGGGGCTGATCGTGCCGCGGTGGCGCGAGATCGCGCGCAGCCAGACCGCCGGCCGCGCCACGAACAGCTCCGGCGGGATCAGCACCAGGTCGCCCGGGTGTCCCATGGCGGCCAGCACCGCGCCGACCAGGCCCATGTCGTGGTAGAGCGGGAGCCAGCTCACGCAGACGTGGGGCCGCTGCGGCTCCTCGGGACACGACTCGCGGATGCGCTGGAGGATGGCCGCGACGTTCGCACGCACGCCCCGGTGCGAGAGCAGCACCGGCTTGGGCGCCGCCGTGGTCCCCGACGAGAACTGGATGAAGGCGGCGTCGTCCGCGGCGACCTCCACCGGCGCGGGCTCGGCGCCGGGGATGCGCGCGGTGGCGCGGCAGCCCAGCTCGGGCGCCGCGCGCTCCACGCTCGGACCGAGGACGCGCCGGGTGCGCGCGTCGGTGAGCACCCGGCGCGCGCGGCTCGCCCGCAGCATGGCGGCGGTGCGCTCGTGGTACTCGTCCAGGCGGCCCAGCCGCACCGGCGGGTAGAGCGGCACCGGGACCGCCCCGGCGTACAGGGCGCCGAAGAAGGCGTCGAAGAAGTCGGGCCCGGTGGGGAGGACGATGGCCACCCGGTCGCCCGGACGTACGCCCAGCTTCTGGAGACCGCCGCCGGTGGCGCGCGCCGACTCCAGGATGGCGGCGTAGGAGCAGAACGCGTCGCGCTCCCGGGCGTCGACGAAGCACACGCCCCTGCCGGACCGCGCGGCGCCCTCGAGCAGCTCGAGCAGCGTCCCGTCGCTCACGACGCCTCCCCCGCACGGCCCTTCCGCAGCAGCGCGGCGACGATGTCGCCCACCCGCAGCAGCGGATCGTCGCCTTCGGGCTCGAGGCAGCGCTCGAAGCGGTTCTCCAGCTCGACGGTGATCGACAGCAGGTTCAGCGAGTCGAGGCCCAGGTGGTCGATCAGGTGGGTGTCGGGCCCGACCGTCGCCTCGCCGCCGGCCTCGGCGCGGATCACCTCGCTCACGGTGTCGAGCACCTCCGCTTCCGTCATGTCGCCATCTCCTCCATGCCCGGATGGGCGTGTTCGGCCAGTGCGCCCTCCTCGCAGCGGATGCGCGTCCGCAGGAGGAAGGCGTTGGCCGCGCTGAAGACCAGCGCGGTGATCCAGGCGCCGTGCACCAGCGGGATCGCGAAGCCCTCGATCGCGACCGCCAGGTAGTTCGGGTGGCGCAGGTGGCGGTAGGGGCCCGAGGTGACGGTCCGCATGCCGGGGACCACGACGACGCGCGCGTTCCAGGCGTCGCCCAGCGAGCGCACGCACCACCCGCGCAGGCCCTGGGCGGCGACGGCGAGGGCGAGCATCGGCAGTCCCAGCGCCGGCGTGAACGGCCGGTCCAGCGCGACCACCTCGACGGCGCAGCCGATGAGGAAGGCGCCGTGCAGCAGCTTCATGAAGCCGAAGTGCCCCCGGCCGTACTCGACGCCACCCCGCGCCAGCGCCGCGCGCGTGTTGCGGCGGCTCAGCCACAGCTCCCCCAGGCGCTGGAGCCCGACCAGCCCGAGGAACCCCAGGTAGAGCGCCACGCTCACCATTCGAGCAGCGCCAGCTCCGAGCAGAAGCCCGGTCCCATCGAGAGCATGAGCCCCCGGGTGCCGGGCGGGTGCCCGGCCTCGAGCGTCTCCCGCAGCACCATCAGCACCGACGCGCTCGACAGGTTTCCCAGCTCGCGCAGGCTGCGCCAGGTGATCGCGAAGTCGTCGCGCGGGCGGTCGAGGGCGTCCTCGAGCGCCTCGAGCACCTTGGGGCCGCCCGGGTGGCAGACCAGCAGGTCGACGTCGTCGAGGGCGAGCCCCTGGTCGGCGAGGAAGCGGTCGACGTCGCGCCGGACGTGCCGGCGCACCACGTCGGGCACGGCGCCCGACAGCACGATGCGGAAGCCGTCCCCGGTGACGTCCCAGCCCATCACGCGCTCCGTGTCCGGGTACATCACCGAGCGGGTGGCGACGACGCGCGGTCCCGGCTCCGGCCGCTCGGCGCCCACCACCACCGCCGCAGCGGACCCGTCGCCGAAAAGCCCCGACGCCACCACGTTCGGGATCGAGAAGTCGCCGCGCTGGAACGTCAGGCTGCACAGCTCCACCGAGAGCAGCACCGCCACCTGGTCCGGGTAGGCCTTCACGTAGTCGGCGGCGCGGGCGATGCCCGCCGTCCCCGCGACGCAGCCCAGCCCGAAGATCGGCACGCGCTTCACGTCGGGACGCAGGGCGATGCGGCCCGCCAGGCGCGCCTCGGTGGAGGGCGCGGCGATGCCGGTCACCGACACCGAGAAGATCGCGTCGACGTCCCGCGGCGCCAGCCCGGCGCGCTCGAGCGCGTCGGTCACCGACAGCTCGGCCAGGTCTACGGCGTTGGCGATGAAGGCGTCGTTGGCGGCGCCGAAGGAGTCGAGCTTCTCGTAGGCCTCGAGCGGCAGCGCCAGGTGGCGTCCGCCCACCCGGGCGTTGCGGTGGATCTCCGCCAGCCGCTCCAGGTTGTGCATGCGGCCCCGGAAGACCCGGCCGAACTCGGCGATCAGCTCTTCCTGGGTGTAGTAGTGGCCGGGGAAGGCCCGGCCCACCGACGCGATCCTCATTGGCCCGCTCCCGTCGCGCCGACGGCGCGGGCGTCGACCGGCGCCGGCGCGGGGACCCGCGCGTCCAGGTGGACGACGACCTCCGGGTCGACGCTCAGCAGGAAGTTGCTCATGTCGCGCATCCCCCACTCGACGTAGGGCACGACGAACGACCCCCCGATGCGCCAGGCGCCGCCTTCGGCGCTCACGCGGGCGGGGATCGCCAGCGGCCATTCACCGCCGTGCATGCGCAGCGTCCCGTCGACGACCACGTCCGCCTGCGCGGCCTCGCGGCTCACGACGCTCAGCCGCTCCGGCACGAACTCGCGGCGGGGATAGCGCTCGCTCTCCAGCACCTTCCCGTGCATCTGCGCGTCGCGCAGGCCGTTGTCCGTGTCGAGGCTCGTGGCGTCGACGACGATGCTTCCGCTGGCCGGTCCGCCGGCGGGATCGAAGCGGATGCTGCCTTCCTCGAGCCTGGCCGCGCCGTGGACGCGGTGCAGCGTGGAGTCCAGCTCGAACGAGATGGCGGTGTCCTCGGGCCGCAGCTCCAGGTCCACCGCGCCCGCTGCCGCGGCCACGAGGGTCCAGGCCGCCGTCGCGAGCCACCGGGTGGCGAATTGCCTCACTTGCTTCCCCGACCTGGGATCCCGGCGAGGATCGCCGGGAGCGCACGCGGGTCAGGCTACCGGGGCGAGGTTAAGCGGCGGTTAAGGCGCTGCCCGCCCGCCGCCCGTGCGGTCCTCCAGCACGTAGCCCACGTTCTTCACCGTGTGGATCAGCTTCGGCTCGTGATCCCGGTCGACCTTGCGCCGCAGGTGGTTGATGTGGACGTCGATCACGTTCGAGTAGGAGTCGAAGTCGTAGCCCCACACCTCTTCGGTGATCATCTTGCGCGACAGCGGCGTCCCCTCGCTCTCCACCAGGCACTGGAGCAGTGCGAACTCCTTGGCGGTCAGCTCGATCGGCGCACCGCCGCGCGTCACCCGGCGGCGCCGCGCGTCGAACTCGAGGTCGGCCACGCGGTGCACGCCGTCGCTGGGCCGATCCGTGCGGCGACGCGTCACGGCGCGGATGCGCGCCAGCAGCTCCGAGAAGGCGAAGGGCTTGCGCAGGTAGTCGTCGGCGCCCAGGTTGAGGCCGGTCACCCGGTCGCCCACCTCGCCGCGGGCCGACAGGAAGATCGCCGGCGTCTCGATGCCCCGGGCGCGGATCTCGCGCAGCACGTCGAATCCGTCCATGCCGGGCAGCATCACGTCGAGCACCAGCAGGTCGTAGTCGGTCTCCAGGGCGCGCTCGAGCCCCTCGTTCCCGTTCTGCGCGGCGTCGACCGTGTAGCCCTGCTCGGCCAGCCCCTTGGCGATGTAGGCGACGGCGGTCGGGTCGTCCTCGACGTACAGGATCCTCACGAGACGTCTCCCATGGGCGGCGCGGTGGGCAGGGTCACGCGCACCGTCGTTCCCTCGGCCGACGAGCGCTCGATGGTCACGTTGCCGCCGTGGGCGCGTGCGATCTCGCGGGCGATGGGCAGGCCCAGGCCGAAGCCGGGCGTGGCTCCGGCGCTCCGCGAGCGGTGGAAGCGCTCGAACACGGTCTCCGGGGAGTCGCTGCCGATGCCCGGCCCCGTGTCGCTGACGCTCACCTGGATCGTGTCGGTGTCGAGCCGCCAGACCAGGGTGACGCGCCCGCCCGGCGGCGTGTACTTGATGGCGTTGGACACCACGTTCGAGAAGAGCTGGGTGAGCCACGACTCGTCGCCCAGCACGGTCACCTCCGAGCCGCCGTCGATGGCCAGCTCGACGCCGCGGTCGCTGGCGAGGGGCAGGAAGAAGTCGGCGACGGTGCGCAGGATGGCCGCGACGTCGCAGGGCTCGCGGTGGTCCTCGGGCAGGCCGCCCTCGGAGCGCGCGAGGCGCAGCATCGCCTCCACCTCCTCGGCCATGCGGGCCGTTTCGCCGCGGACGCCCTCCAGCGCCTCCAGGTACTCGTCGCTGCTGCGCTCGCGCGCCAGGGTCACGTCGATCTGGTTGCGGATCGCCGCCAGCGGCGTCAGCAGCTGGTGGGCGGCGTTCCCGGTGAAGCGCCGCTCCCGCTCCATGCTGCCGCGGATGCGCCCGATCATGTCGTTCAGGGTTCCGGCCAGCTGGTCGAGCTCGTCGCCGGATCCGGTGGTGGGGATCGACGACTCGAGGTTGCTGCCGCCGATCTGCCGCGCGGTGCGGTTGATCTGGTGGATGGGGCGAAGGCTGGCGCGCGCCAGCGCCCAGCCGAGCAGCCCGGTGGCGACCAGCACCAGGGGCAGCGCCAGCAGGAACACCCGGCGGATCTCCTCCACGTTGCGGGCGAAGCGGCGGGTGTCGATGGCGACGCGCAGGAAGCCGGGGGCCACGGCGCTGGTGGTGAGCAGGTGGGCGTGCTCGCCGCCCAGGTCGACCGCGCGCAGCGTCGCGCCGTCCCCGATCTCGCCGACGGCGCCGACCGGCGGCGCGCCGGAGGCCAGCGAGCCGACGGCGACCCGGCTGCGGCCGCGCTCGTCGAGCAGCTCGATGCCCAGGCCCAGGTCCGCCGGCGACCGGGCGACCAGCTGGCGCGCCTGCCGTTCGAACCAGGCGAGCACGTGGTCGGGCGGGTGCTCGAGCGACTGGGAAGCCAGGGCGTCGGCCAGGTCGCGCGTCTGCACCTCGATCACCAGCGTCGCCTGGCGGTTGATGCGGCGCTCGATCTGCGCGTAGACGAAGCCACCGAGCACCGTTATGGTCGCCGCGGTTGCAATCGCGTATCGAAGCGCGAGCTTCGCCCCGATCGAGAGGCCAGCCGTTCCGGTCCGCGTCCGAGCTTCGCTCATGCCTCAACCGACCGTATCATCTGCCGGCCTCGGGTCGATCCTCCGGGCTCTGCGGGCCGCGCTGCTGGCCGCCGCGCTGGCGGCCTGCCCGGGCGCGGCCGCCGCGCAGGACGGCGACGCCGCGCCGAGCGTCTGCGCCCCGCTCCACGCCGCGGGCGACGGGCATCCGGACCTCCAACAGCTCTTCCTCGCCTCGTGCCGGGCCCTGGCCGGCGACGCGGTCGGGGAGCCGGGCGGGCTCGCCTCGCGCCTGCGCGTGCGGGTCGGGGGCTGGCTCGACACCAGCTACCTGGACAACGACATCGACGGACGCGGCGCCAGCTTCGACCTGGACCACGCCAACCTCTACCTGGACGCGCGCCTCGACGAACGCTGGCAGGTCTTCGTCGAGGGCGAGTACGAGCACGAGCGCGATCTCACCGGCCTGCCGGACGAACGCGAGTTCGAGCTCGAGCAGGGCTACCTGGAGTACGTCGTCTCCGACGCCCTGAAGCTGCGCGGCGGCAAGTTCGCCGCGCCGATCGGCTACTGGACCCCCGTGCACTGGTCGGTGAACGTCGACACGATCGAGGTCCCGATCCACGAGGCGACGCGCATGGTCCCGGAGCAGCAGCTCGGGGGACGCGTGCACGGCAGCCTGTTTCCCGACTGGCTCGCCCCTCTCGAGCCGACCATCGACTACTCGCTCGCGCTCGGCTACGGCGCCGACCGCCTGGGCACGGGCAAGCCGGACGGCCTGAACGGCGGGCTCGACCTGCGCCTCTGGTCCGCCGGACGCCACCTGCTCGCCTTCTCCTACTACGCCCAGGAGAACGGCGAGCTCCAGGACCGGGAAGAGCACAACTTCATGCTCTACGGACAGGTGGCCCTGCCCGCGAACCTGCTGCTGCGCAGCGAGTACCTGCACCAGGACCGCTCGGACCGCCCCGGCTACACCCGCAACGCGGACGTCGTGTACGCCAAGCTCCGCTGGGACTTCCACCGGCGCGCCTACTTCAACTACCGCTTCCAGTTCGGACAGGACGACCGCTACGGCTTCACCGCCGACCACACCATCCACACGCTGACGCTCGGCTGGCGTCCGATTCCGCGCGTGATCGGCAAGCTGGAGACCGCCTTCCACGACCTCGACGACGGCATCGAGAGCTACGTGGCCTGGGGCGCGTCGCTGGGCGTGCTCTTCTGACGATGCGCTGCGCGGCCCTCGTGAGGTGTGTGTCGCTCGCCTGGCTGGCGGCGCTGCCGGCCCTGGCGGCGGGGGCCGAGCCGCTGGCGATCGTGGTGTCGTCGCGCTGGCAGGGCGCCGATGCCATCGAGCTGCGGGACCTGCGCGAGGTCTACCTGGGCCGGCGCACGCGCCTGTTCGGCGCGTCGGTGCGGCGCATCGACCTGGCCCCCGGCAGCGCCGCGCGCGCGGGCTTCAGCCGCTCGGTGCTGGGGCGATCGGAGCAGGACCTGGAGCGCTACTGGATCGAGCAGGCCCTGTCGGGCGGAGCGCTGCCGCCGCGGGAGGTGGCGACGCCCCCCGACGCCGTGGCGGCGGCGGAAGCGCGCGTGGGGACGATCGCCTACCTGCCGGCCAGCAGCCTGGCGCGGCTGGACGCCGACGGGGTGCGCATCCTGCCGATCCTGGTGGACGGCGTGGCGACGCGGCCGGGCGCTCCCGGCTACCCGGCCCGCACGCTCGACTGACGCGGCAGCCGACCGGTCGCGCGCCAGATCCAGGTGCGCCACTTGCGCGCGGCGCGACCGTCGAAGGCGCGCAGCGCGCGCGTGGCGGAGATCACCGCCGCCGCATCCGCGCCGGCGGCCTCGCGCAGCATCGCGTCCACCTCCTCCGGGCTCGCGCCGCACTTGTCCGCCGACTTCACCAGCCGGTAGAGCTCCTTGCGTCGGCGCCAGTCGAGCCGGTCCGGGCGGGCCGGCTTCACGCGGGCCAGGTCGACGAAGACCACGTCGCCCCGGGCGGGTCGCACCATCAGGTTGCGGCAGGCCAGGTCGCCGTGGATCCAGCCGCTGGCGTGCAGGCCGGCCACGGCGCGGCCGACGGCGCGGAACGTCTCGAGGCGGGCGGCCGGGTCGCGCTCCTCGGCGATGTAGCGCGAGAAGTCGACGCCCTCGCGGATCACCCGCTGCATCAGGAAGGAGCGCACCGGAAGGCCGAAGCGCCTCTCCTGGCCCCACGCCAGCACCTCCGGGATCTCGAGCCCCAGGTCGCGCAGGGCGAGCAGGTTGCGGAACTCGTTGCGCACGTGCCAGCGGCGCAGGAAGTGCTGGACGTTGGGCGACCAGGCCACGTACATGCCTTTCAGGAAGAGGGGCTCGTCGCTCCCGTCCTCGACGCGCACCGCACGGTGCCAGTGCTCCGCGTCGATGCCGAGCCGCGACCACGCCGCGTCGAAGCGCTCGCGGTCCGCGCCGCCCTCGGGCAGCAGCGAGGTGGGCTCGTGCACCTCGACGAAGTAGCGGCTCACGGCCGCGATTCTACCAGCGCTGCGAGCCGCGCCCGCTGCTCGCGCGCCGCATCGCCGGCGCCGTCGAACCAGTAGCGATCGAGCCAGGCCAGGATCTCCCGGGCGCGCTCGCGCGGCGCGCGCTCGATCTCGGCGCGGCGCCGCTCGACCACCCGCTCGATCGGCACGAACGAGACACCGCGCTGCTCCGCCAGGTGGCGCATCAGCGCCGGGTCGTAGCGGTGGATGCGCGCCACGGCCACGTCGCCGAAGTAGACCAGGTCGAGGGTGTCGCCGCCCGGCGGTCGCGACACCGGCGGGAACGCCTGGCCGACGATCAGGTGGATGTCGTTCTCGCTGAGCCAGGCGTCGGTGGCGCGCTTCTCGTGACCGATCCAGCCGCGCGTCCCGAGCGGAAGCTTCGCCAGCGAGTACTGGGTGAGGCCCGTCATCTCGGCCAGGTAGGGAAGCCCGCTGTAGTAGCCGAACACGCACATGCCGCCCTCGAACATGACGCGGGCGTCGCTGCCGCGGAGCGCCTCGGCCACCACCTCGGCCTGGCGCCGTCGCACGTCGATGACGCGCTGCGGGTAGAAGCGCGGCTCGTCGGCGACGCCGCGGATGCGCGGCGTCGCGTCGTCGAACACCGGCCAGGGAAGCGCAGCGGCGGCCACGCAGGCGGCGGCGCACAGCGCCCGGACGCGCCGGTCGGCCAGCCGGTCGAGGGTCTCCTCCAGCGCCAGCAGCAGCAGCGGAACCGCGGGCAACACGCGCCGTGCGAACATGAAGTCGCCGCCCACGTGGACGACGTAGAGCCAGAAGACGAGCGCCGGCAGCGCGAGCGCCAGCGCCGAGCCGTCGCCGCGCGCGCCGCCGCCCCGCAGCCGCCACACGAGGAGCGCCGCCCCGGCCGCCGGCAGGTACCAGTTCTTCGCCAGGAAGAGCCCCAGGTAGACGGCGCCCTGCGCGTAGTAGGGCCGCAGCACCGACTTCGAATGGAAGGCGGTCGGCAGCAGCTCGCCGTAGTAGCTCGCCTTGAAGGCGGCCCAGGCGGCGACCGTGACGGCGACGGGGATGCCCAGCGCCAGGCACGACGCGAGGCGCCGCTCCCGCGGCGCGCGCCACAGCAGCACGAGACCGGCCACGCCGGCGAACAGCAGCCCGTCGGGCCGGGTGAGCGTCAGCAGCGACAGCACCAGGCCCGCCGGCAGCGCCCGGGAAGGACGCGTGGCCGCGTCGCGGGCGAGCACCACTCCGACCGTCGCCAGCGCGGTGAAGCTGGCGGTCTCGAGTCCGCCGCTGGCCCACACGTGGAAGTCGGGAGACACGAGCACGACGCCGGCCGTCAGCGGCAGGAAGGGCCGGCCCGCGGCGGCGCTGCGACGCCACGACGCGTGCAGCAGCGCGAGCGCCAGGCCGAGGTACGACGCGATGCCGAGCCACTGCGCGCTGGCCAGGTCCGGCGCGCCGAGGCGCAGCGCCGCCGCCAGCGCCAGCGTCCACAGCAGGTTGGTGTAGCCCTCGACGTACTCGCCGGCGTTGTAGACGAGCCCGTGGCCGGCGACCAGGTTCGCCGCGTAGCGCAGCGACACGAAGGCGTCGTCGCAGATCCAGGCGAGCTGGGCGGCGCGCAGCAGGCCGAAGGCGAGCAGCCCGAACGCGACGGCGAGCCCGAGGCGCCGGGCGGCGGCGTCGCTCACGGGGACTCCGCCGGCGGCGGCAGCAGCTCGTACACCGCGTGGGATCCATCCGGGTCGAGGAAGCGGCGCGCGGCGAGCTGGCGGTCGGCGAGCAGGGCGACCAGACCCGCCGGCCAGTCGATCCCCCAGTCGCGGCGCGCCCACAGCACGTGGGTGATGCCGCGGGCGGCCAGGTGGTCGCGCGCCTGGCGGGCGTCGTCGATGCCGCGCATGCGGTCGGCGATCTGCGAGGCCTCGAAGAAGCTGTCGGCCTCGTAGGCGCGATCCAGGAAGAACGCCTGGTTGGTGTTCATGAGCAGGAGCTTGGCGTCCCCGGGCAGGGTCGCAACGAAGTGGTGGACGGGCAGGAGCGCATCGGCGCGCAGTGCCGCTTCGCCGGCGGAAAGGCGCGGCAGCAGCGCGAGGGCCCGCTCGGCCGGGGCGCGCAGCGCCGCCCCGCACAGGGCGAGCGACGCGGCGAGCAGCAGCAGCGCCGCGGGACGGGCCCGCGCGCCGGCCAGCCGCGACAGCAGCTCGAGCGCGCCGATCGATCCGCACAGGGCCAGCGGCGGCAGGATCGGGACGAGGAAGCGGGCCTGCTGGGATCCTGCCGCCCAGAGCACGAAGTAGACCGCACAGGCGAGGGCGGCCGTGCGCACGAAGGGGTTCGCGCGTCCCCACCACGCGAGCGGCACGACGACGAGCCAGTGGGCGCCGATCACGCCGCCGAAGCGGTCGTAGGTGGGGCCCGCGTCCAGCACCACGCGGAAGGGAAGCAGGGCGAAGTCCTTCGCGCCCCGGCCCGGACCGATCGAGCGCTGCCAGTCGAGGAACTGCTGCGAGAGGCGATCGCTCCAGTCGGCGCCGCCGAACACGCCGAACAGCAGCGGGTGCACCGGGTTGCCCGTGTCGAGGGCGCTCTTCACCAGCCAGGGTAGCCACAGCAGCAGCACCGGCGCGGCGAAGCGCAGCGCGTCACCCGGCCCGCGGCCCGCCGCGCGCCGCGCCAGCAGCGTCGGAAGCAGCGCGGCGCCGAGGGCCGCCGCGCCCAGCACGCCGTTCACCTTCAGTCCCGCCAGCGCGCCGCCGCACACGCCGGCCAGCCACAGGGCGTGGCGATCGGCGCCGTCGCTGGCGCGCCAGCGCGTGGCGAAGACCAGTCCGGCGGTGAAGAAGAAGGCGTAGGCCAGGTCGACGTAGGCGACGCTCCACTCGAACAGCACGACCGGGCTGGCCAGCACCAGCGGCGCCGCGATCCAGGCGGCCAGCCGTTGGTGGAAGGCGCGCGCCGCCACCCACAGCGCGCCCAGCGCGGCCAGGCCGAACACGCCGTGCAGCGCCTTCGCCACCGGGTGGTCGCCCAGCACGAGCGCCGCCGCGTAGAGCAGCTCGGTCGCCAGCGGCCAGCTGGCGTAGACGCTGCCCGCGGCGGGCACGAAGCCGCGCGCCGCGACCCAGTGCTTCGGCAGCGTCAGGTGGTAGGCGGCGGCGTCCCAGGAGACCTCCCAGGAGAGCGCCAGCACCAGGAGCGGCGAGGTCGCGAGCGCCACCGCCGCCAGGAAGGCCAGGCCCCGGCGGTCGATCGGCGCGGCGTGGTCGCGGCGCCCGACCGCCGCCGCCGCCGAGAACCCGAGCCAGGCCGCCAGCAGGCCGCCCTTCGCCAGCCCGCCCAGGCATGCCAGCGCGAACAGCACGCTCGTCCAGGCGACCGTTCCCAGCACGGCGGTCGACAGCGCGCGCAGCCCGGGCGCCGCCCCGCCCGCGACGCGACGTTCGATCGCGAGCCCCGCCGCCCACAGCGCGAGCAGCAGGAGGACGAGAACGGCGAGCTGATCCGTGGCGTAGGTCATCGGCGACGCCGTCGTGCGGAGCCTATCATGTCGCCCGTGAGCGCGGAATCGAGCCAGGACGCTCCCGCCGGTCCCGGCGTCCTGCTCGGGGCCCGCTTCGGACCCGTACTGGTGTCGCTCTGCCTGCTGGGCGCGGGCTGGCTGCTGGTTCGCCTGACGCAATTCGAGTACGGACTCGACCAGGGCATCTACGCGACGGTCGCCGACGTGATGCGCGAGGGCGGCGTGCCCTACCGCGACGCATGGGACTTCAAGCCGCCCGGCATCTTCCTGGTGTACGCCGCGGCCAAGGCGATGTTCGGCGACACGATGGCGGCGGTCCGCTGGCTCGAGGCGCTGCTCTGGGCGTCGCTGGCCGTGGCCTTCGCGCTGCACGCGCGGCGACTGCTGGGGAGCGTCTGGCCCGGACTGCTGGGCGCCGCGCTCGCCACCAGCGGTCACGTCTGGATGGGCTTCTGGCACACGGCGCAGCCCGAGAGCTTCGGCGCGGTGCTCGTCGCCTGGGCGCTGGCGGCGACGACCGTCGATCCGCACCACCCGCGCCGCTTCGCGGCCGACGTGGCGGTCGCCGCGCTCTACGCCTGTGCGGCGCTGCTGAAGCCGCCCCTCGGCGGCGGCATCCTGGTGAGCTTCGTCTTCGCGCTGCGCGGCGGCGGATCGCGGCGCCAGACCGCCCTGGCCTACGCCGTCGGCGGAGCGCTGCCGCCCACCCTCACCCTGCTCTACTTCGCGGCGACCGGTGCGCTGGGCGAGATGGCCGAGGCACTGCTCGTGTTCGCGCCCGAGTACACGGCGCTGAACTACCGCGGCGGCGACCTCTCCGGCTTCCTGCTGCGCGCCGTGAAGGTGCTGTTCCTGCGCTTCTCGTGGCTGAACGCGCTGGGCCTGCTGCTGCTGGTGGCGCTGCCGCGCCGCTGGCCGCGCGAGCGCGAGGGCGCGCTGCACGTGGCGCTCGTGATGCTCGTGTGCGTGTTCGGCGTGGCGCTCCAGGGACGCTTCTTCGCCTACCACTACGGGGCGGCGGTGCCGCTGCTGGCGCTGCTGGCGGGCTGGGGCTGGTTCAAGCTGGTCCGCCTGGGCGAGCGCGCCGGCGTGGGAGTGGTGGCGACGGCGGTGGCGTTCCTGGCGCTGGCGAACGCCAACGGCGTGTCCGGACCGGTCGAAGGCGGGTTCCTCCAGCGGGTGCGCTCCGTCGACGACGGCCGCGCCTACAACGTGCCGCAGCGACACGTGGCCGACTGGCTGCGCGCCAACACCGCGCCGGACGCGACGCTCCACGTCTTCGGCTTCCAGCCCGTGCTCTACGACCTGGCCGACCGGCGTCCGGCCAGCCGCTTCGTCTACAACGCCGCCCAACGCGCACCCTGGTACAGCGCGCGCGGGCGCGACGCGCTGATGGAGGACCTCCAGCGCACCCCGCCCGACGCGCTGCTGGTCGAGAAGGGCGACCTCCACCCGGGAACCGGCGGCACCGGCTTCGACAGCGCGACCACCCTCGGCCGCTTCCCGCGCCTCGGCGCCTTCCTGGAACGCGGCTACGACGCGGGCCGCGAGGTGGGAAGCTTCACGGTGTACCTGCGGCGCGAAGCGACGCCAGGGCCTCCTCCAGGTAGGGCGTCACGTCCCGGTCCTGAGGATCCAGCGGCGAGCCCTTGAGCCGGGCGGCCTGCTCGAGCCGCGCGCGGCCCTCGTCCCGGTCGCCGGCCAGCAGGGCGAGCGTGGCCAGGTTGGCGTGCACCCGCCACTCGCCCGGCGCCACCCGCAGCGCCTGCAACAGGTAGGCGCGCGACGCCTCGAAGTTCAGGAACGGCGCCTTCATGGAGTAGATGGCGTTCGACAGCAGCCAGCGCAGGCGGGCGCGGCGCCGCGCGGCCGCGTCGCCCAGCGCTGCCGCGTTGCGCGCCGCGAACGTGGCCAGGTCGGGGACCGCGGCCCGGCGCGACAGGAAGAGGCCCTCCTCCGCCATGGCGAGGGCCAGCTCGCGGGCGATCAGCGCGTTGCCGAGCGGCGTGGGGTGGCAGTTGTCGCAGACCAGGTCGAAGCCGACCAGGCCGTCGCGGGCCTGCTCCTCGAAGCGCGCGGCGACGTCGACCAGGCGTACGCCGTCCCGATCGCCCCGCGCGCGCAGGGCCTGGTTGAAGGCGTCGAAGGCGCGGCGCGGCACCGGGTCGCGGGCGCGGGCGCGCAGGAAGCGGTCGCGGGCCTCGCCGGGCCTTCCCAGGTCGCGCAGTGCGCGGGCCTCGAGCCAGGTGAGCATGGCGTCGTCGGGGCGCCCTTCGAGGGCCGCGCGGGCCGCGGCCAGTGCGTCCGCCGGCGCGCTGGCGCGGATCGAGTCGACGATCTCCGGGTCGACCGCGCCGTCGACGCGACGCCAGGCCGGCGGCCAGTCGGCCAGGTTCGACGGCGCCGTGCACAGGAACAGCGGCACGCCGGCCTCGCGCACCGCCCCGACGACGGCGTCCAGGTTCGCGAGCCAGGCCTCGCTGCGCAGCGCCGCCTCGCGGCCCGCCGGATCGACCGCCGGCAGGCGCGCCGGCAGCGCCGGATCCTCCGCGCGCTCGCCCTCGAGCCAGGCGCCCAGTGCGGCGGCCAGCCGCGAGCGGTCGCGCAGGCGTTGCAGCGGTCCGGGCAGGGGCTCCAGGTACTCGTTGTGTCCACTCAGCAGGACGATCAGGTCGGGCCGGGCTTCCAGCGCCTGCGGCAGCACGGCGCGCACCGAGCGCGATCCGGCGCCGGAGCGCGCCAGGTTCACCACGTCGAGCGGGCGGCCCGGCGCGGCGCGGCGCAGGGCGCGCTCGAGCTGGGCGACGAAGCCCTGGCGGCCGTCCGGCACGCCGAGGGTCGTCGACCCGCCGAGCGCCACGATGCGGAACAAGCCGGGCGGCTTGGGGGCGATCGGCACCGGCGGCTCCGGGTCCGGCGCGACGCGGCGCGCCAGCGCCTCGAGCGCCAGCAGCAGCAGCGCGCCCAGCACCAGCACGCCCAGCGCGTCGCGCAGCCGGCGCCCCCATCCCGCTCCACCGCCCGACGTCACCGGCGACATCACCGGCCAGCGTAGCTCGCTACGCTGCCGCCATGGACGCAGGCACCGGGAACCGGGCCGACGTCGTGCGGGCGCTGCTGCTCGTCACCGGCGCCGCCCTGCTGCTCGCCGCGCTCCTGTACAACGCGACCACGCTGGCGCCGCTGGCGAGCGGCGCGTTCCGGCCGCTCACGCTGGAGAAGATCCGCGGCGTGCGGTCGGGCTTCGCCCTGGCGGGCGTGGCGTTCCTGGCGGCGTCGTTCGCGCTGCGCCGCTGGCCGGCGCTCGGGTCCGGGCGGCTGGCCGAGTGGTCGCTGTTCGTCGTGGTGGGCCTGCTGCCCTTCGTGCTGGTCGACTTCGGCCTGCGCCCCTTCGTCGAGCCGCGCACCACCCTCTTCGTGGCGGACGACGAGCTCGGCTGGCGCATGCGGCCCTACGCCGAGGACGAGTGGGGCGACGTCCGGGTGCGGGTGAACGAGCGCGGGCTGCGGGGGCCGGCGCTGCCCTACGCCAAGCCGCCGGGCGAGCGCCGCATCGTCTTCCTCGGCGACTCGGTGACCTTCGGCTTCGGCATCGAGGACGAGGACGAGCTGTTCGCCTCGCAGGTGGGGCGCGCCCTGGGCGCCCGGGTGGTGAACGCCGGCGTCGGCGGCTACTCGCCCTGGCAGGAGCGGCTGTGGCTGGCGCGCGAGGGGCTGCGCTACGAGCCCGATCTGGTGGTCGTCTCGTTCGTGTTGAACGACGTGACCGAGAAGCTCTCGCTGGTCCGCTACGGCGGCGGCGGACGGGGCTGGCAGCTCGCGCGCACGGCGCGCGGCCGGCTCGACCGCTGGGCTTCGGGCAGCGCGCTGATCACCGCGGCGCGTCGCGGGACGGCCGCCGTGCGCTTCGGTCGCGACGTGCAGCTGGGCGCGGCGCAGCGCGAGGCCGAGGACGTGAAGCGGCTGGCGCTCGATCCGGAGCTGCCGGTGGTGGCGCGTGGCTGGCGCATCACCCTGGCGAACCTGGACGGCCTGCTCGATCTGGCCGCCGAGCACGACGTGCCCCTGCTGGTGGTCGTCTTCCCCTACGCCTTCCAGCTCGAGGCGCCCCGGCGTCTGGGCGATCCGCAGCGGCGGCTGGTCGCGCACCTGGAGGCGCGCGGCAGACCGGTGCTCGACCTGCTGCCGCGCTTCGCCGCCCACCCGGCGCCGGACGCGCTGATGCTCGACCCCTCGCACCCGTCGGTGGAAGGGCACGCACTCGCGGCGCGCGCCATCGTCGAACGGCTCGAGGCGGAGGGCTGGCCGGCCGCGGTGGAAGCGCGTTGAGCGGGCCGACGCGCGGGCTGGCAGCGGTCGCGCTGCTGTGCAGCGTGCTGCTCACGGCGGGCCTGGTCGGGCTGGGGGAGCCGTCGGTGTGGGACGAGCTTCGCCACTTCGCCAGCGCCAGCCAGGGCGTCGACTCCTGGCGCCCCATGAACCAGGCGCGCGCCTACCTGGACCAGGACGCCGAGAAGCCGCTCTACGCCTGGCTGTTCTTCGAGCAGCGCGTGAAGTTCATCTACCCGCCGCCCTCGCTGCTGCTCCTCGACCCGATGCCGGCCGGCTCCCTGCGCCAGGCGCTGAACGTCTTCTCCTGGGTGCTGGTGGCGCTCACCGTGCTGTTCACGCTGCTCGTGCTGGACCGCGGGCTCCAGCGGTCGCGCTTCGCGGCGGCGGACGGTCGCGAGCGCGCGCTGCGCGTGGCGCTGGGGCTGCTGCTGGCTCTGTCCTTCTACCCGCTGCTGAAGGCCTACTCGCTGGGCCAGATGCAGGTGTGGGTCAACGCGCTGTTCGCCGCCGCGGTCTGGTGCTGGCAGGCCGACCGGCGGGCCGGCGCCGGCGTGCTGCTGGCGCTGATGGCGGCGGTGAAGCCCCAGTACGCACTGATCGGCGTGTGGGGCCTGTTGCGGGGCGAGCGGCGCTTCGTGGCGGGGGCCCTCGGCGCCGGTCTGGTGCTGCTGGTCGTGTCGGTGGCGCGCTTCGGCTGGGAGTCGCACGTCGACTACCTGTCGGTGGTGGCCCACGTCGGGCGCCACGGCGAGGCCTACTGGCCGAACCAGACGGTGGGCGGCTTCCTGCACCGACTGCTCGGCAACGGGGTGTCGTCCCACTGGGACCCGGAGGTCTACCCGCCCTACCACCCGGTGGTGTACTTCGGGTCCATCGCCGCGTCGCTCGCGGTGCTGGGCGTCGCCTTCCTGTGGCCGCTGCGCGACGACGCCCGGGGCTCGCTGCTCGACTTCTGCACGGCCGCCCTGGCCGCCACGCTGGCCTCGCCCATCGCCTGGGAGCACCACTACGGCGTGCTGCTGCCGATCTTCGCGGCCGCGCTGCCGGCGGTGACGGCGGCGGGCGCGCGCCGCCCCTGGGCGGTCGTTGGGTGGGTCGCGGCGTGGGCCGTCGCGGCCCACTACCTGGACGTGCTGCGGCGCATCGACGGCACGGCGTGGAACCCGCTCCAGTCGCTGCTCTTGTTCGCCGCACTCGGCGTGCTGGCGGGCCTGGTCGCGTTGCGAACGGCGGCTTCGGTCAGGCACTCCTGACCGTCGGTGTGATAGCGTCGTACGCCCCGTTCACGGAGACATCTCATGGCGCAAACCCCCGGCGCAGAAGAGGTGCTGCGAGGACCCCACGTCCTCGAGTACCCCTACCGCCGCTCCCTCGGTCCGGTGCTCGGTCGCTTCTTCAACGACCTGCGCGACGGCAAGCTCACGGGCATCCGCACGAAGTCGTGCGGCGTGCTGGTGCCGCCCCAGGAGTACGACCCGATGACGGGCGAGACGCTCGACGAGTTCGTCGAGGTCGGACCCGGCGGCGAGGTGGTGTCCTGGTCGTGGGTGGCGGAGCCGCGCAAGAAGCAGCCGCTTCAGCACCCCTTCGCCTTCGCCCTGATCAAGCTCGACGGAGCCGACGCCCCGCTGCTGCACGCCGTGGACGCCGGCGAGGAGTCGAAGCTGGCGAAGGGTACGCGCGTGGTCGCGCGCTTCGCGGCCGAGCCCGCGGGCGGGATCCGCGACATCGAATGCTTCGACCTGGAGGCGTCATGAGCGAAGAGCCCAGGGAACCGCTGAAGTACATCACCACGCCGGTGCACCTCGAGTACGACCACTCGGCCGGCGTCGCCGCCACCCGCTTTCTCAAGGGCCTGCTCGAGAAGAAGATCATGGGCGCGCGCACCGGTCCCGACGCGCCGGTCATGGTGCCGCCCCGCGGCGCCGATCCGCGCACGTCCGAGCTGGCCCAGGAGATGGTGGAGGTGAAGGACACGGGCACGGTGGTGACCTTCTCCGTGATCCGCGTGCCGTCGGAGAACATCAAGTTCGAGCTGCCCTACGTGTGCATCAGCGTGCTGTGCGACGGGGCGGGCGTGCCCATGTTCCACGTGCTCCAGAACTGTCCGCTCGAGGACGTGCGCATCGGCATGCGCGTCAAGGCCAAGTGGGTGCCCGACGATCAGCTCACCACCAACATCGGCAGCATCGAATACTTCGAGCCCACGGGCGAGCCGGACGTGCCGTTCGAGCAGCTCAAGGAGCACACCTGATGCGCGACGTCGCGATCGTCTCCTTCGCGCAGAGCAACGCCCGGCGCGAGGACCGCAACGAGGTGGAGATCCTGCTTCCGGTGGTGAAGGAGGCGGTGGCCGCTTCGGGCCTCGCCCGCACCGACATCGACTTCACCTGCTCGGGCAGCAGCGACTTCCTCCAGGGCCAGCCCTTCGCCTTCGTGATGGCGCTGGACGGCGTGGGCGCCTGGCCGCCCATCAAGGAGTCGCACGTCGAGATGGACGGCGCCTGGGCCCTCTACGAGAGCTGGGTGAAGATCCAGACCGGCGAGGTCGACTCGGCGCTGGTCTACTCCTTCGGCAAGACGTCCTCCGGCGACCTGGCCGAGGTGCAGGCGCTCCAGCTCGACCCCTACTGCGTGACCCAGCTCTGGCCCGACGCCGACAGCATCGCCGGCATCCAGGCGCGCCTCTTCCTGGAGCGCGCCGGCAGGAGCGAGCGCGACCTGGCCGAGGTGGCGGCGCGCAGCCTGCGCGACGCCCAGGCGAACCCGCACGCGGTCGCCAGCGGTGACTTCACGGTCGACGAGCTGCTGGGCCGGCCCCTGCCCCGCTCGCCGCTGCGCGCCCACGACTGCCCGGCCCACAGCGACGGCGCCACCGCCATGGTGCTGGTGGCCGGCGACCGGGCGAAGGAGCTGGTGGAGCGCCCGGTGTGGATCCGCGGCATCGACCACCGCATCGACCCGCCGGCGCTCGGCGCCCGCGACCTGACCCGCGCGCCGTCGGCGACCATCGCGGCGGACAAGGCCGGCGCCTCCGGCCACTTCGACCTGGCCGAGCTGTCGGCGCCCTACACCCACCAGGAGCTGATCCTGCGCGAGGCGATGGGGCTCGCGGGCGACGTCCGCATCAACCCGTCGGGCGGCACCCTGTGCGCCCACACCATGATGTCCTGCGGCCTGAACCGCATCGGCGACGCGGCCCTGCGCATCGCCGCCGGCGAGGGCGACCGGGCGCTGGCCCACGCGTCGCAGGGTCACTGCCTGCAGCAGAACCTGGTCTGCGTGCTGGAGGGCGAGTAGATGGCGAACCTGTGCGGCGTGGTCGGCATCGGCCAGACCAAGTACGACGCCAAGCGCATCGACGTGTCGATGCCCGGCCTGTGTCGCGAGGCGGCCTACAAGGCGCTCGACGACGCGGGCCTCACCTTCGCCGACATCGACGCGGTGGTGGTCGGCAAGGCCCCCGACACCTTCGAGGGCGTGATGCTGCCCGAGAACTACCTGGCCGACGCCCTGGGCGCCACCGGCAAGCCGCTGCTGCGCGTGCACACGGCGGGCAGCGTGGGCGGCTCGACGGCCAACGTCGCCATGAGCCTGATCCACGCCGGCATCCACGACCGCGTGCTCACCGTCTCCTGGGAGAAGCAGTCCGAGAGCAACGCCATGTGGGGCCTCACCATCTCGCCGCCCTTCTCGGTGGCGGTGGTGGCGGGCGCCGGCGGCTACTTCGCGCCGCTGATCCGCAGCTACATCCGCCGCTCGGGCGCGCCCGAGGACACGGGCATCCGCACCGCGCTGAAGGACCGGTTGAACGCGCTGAAGAACCCGCTCGCCCACCTGCGCATCGAGGACATCGACTTCGAGAAGATCGAGAGCTCGCCCATGCTGTGGGATCCGATCCGCTACCTCGAGAGCTGCCCCTCCTCGGACGGCGCCTGCGCCCTGGTGCTGGCCCGCGAGGAGCTGGCCGAGAAGGCGCCGACGAAGCCGGCCTGGGTGCGCGCCACCAGCATGCGCAGCGAGCCGAACCAGTTCCCGGGCCGCGACGCGGTGAACCCGCTGGCCGGCCAGCTCGCCGCCCGCGACCTCTACAAGATGGGCGGCATCCAGAACCCGCGGCAGGAGATCGACTGCGCCGAGATCTACGTGCCCTTCAGCTGGTTCGAGGCCATGTGGATGGAGAACCTGGGCTTCGCCCCGGAGAACGAGGGCTGGAAGATGGTCTACGAGGGCGCGACCGCCCTGGACGGCGACATGCCCGTCAACATGTCGGGGGGCGTGCTGTCCTCGAACGCCATCGGCGCGTCGGGCATGATCCGCTACGCCGAGGCCGCCATGCAGGTGCGCGGCCAGGCCGGCGAGCACCAGGTGGACGGGGCGAAGGTGTCGCTGGGCCACGCCTACGGCGGCGGCTCCCAGTACTTCTCCATGTGCCTGTTCGGGGCCGAAAAGCCGTAGGCCGCCGCAGGCGGCGCGCAGCGAGCCGCAGGCAATTCTGGCCCCAAGAGCCCGATTCGCGGCTAGAATGACCGCCGCCCCCCGAGGGCGCGTCTTCCATTCCAGAGAGGGGTCGTCATGGAGATCTTCAGCGTCGAGGGCTGGTACGTCCTGCTCCGGTGGTTCCACGTGCTGGCGGGCATCACCTGGATCGGTGTCCTCTACTACTTCAACTTCATTCAGACGCCCTACTTCGGCACCGACCTGGGCGGCCAGGCGCGCAGCGCCATGGTCCGCGGCCTGGTACCGAACGCCCTGTGGTGGTTCCGCTGGGGCGCCATGTTCACCTTCCTCACCGGCTGGACCATCGTCCTGACCAAGTGGGGCCACGATTCCGTCCCGCTGGGCAGCGGCTACATGACGCTGATCCTGACCGGCGGCCTGATGGGCACGCTCATGTGGTTCAACGTCTGGTTCGTGATCTGGCCGGCGCAGCAGGTGGTGATCGCCAACGCCGAGAAGGTGGCGGCGGGCGGCGAGGCCGATCCGGCCGCCGGACCCCGCGGAGCGCGCGCCGGCGTGGCGTCGCGCACCAACACGCTGTTCTCGATCCCCATGCTGTTCTTCATGGTCTCCGCGGCGAACTTCCCGTCGCTGGTGTCCGGGCTCGCCACCGGCGAGGCCAACCTGATGCTCTACTGGCTGGTCGCCCTGGTGGTGATGGCTGCCGTCGAGGCGAACTGCCTGGTCGGCTCCGGCACCGCGGCGCAGAAGCCGCTGTCGACCGTGTCCGGCACGATCCACGCGGGACTCGCCCTCACCATCGTGCTCTACGTGCTGATGGTGGTGTTCCTGTAGACCGGCTCTACGATCCGTCGCCCTCGGCCGCCACCTCGTTCAGGTAGGCGGCCAGGGCGGGGATCTGCGGCTCCAGGTACTCGAACCTGGGCATCACGCCGCTGCCCGGCTTCTTCGGCGTGTAGCCGGGCGGGTAGGTGCCCTCGACGACGCGCGCGTGGAGCAGCTCTTCGGAGGCGCCGGCCACCGCGGGACCGAGCGAGCCGTCGACGCTGGGATCGCCGTTGTGGCAGGCGATGCACACGTTCTGGTAGACGCGCTGGCCCTCGCGGGCCAGCGGCGAGAGGCCCGACTCCTCGGCGCCGGAGCACGCCAGCAGGAGCGGGGCGATCAACAGCGGGGTTCGCGCTCGCATCGGTCGCGGAGATTAGCGGAGCGACTGGAAGCCGCCGCCGGGTAGAGTGTCGTGCATGCGGGCCGCTTTCTCGTGGCAGACCCGGGCCAACGCGCTCACCGCCATCCGCCTGTTCGCCGCGCCCGCGCTGGCCCTGGCGGTCCGCTCCGGGGAGACGGTGCTGGCGGCGGCGCTGCTCACGCTGGCCATCGCCACCGACTTCGCCGACGGCTGGGTGGCGAGCCGCTACGGCGAGGAGTCGCCGCTGGGCGGCCTGATCGACCACGCCGTCGACGCCGTGTTCGTGACCACCGGCTGCGCCGCGCTGGCCAGCATGGGCGTGCTGCCGGTCCCGCTGCCGGTGCTGATCGCATTGGCCTTCCTCCAGTACGCCTTCGACTCGGGCGTCTCGGCGTCGCGACCGCTGCGCGCCAGCTGGCTCGGGCGCTGGAACGGCATCGCCTACTACGTGATCGTCGCCATACCGGTGGTGCGCGACGCGCTGGGCCTCGGCTGGCCGCCGGCCTGGCTGGTGCTCGGGCTGGGCTGGGCGCTGGTGGCGTCCACCGGGGTGTCGATGGTCGACCGGCTGCTGGCGAGCGGGGCCCGGGGCGCCCGTTGAGCCGGGAAGCGTCGGTCGGTCCCTCCCCGGTCGTGCGCGCGCTGGCCCTGCTGGGGCTGTTCGCGGTGGTGCTCGCGGTGTACGCGCCGTCGGCGGGCTTCGGCTTCATCCACGACGATCGCCAGCTCGTCCTGCGCCAGCCGATGCCGGCCTCGCTGCTGGAGGTGGCGTCGGTGTTCGGCGAGCCCCACTGGCCCGGGCTCCCCTACTACCGGCCGGTCAGCCGCTCGACGATGGTGCTCCAGAAGTACCTGCACGGCGACGACCCGGCGCCGTTCCACCGCTTCAACGTGGTGCTGATGGGCCTGACCGCCTGGGTGCTGTTCGCGCTGCTGCGCGGCCGCCCGTTCCGCGTGGGCTTCTGGCCGGCCTGGCTGGCCGCGGCCGCCTTCGCGCTGCACCCGGTGGCGTCGCACGTGGTCTACCCGATCTGCTCCGGACGCGAGACCGGCATCCCGTCGTTCCTGATGCTGTGCGCCACGCTCGCCTGGCTGGCGCCCGGCGCCCGCGCCTACGGCGTGGCGCTGCTCTTCACCGGACTCTCGATCCTGGCGAAGGAGCAGGCCGCGGTGCTGCCCGCCCTCTTCGTGTGGGCCGACCTGCTGGGCGTGACCGCTGCGCCGCCCGGTCGCGACGCCGGGCGCTGGGCGCGGCGCTACGCGCCGATCGTCGCGCTGTTCGCCATCTACTTCGTGGTGCGCACCCAGCTGTTCGGCTCGGCGCTCTACCACGTCGCCGTCTTCGACCGGCCGCTCCAGCCGCTGCTCACCCTGGTCTACACGCTCCAGACCGCCTTCGTGCCCTTCGTCGCCCTGGTGTACGAGCCGCGGCTGGCGGCCTGGTGGTCGTGGCCGCGCTTCGCCGTGACGCTGGCGGCGGTCGCGGCGCTGCTGTTCGGCGCGTGGCGCACCACGCCCGCCCGGCGCCGACAGCTCCTCTTCTTCGCCGGCTGGTGGGGCGTGGCGCTGCTGCCCACCGCCAACCTGCTCCAGCAGGAGTCGCCCTTCGCCGAGCGCTACGGCTTCCTGTCGCTGGCGGCGCTGGTCGCGATCGTCGCGCTCTTCGTGTCGGATGCGTGGGACGCCTGGCGGGGGCCGGCGCGTCGCGGGCTGGCGGCGGTCTGCGTGGCGGCGCTGGCCGCGCTCGCCTGGATCAGCTTCGCGCGCGGTCCGGGCTTCGCCGACGAGGCCGCCTTCGCCACCGCCTGGGTGCGCTCCGATCCGGGCTCCTACAAGGCCCAGCTGAACCGCGGGCAGGAGTACGTACAGGTGGAGGACTGGGAGCGCGCGGCCCACCACCTGGGCCTGGCCGCCGGGCTTCGCCCCGGCAGCGCCACGATCCTGAACGGCTGGGCCTACGCCCTGTGGCGCAGCGGCGACGCGGCCGCCGCGGCGCAGCGCTACGAAGAGGCCATTCGCGTGGCGCCCAGGCTGGCGGCGGCCCGCGCCGGCTACGGTGCGCTGCTGCTTTCCGAGGGCGACGCCCGGCGCGCCGCCGCGCAGCTCGAGCAGGCGGCACAGCTGATGCCGCGCGACGCGGCGCTGCGGCTGCGGCTCGGTCGTGCGTTGCGGCGCAGCGGTCGCCCCGAAGACGCGCTGCGCCAGCTGGAGGTCGCGACCCGGCTCGACCCCGCGTCGGTGCAGACGCTGGTCGAGCTGGGTGAGCTGCTCGAAGAGCAGGGCGACATGGCGGCGGCGCGGCGCCGCTACGAGTCGGCGCTGGCCCTGCGTCCGGACCACCCGCGCGCGCGGGCCGGTCTGGCGCGGCTCACGGCCCCGCCTCGCGCGCCTCGGTAGGCGGCTTCGACACGTCCACCACGAAGTCGTCGGCCAGGACGTCGCGGCCTACGAGCAGGCGGTGCTGCATGGCGCTGCGGTCGCGCAGGCTGACCGGCACGCGCTTCAGCACGCCGCCGAGCGCCAGGCCGAGCACGACGCGCGGTCGCTGCTCGCTTCCGCCGGCCGTCACCACCCGGGCTTCGTCCGCCAGCGGCAGGCTCAGGCTGCGGCGCTCCCCGCGCAGGTTCTCCGTCTCGAAGCGGACCCAGCCGTCGTCCACCCGGACGTGACGGGCGTGCAGCGAGCTGGCCCCGGCGCCGGTGTCGATGCGCGCCCGGAACCAGAGGTCCGCCTCCTTCACGAAGACCGGCTCGACGGCCCCGACGTGGCCGGGGCCGGCGCAGCCGGCGACCCCCAGAAGCAGCCCGACAATTACATAGTGTGAGAGTCGGTAACTATTCGGGAAAACCCGGCATCGCACCCAGAAGCTCCATGATCCCGGCAGGCTATCCATGATCGAATCACGACTACAGAAATCGAGAATTGTTTGTAAAGCACATCCGGCCGCGGTAGATTCTGCCGCTCGGCGCGTGCCCGTGTCGGGGAGGGGATCGCGTAGACTGTAGCGTCCGGCCCGGACCGGCCGCGCCGCTGGGGCTTTCCCCGCGCCCCCCAAACCCCATTTCGCGAGAGCCCTCCCCGCTCGCCGCTCCAGGAGTCACCCCAAGTCCCCCACGTCGAGGAAGGAAGAGCTCGCGGGCCGGATGGATGCCGGCTG